>NZ_CP113162.1:2955322-3271440 GCF_029030725.1 [Pseudomonas] carboxydohydrogena
CGCCGAGCGTCTCGACCTCCTGCTGCAACTGCGCAAAGGTGAGCGTCGTGATGCTGTCTGTCAGCGGCGAATCGTGAATGAGCGCCAGTTGCTCGGCCCGCCCGCCTTTGACGTGGCGATCGACCGCATTGAAACAGGTATTGACGACACCGCCCGCAAACCAGCGGCCGTACAGGCCCATCGCTGGATCAAACACTTTCTTCGCGGGCTCGAACCAGTCGATCTCCCTGGCGGCTTCCGCCCAGAATCCCTGCGGGTCGCGCAGCGAGCGCTCATGGATTTCGGCATAACGGGCTTTTACATCACTCATCGAACGGTCTCCGGACCCAGACTTCCGCCTTTTTCAATGGCGGTTACAGTCCTTTATACCGGCCGCGCAGGCGAGCGTCGTATGCGACTTTTGGCCCTTTCCGGCGAGCCGCGCCATCTGCGGGGTGAGCGCGTCGCGGTGTTCGCGCGCCACCGTGAGGTCGGGATTGATCTGTAATGCCATGGAAAAATCGGCGTAGGCCCGCCCCAGTTCACCCTTGTCGCGCAGCGCCAGACCCCGGTTGTTGTAGGCGAGAGCCATGCGGTCATCGAGTGCGATGGCGCGGTCGTAGTCGGCCAGCGCATGGTCGAGATCGGTTTTGTTTCCTTTGAGGTAATACGCCATGCCGCGATCGAGAAACGACACGGCGACCGGATCGAGGCGGATCGCGGTATTGTAATCCGCGATGGCACGATCATAGGCGTTGTTGCGTGCATAGACCTCGCCGCGCTCCCGATAGAGCATCGCCGAATCCGGCGCGAGGCCGATCGCATCGGTGAGATCGTCGAGCGCCAGATCGGTGCGCCGGACTTTCCTGAAGGCGATGGCACGGTCGAGCAGCCGCGCCACGCTGTGATCGAGCCGCACGGCGTCGGTGTAGTCGCGCACCGCCATGCGGAAATTCCGCAACCGGCCGAACGCCGCCGCGCGGCTGGCGTAAAGCCGCGCCACCTTCGGGGTCAGGCGGATCGCCGCGTCGTAATCGTCGAGGGCCTTCTCATAATTCTTCAGGCCGACCCAGGCGTTGCCGCGTATCTCGAAGGCATCCGCATCGTCCGGCTTCGCCTGGATGAGTTCGCCGGCAATCGCGCGCGCGCCCTCGAAATCGCCCTTCGCATAATCCGCGCGGGCCGCCGCCAGCCGCACCGCCGCGTGCTCGGCCGCGATGGCGGCGTTGTCCATCGCGCCGTTCTCGGCCTTCGGCGCGGGCGCGCCATCGCAGATCTTCATGACTGTCGGTTCGGCGCCGAGATGGCGGCCGAGGATGTCAGACAGCGTGCGGCAACGACCGCCGGTGCAAATCCGCCATTCCCCAGCGAGACCGGAATTGCCCAGCACCACCTGCGGCAGCGGCGTCATCTTCGGCGACCATTGAAACCAGTCGTTGACGAGACGGGCTTCGGGCGGCGGCTCCATGCCCGCGCCCGAACCTTTCACCCGCGCCTCGACCAGTTGCAGCCCTTGCGGAGTGACGTGCCAGTCCTCCTGCCATTCGATCTTTTCGATCGAATGGGTCCACGCCAGGGTGAATGCCGTGACCGACAAGACCTTGACGACGCCCGCGGCGGCAAAACAAAGGCCCAAGAGATTACCTCAATTCACCCTCACGCGGACGATTCCGGCGCGACCGCAAGCGGAGCCGGACGCTTCCGCCATTGCCAGAAGAGAATGGCTGCCGCCAGAACATAGCCCAACTCGTCGCTGTAGGTGAACTCGCCTAGCAAGAACAGCGCCGCCAAAAACGTGAGAATCCGCTCCACAACCGTCATTCGCGTGAACAGGAAGCCGATCGCCACCATGCCGAACAAAGCGATCGCGATCAGCGCCTTCACCGTCGCATAGGCAACCGCCCCGTAGAAGCCGAGCACCGGCACCATCGGATCGTTGGTCTGCATCATCAGCGCGGGCGAATAGACCGCGATGAAGGGAATGACATAACCCGCGAGCGCGATGCGCATCGCCTCCCATCCGATCTTGTCGGGATTTTCCTTGGCTATCGGTGCGGCGGCGAGCGCCGCCAGCGCGACGGGCGGCGAGAGGTCCGCCATGATGCCGTAATAGAACGCGAACATGTGGCTCACGATCAGCGGCACGCCGAGATGCGCCAATGCGGGCGCGGCCAGCGCGGCGACGATGATGTAGGTCGGGATCGTCGGAATGCCGGTGCCGAGCAGGATCGACAGCAGCATCGTCATGATCAGCGCCAGGAACAGGCTCTGCTTGCCGAGCCCGATCACCCAGCTTCCGAAGATCGTGCCGACGCCGGTCTGCGTCATCATGCCGATGATGGTGCCGACGATGGCGCAGGCCATGCCGACCGTCAGCGCCGACTTCGAGCTTTCAGCCAGCGAATCGCGGCACGCCACCAGCGTGGCGCGGCCGCCGCGCGTGATGGCCGAAAGCAGCACGAGCGCCAGCACGATCGCCGCGACGTAGCGAATATCGACGCTGGTGCCGTTGCGGAACAGCGAGCCGATGATGAGCGCCAGACCGATCCAGAAGATGTAGCGCGTCACCTGGCCGGGGAATCCGGCGACGATGCTCGCGCCGAGGATCAGCGTCACCGTGAGGGCGAGGCCCATGCTGCCCGCGTAGAGCGGGGTGAATCCCTCGAACAGCATATAGACGAGCGCGGCCAGCGGCAGGACCAGGTACCAGTTGTTGACCAGCGCCTTCCATGCGTTCGGAATCTCCTCCTTCTTCATGCCGACGAGGCCGTATTTGCCGGCTTCCAGATGCACCATCCAGAACGCGGAAAAGAAATACAGGATCGCCGGAATGAGCGCGGCCTGCACGATGACGGTGTATTGCACACCGAGGGTCTCGGCCATGATGAAGGCGACCGCCCCCATCACCGGCGGCATGATCTGCCCGCCCATCGAGGCTGTGGCTTCGACACCGGCCGCGAAGGCGCGGCGATAGCCGAACCGGATCATCAGCGGAATGGTGAACTGGCCCACCGTCACCACGTTGGCGACGCCCGAGCCGGAAATGGTGCCCATCATGCCCGAGGCGACCACGGCGACCTTCGCAGGCCCGCCGCGCGTGCCGCCGAACAGGCCGAGCGACACATCGGTGAAGAGCTGGATCATGCCCGCGCGTTCGAGGAACGAGCCGAACAGGATGAACAGGAAGATGTAGGTCGCCGACACGTAGATCGGCACGCCATAGAAGCCTTCGGTGCCGTAGGACAGATGCGTGACGATCTGATCGAAATAGTAGCCGCGATGATCGAACGGCGCCGGCAGATACTGGCCGAACGCCCAATAAACGATACAGGCGCCGCACATCAGCGGCAGCGCCCACCCCATCAGCCGGCGCGTCGCGTCGAAGATCAGAAGGCCGAGCACGGTGCCGACGACGAGATCGAGATGAGTGGGATCGCCGTCGCGCTGAATGAGGTCGGCGTAATAGAGCCATTGATAAAGGCCGCAATAGAAGCCGACGCCGCCCGTGACCCAGCCCAGCAGACGCTGCCAGTTGGTCTTCGCGGTAAAGTTGGCGACAAGGCCGTAGGACAAGAGGATCAGGAAGCCGACATGGATGCCGCGCACCGCCTGACTCGGAATGAAGTTCCAGGCGGCTACCATGATCTGGAAGGCGGCGAACGCGATGCCGATGACATAGGCCATATGCCCCCACCAGCCGGGGCCGAAACCTTCCGGAAAGCCATGCTCGAAATTATCGAGATCGACCTTGATGTGTTCTTCTTGTCCTTGCAGCATCGGTATTCCCCACCTTTATCGATGCAGCGACGCTCAAATCGTCGCCTTGTGACGCGCCCGTGACGCTTGATCCGCGTTCTTCATGGGCCCGAGATATGGATGGCCGGGACTAAGCCCGGCCATCTTTCAGTTCAATACCGTTTTCCGGAATTCTTATTTGAGAATCCCTTTTTCCTTGTAGTAACGGATCGCGCCCGGATGCAGCGGCGCGGGGCTGCCCGAAGCCGCCGTCTCCAGCTTGATGCTCTTGCCGGCCGCGTGCGCGTTGGCCAGCTCCGGCAGGTTCTCGAAGATCTGCTTGGTCATCTGATAGGCGACATCATCCGAGACGTCGGAGTTGGTCACAAGATAATTGACCACCGCGGCGGTTTCCACGTCGGACTTCTGGCCGGTATAGGTGTTGGCCGGAATGATGACCGACACGAACGGAGGGCCGATCTTCTCGACCGTCGCCTTCGGGACCGCCACCACATTGATCTCGGTCGAGCTCGACAGATCCTTCAACGAAGCGACGCCGAGGCCCGCCGACTGCAAGGTCGCGTCGAGCTGACGATTCTTCATCAGATCGACCGATTCCGCGAACGGCAGGTATTGCACCTGCTTGAGATCCTTGTAGCTCATGCCCGCGGCCTTGAGGATCGCGCGCGAGTTCAGTTCGGTGCCGGACTTCGGCGCGCCGACGGAAAGGGTCTTGCCCTTCAGATCGGCCAGCGTCTTGATCCCGCTCTCGGAGGTCGCGACGATCTGGATGTAGTTCGGATAGATCGCCGCGATGGTGCGCAGCTTGGTGAGCTTCTTCTTGAAACCCGCTTCCTCGTCGCCCTCGACAGCCGCCTTGAGCGAATCGCCGAGCGTGAAGGCCAGCTCGCCACGGCCCTGCTCGATCAGATTGAGATTTTCGACCGACGCCTTGGTGGCCTGCACCTGTGCGCGGATACCCGGAATCTTGTCGCCGTAGATTTTGCCGATCGCGACGCCGAGCGGATAATAAACGCCGGACGTGCCGCCGGTCAGGATGTTGATGAACTGCTCGGCATGCGCTGCCGGGGCCGTCATGCTCATCGCCGTGACCAGTGCGGCGACCGTGGATACGAACTTGAACCTCATAATCCCTCCCTGGGTTTTTTTGTAGTTGCCGGGAGGTTGAACGGATGAGCGCCTTCGGTCAACTTCTTCTATCGGCGGGGATTCGCATGACGTTAGACATTCGTATCAGACCGGGTCGCCGATTTCCTGCGCGCCGCAACGCCGCCTGCGCGGTACCGGTGCTGATATATCTTGCGGTTACGGGGCTTCCGGCGGCGGCCGCCGCGCCCGCGCAGCAGACCGCCACTACGCCCGCTGCCCCTTCCCAAATTAACGAATACCGCCAAAAACTTGCCTCCTACCAAAAAGCGCGGGAGCATTTCGAGGCAAAGGCCGAGGCTTACTGGTCCGCGGTCACGGAGAAGCGGCGCCTGCGCAATGCCCGCCGCCGTAACGGCGAAACTATCGGCGCGGGAGATTACGTCCTGACGCAGCCGCCGGTTTATACCGGGCCACCGAGGCCGGTCGATCCGGCTGCTCCGCACAAGCCGCCGCCGAAACAGCCGCCCCTGCCCGTGGTGACGGATTTCGTCCGCCACGCCGCCGAACAGTTCCAGTTCACGCCGTCCCGCCCGCGCAGCGAGGGCGAATTCAAGAAAGCCTATGCCGCGGTCGCGGCCTCGCTCGGCGTGAGCCGCGAGCAGGCGGTGCGGGTCTACTGCTTCGAGGCGGGCGGTAACGGCAAATACGATGTGCAGGCTGGCCTCGAATTTCCCCGCCCCAACGCCCGTGCGATCTCGACCGCGCTCGGCTACAACCAGTTACTGACGACCAACACGGTCGAGGTTCTCGCCGAACAGGGCGACGGCATCCTCGCCGGCCTCACCGCCGCCATGCATCGCGCGCCGGAGCCGCACCGCAAGGCCATGGCCAGCAAGATCGCCGTGCTGCGCAGGATGGTCGCCTTCGCCAAATCCGTGCCCGACGAGTGGAGCGCGCACGCGCGGCTCGCCAAGACCCCGAAGGGTCTCGCCATCCACGCGCTCAATCTCGATGTGGATATCGGGCCATGGCTGCAAACGCACAAGCTTTTGACCTCGGTCCACTTCGCGCGGCACAGGGGTTACACAAAACCGCTGAGCGCGGCCGAACTGGAGATGATGAACCTCACCGGCGACGGCAACGGCTTCGACATGGTGTCGATGCCGCAGGCGTTGCGCGTGCAGGTGCCGACCTCGAACTTCTTCCAGCGGGGCGGCTATGAGCGCAATCCGGTCGCCAGCCGCAACAACACGGTGGCGAAACTGATCGCCGCCACCAATGCGCGGATGGACGCAGAGAGCAGCCGTCCCGGCGCAAAGGAACTCGCCGCCGCGTTTTGAAGCGCGGCGGCGAGGGATTAACCTAGCAGTTGCTCATGCATGCCTTGTTATGCGCATCCGGGCGCGGGTCCTGAACGAACCCGTCGCGGTTTGGCATCTTCACAGCAGCGAGCGACCTGGCGTCGAGCGTCGCGTTGTCCGGCACCAGACCGTTCAGATTGAGAACGTAGGCCGACACCGCATAGACCTCGTCGTTGGTCAGGGACTGCGGCGCATTCAGCGGCATCGCCCGGCGGATATAGTCGAACAGCGTCGGCGCGTAGGGCCAGAAGCTGCCGACCGTCTTCACCGGCTTCGGCGTGGCGAGCGTGCCCTGCCCGCCGACGAGTTTGTCGCCGAGGCCACCCTCGCCCTTCTCGCCGTGGCATGACGCGCACTGGGCCGCAAACACCTCGTGCCCCTGCGCGACGCTGCCCTTCCCCGGCGGCAAGGCCTTTCCGTCGCGGTCGATGTCGATATTCCAGGCGGCGATTTCCGCCGGAGTCGCGACTTTCCCGAAACCGTATTTCGGCTGCGCATCGGCGGCCGTCGCGGCGGCGAGAACAACAATCGCGGCGCCTGCCAGCTTAAGCCTTGACGTTCGCATTGCTGACCTCCCCGCTCTCCGCGATCGACCACGGCTGCATCGCATTGTTGTGATAGAACGACTTCAAGCCGCGCACCGCTTTCAACTCCGCGAAGCTCGGCTGCACATAGCCGGTCTCGTCGGTCGCGCGGCTCATGATGACTGTAGGCTTGCCGTCCCACACCCAGGGGAAGCGGAAACGCGTCAAAGCGCGGGTGAATATCGGCTCCTGGAGTGTCGCCGACTGCCAGGTCTTGCCGCCATCGGTGGTGATATCGACCTTGGCGATCTTGCCGTGGCCGGTCCATGCGATGCCGGTGATCTCGTTGAAGCCTTTTTCGATCTTCTGCGTGCCTGATGGACGCGTGATGATCGACTTCGCTTCCATATAGAAAGTGAACTGCCGCGCCGTGCCGTCCGGCATGGAGTCGGTATATTTCGACGTCTCCTCGCGGGAATAGGCTGGCTCGTTCGTGACATGCAGGCGGCGCACCCACTTGACACTCATGTTGCCTTCAAAACCCGGCAGGAAAACGCGCAGCGGATAACCCTGCGCGGGGCGCAGCCGCTCGCCATTCTGGCTGTAGACCAGCATGGCATCCTCGAGGCATTTCTCGATCGGAATGCTGCGGGTCAGCGCCGCCGCATCCGCGCCCTCCGCGACGATCCATTTTGCGTCCGGCTTCAGACCGACATCATCCAGAACCGTCTTCAGCGGAACGCCGGTCCATTCGGCACAACTCGTCAGTCCAACGAGATCCGACGCCGTCTTGCCGTAGATCGCCTCGAACCCCGGATTGCCCGAACATTCGAGGAAGTGGATGCGGGACACGGACGGATAGCGCCGGATCTGATCCATGGTGAAGATCGTCGGCCTTTCCACGAGGCCGTGAATCATCAGCCGGTGCTGCGCCGGATCGATCTCCGGGATGCCGCCATGATGGCGCTCGTAGAACACGCCGTTCGGCGTGATGATGCCGTCGAGCTCCTGCAAGGGCGTGCGGGTCGAGGCCGATGTGTACTGCTTCAGGTTTTTTGGGACGTTGCGGATGACCTTCTTCTCGAAAGGCGACGGCGTGCCGTAAAGCTGGCCACCGGTGTCCGCGCCGGGCACCTTCATCCATTCCGGGATGTTCGGCGGCCCGTTCGGATCGCCCGCCGGATCGAGCGCGGCCGCCTTGCCTCCACTCGCCGCCGCAATCGCCGCGCCGCCCAGCATCGCCGAGCCCGCGCCGATAAACTGTCGCCGCGTCGCCGCAGACGCGCGGCCGGAATCCTTCTGTCGTGATGTCACGTTGCCCTCCCTGCAAACATATTTCGCACGAGATATTCCGATCGGACTTGCCTTTGGGATTACGTCCCGAGGCCGCCAGCCGGTTCAAACAAACCGAAGACATCATCTCCATGAGTCTTCGGACCTCGATACTCATCCAGGATCGGGAGAGCGTCAATTTTCCCAACATACGATACGATTTTTGCGATCATGCACCGCATCGCAGCGATCTTATCCTCTCAAGAGCATCGAATATGCCGTGCTGTTCTCTCATTCTTCGGGACGTGTGCGAGTGCTGCGCACAATGCGCACCGCGCTGTCCATGAAAAAGAGCGCCTCTTGCGAAGCGCTCTTTCCAGTCCATCGCCAATTGCAGCGACTACGCGCCGTTAGTGATACAGCTCCAATTCGGGCCGGCTGTCGGGAATGAAGCCGTCCTTGTTGGGCATTGCGACCTTCGGAAGGGTCTGCGCGTTCATCACTTCGGTCAGTTTGATGACCTTGCCTTCCGCAAGAATGTAAGCGACCACGCTGTAGACCTGATCGTCGGTCAGCGAGCCCGGCGCGCTGAACGGCATCGCTCGCTTGATGTAATCGAACAGCGTCGTGGCGTAGGGCCAATAGCTTTCGACGGTCTTGACCGGCGTCTTGGTCGCCAGCGAGCCACGACCACCGAGCAGCTTGTCGCCGCCGATTCCCTTCGCCGGATTTCCCTCCAACTTGTCGCCGTGACAAATCGCGCAATTATCGGCAAAGACGGTCGCGCCGGCTTTCGCGGTGCCGCTGCCAGCGGGAAGCCCCCGTCCGGACGGCGGGATCGAGAAATATCTGGCGATATCCTGATCGGTGGCCTGCTTGCCGAAGCCATAGTGATCGATGATCGATTGAGCCTGTGCGCTGCCTGAAAGCATCAGGACGACGCCCGCAATCAGCAACAGGGTTTTTTTATGCATGGACATTGGTGACCTCCCCTGCCTCGCTCACGGCCCAGCTCTGAATCGCATTGAGATGGTAGATCGACCCGAACGGACCATTCGATCCGCGAATGTCCACCAGTTGCTTCAACGTCGGCTGCACGTATCCGGTCTCATCGATGCACCGGCTTTGCAGGACGGCCGCCTTGCCATCCCACATCCACGGGAAGCTGAAGCGCACCGTGCACATCGGCTCCGGCGTCGAATCGATCCGGGCCGGATACCAGGTCTTGCCGCCATCCATCGACACGTCCACGGACTGGATGCGCCCGCGGCCGGTCCAGGCCAGACCCTGGATGTTGTAGAAACCCGGCCCCGGCAGTTTCATATCGCCTGACGGGAAGGTGATGACCGACTTCGCATCCATGTCCAGACTGAAGATGCGCGCCTTGCCGTTGCCGAGGAGGTCGGTGTACTTGGACGTCTCCTCGCGCGTCATGAACGGCTTGTCGCTCACGTCCAGCCGCCGCAGCCATTTGATGTGCGTGTTGCCCTCGTAACCGGGCAGCAGAAGCCGCAGCGGATAGCCCTGCTCCGGACGGATGGCTTCGCCGTTCTGTCCGTAAACGATGAGCGCATCCTTGAGCATCTTCTCGATCGGGATGGAGCGCGTCATCACCGCGGCATCGCTGCCCTCGGCGAGCACCCAGGCGGCGCCGTCCTTCAGTCCGACTTCGCGGGCGAAGGTCGAAAACTGCACCCCCGTCCACTCCGACGTGCTGAGCAGGCCATGCGTGCCCTGCACGGTCTTCATGGTCGGCTTATTCCATTCCGTCAGCCCGTTGCCGGAGCACTCGATGAAATGCTTGCGGGTGACGCTGGGCAGCCGCTTGATGTCGGCCATCGAAAAGGTCATCGGCTTGTTGACCATGCCGTGGACCAGCATGGTGTGCCGGGCCGGATCGATCGTCGGAATGCCGCCATGGTGGCGCTCGAAATGAAGACCCGACGGCGTGATGTTGCCGAGGCCCCGGTCCAGCGGCGTCAGGCTCCACGAGGTGTTTTCATTCGGGGTCGGATAACGCACCCGAACCTCGGTTTCGAACTGCGACCGCGAGCCATAACCGCCATCGGCTCCCACGGGACGCCCCTGCTCCTTGGTCGGATCGTCAGGAGTATCGAAATACACCGCACCGGGAGGCGCCTTGGCGGCCTCGGCGTGCGCAAATCTCATGGCTCCGAGTGCGCCTGCGGCAGAACCTGCCGCAAACAAAAAACCGCGCCGGCTCGATAGCCCCCTTTGGGGAAACATGCCTTCCTTGCAATCGCACTCGTCTTCGGCGCGTTGCGCAATCTGGCGCTGCTCGGCCAGCACCATCTGTTCGGCCATATGACGGGCTTTCTCGTCATAAACGGCCCTTCCGTTACTCTTCATGGTTCTCTCCCTAAGAGATGTCATGGGTTTCTGGCGGTATCCGCTACGCCTAGCGGGACCGCGTCTTCGAGATGCGGGTGAAATCCTCCCTGTTCCGCACGCCGCCTGCCGCTTTTTGCGGATGGCCATGGCGCAATCGCTCCGGAAGCCTACCTACTAGAAGGTTTGTCGTAAAGTCCGATGACGGCGCGCTGGCAGCCGTTGCACAGCAGGGCGGCCCGACAATTTAGCGTGGGTATTTGCGCACGATTAACGTATAAGTTGCAGGACGATACGACAGGACAGCCGCCCGATGGCCCAGGCAACCACACTCGAGACCAAAACCGTCCTTTTGCAGAAAGCGGAAATTCTCATCCGCCGTCGCGGCTATTCCGGATTCAGCTACGCAGACCTGTCGGACACGGTGGGCATTCGCAAGGCAAGCATCCACCATCATTATTCGACCAAGGAGACGCTGGTCGTCGAGGTGCTGAAAGCCTACCGCGCACGATATGCCAAAGGGCTCTCCATGATCGTCACCAGGCATTCCTCCGCGCTCGACCGCGTCGAGGCGTACGGGCGTCTTTATCTGACCGGCGTCGAGCAAAGCCTTGGCTGTCTGTGCGCGGCGCTTGCCGCCGAACTCGAAACCCTTCCCGAAAGCCTGCGAACGGGCACGACGGAGTTCTTTCAGGAACACATTACCTGGCTGGAAAAGGTTTACACCGAAGGGCTCGCGAACGGCGAAGTTCGCAAGACGCTCAAGGCCAAGGAAGCCGCGCGCATGATTCTGTCGGCGCTGGAGGGCGCGCTGTTGATGGAGCGGATGGTCGCGGGACCGCAGGGATTCAAGCACACGCTCTCGGCCTTGCGGAAAAGCCTGTCGCCCGCAGGGTAAAGCCATATCGCAGGCAGCCGGCAGGATGTCTTTCCGGCAGCCGATCGCCGACCCATAGCAATAATTGACGACAGCATTGCAAAGAATGCTACATCGTGGCGGCGCATCTTGCCCGCCCGCTATACGACCTGTTCCATGAAAATTATTCCGGCGATTACGTTCAAGCTTTTCAGCACGATCATGTTCGCGCTGATGGGCGCCCAGGCACGCTATCTGGAAGGAGCCTATCCCGCCGGAGAGGTCGCCTTCTTCCGCTCGCTGTTCGCCTTTATTCCGATCTTTCTTTTCTTCGGACTGCGCGGCGAACTCGACCAGGCGTTCAGGACGAAAGATCCGGCCGCTCACCTCATCCGCGGCAGCTTCGCCGTGGTCGGGACATTCTGCACCTTCGCCGCCCTGGCACGGATGCCGATCGGCGATTACACCGCCATCGTCTATATCGCACCGCTGCTGACGGTCGTATTCTCGTGGCTCGTTCTCAAGGAAGAAGTGCGGGCTTACCGGTGGTCCGCCGTCGCCGTCGGATTCTTCGGCGTGCTGCTGATGCTCGTTCCGTATTTTCGGAACCACGTCGCCTGGTCCTCGACGATCGGTGTCGGCATCATGTTCGCGCTGATGAACGCATGCACGACCGCGGGCGCGACCATCCAGATCCGTCGCATCACGGCGACAGAGACGACGCCAGCCGTCGTCACGTTCATGGCGCTGATCGTGCTGGCGTCCTCGCTGTTCACGATTCCGCTCGGCTGGGCCATGCCGGCAACACCGCTGCACTGGTTGCTGCTGATCGGAATCGGAATCACCGGCGGCCTCGGCCAGATGGGCTTTACCGAGAGCTACCGTTACGCACCCGCCTCGTTTCTCGCGCCGCTGGATTATTCCGCGATGATCTGGGCGTTCATGCTCGGCTACTGGATCTTCGACGAGGTGCCGACGGTTTACGTTCTCGGCGGAGCGGCCATCATCGCCGGTGCAGGCATTTTCGTGATCGTTCGCGAGCGGCTGCTCGGCCTCAAGCGCCTGCGGGAAATGCCGACCGCCGCCATCGGCTCGATGTCCGAGGACGAGAAGGACGCGCAATACTGAACCGCTGACAGTCAGCGGCGGCGCGGCCGGTGCGCCAGCCGCTTGGCGATTGCGACGATCTGTGGAATCAGCGGCGAGGCGGCATCGCGCCGCCAGACCGCATGCACCTCGACCGGCGCTTTCGCGCGCAACGCGACCGGCCGCATCACCACATTATCGAGGTGAAGTCCGGTCGCGGATGCCGGGACCAGCGCGAGGCCGAGTCCCGCCCGCACCAGCGACAGCAGGGAATGAACCTGCCCGAGATACTGCACGTAGCGCGGCTGCACGTTGGCCTGCGCCAGTTGCGCCACGACCAGTTCGTGGAAGTAACGGGACTCGTGCGGTGAATACATCACGAATGGCTGCTCGTGCAGGTCGCGCAAGGTGGGCGACCTCTTGCGCGCCAGCGGATGTCCCGCAGGCGCCGCAAGGCACATGCCCTCGGCGAACACCTTCATGGATTCGATGCCGTGCCGGACCAGAAGCGGGCGGATGAAGCCGATATCGATCTGACCCGAGCCGAGCGCTTCCATCTGGTCGCCGGACACCATCTCCTTCAACGACAGATCGACATCCGGCAATTCGGTCTGACATGCCGTCACCAGACGGGGCACGAAATCGTAAGCGGATGCGGCGGTGAAGCCGATCCGGATCGAGCCGGTTTTCCCGAGCGCCACTTTCCTGGCGAGCGACGACGCACCCTCCGCCAGCCGCAGGATCTGGCGCGCCTCGACGAGAAACCGCTCTCCCGCAGGCGTCAAACGCACGGTGCGGCTGGTGCGGTCGAACAGTTTGGTATCGAGATGATGTTCGAGAAGCTGGATTTGCCGGCTGAGCGGCGGTTGCGTCATCGCCAGCCTGCGCGCGGCGCGGCCGAAGTGCAGCTCCTCGGCCAGCGTCACGAAACAGACGAGCTGATTGAGTTCGAACAACGGACGCTCCCCGCAGCAGGCTTTTTCATCAATACAAGAATTGTATCGATCCATCTACCCTTTGGATTAGACCCGCCCGCGACGCCCGGATAGCCTTCTCGCCCAAGACATAACCCCTCGCGAGAGGGGACGCAAAGTCCGCGACAGCCGGACCATCGGGACGAAACAAGCAGGGAGAACAAGGCAATGAAGACGCTGCCGAGCAAGATTTATCGTACCGCAATAGTGTGGCTGGCACTTCTCGGTGCGGGCCCCGCCTTCGCACAGCAAAAGACCGAGATCACCATCACACGGCAACCGGGCATCGTGTACCTGCCGAGCCATGTGATGGAGAAGATGAACCTGATCGAGAAGCAGGCCGCCAAGCTCGGCCTGAAGGATTTCAAGGTCAACTGGGTCAACCTCAGCGGCGGCGGCGCGCAGACCGATGCGCTGCTCTCCGGCAAAATCGACGCGGTGAACACCGGCGTCGGCAATTTGCTGCTTCTCAACGACCGCACCAAGGGTGGCGTGAAGGCGATTGTCGCAAGCTCGGCCCTGCCACTCGCCTTGATTTCGCGCGATGCCAACATCAAGACGCTGGCCGACATCAAGCCCAGCGACAGGATCGCGGTGCCGACCGTGAAGGTCTCGACGCAAGCGATCCTGCTGCAAATGGCCGCCGCGAAGATGTTCGGCGACAAGGACTATGCCAAGTTCGACGCCAACACGGTCCAGCTCGGACACCCGGACGCATTCGGCGCCATGAGCAATCCGACGAGCGAAATCCGTAACCACTTCGCCGCGCCGCCCTTCCAGTTCCGTGAGTTGAAGAACGTCCCCGGCGCGCACATCGTGGTGCAGTCGCAGGACATCATCGGCAGCCCGCTCACGCAGTCGCAGTTCTTCTGCACGACCAAGTTCGCCGATGCCAATCCAAAGGCCATTCAAGCCATCTATGCGGCGACGCTGGAAGCGCAGGCCTTCATTCGCGAACACACCGCGGATGCGGTCAAGATGTATAAAGAGGTCACGCACGACACGACCAGCGACGCCGATCTGCTGTCCTATCTGAAAGAACCCATGATGATGGAGTTCAATCCGCAGCCACAGGGCGTCATGAAGTTCGCGCAGCATCTCTACAAGATCGGCACGTTGAAGACCGAGCCGAAGTCGTGGAAGGATTACTACCTTCCGATCGCATACAACCTGCCGGGCAACTAGTGTCCTGAATCCGAAGTTCGCCTGAGAATGCAATACGCTCCGTAGCGAACTTCGGATTCGAAAGGACACTAGAAAATCTATAATTCTAGTGTGGTTTAGGTTCAGAAGTTCGCTTGAAGGACTCGCAGAAACTACAAAGCGAACTTCTGAACCACCACACTAGCAGCCTTCCACGATTGAATGACGAAGGAATAAACGTGACACAGACTTCGACGCCAATCGTGACGAACATGCGTGTTATCCCGGTCGCCGGCCGGGATAGCATGCTGCTCAACCTCTCCGGCGCGCATGGTCCGTTCTTCACGCGGAACATCGTGATCCTCACTGACAATTCGGGGCACACCGGCGTCGGCGAAGTACCGGGCGGCGAGAAAATCCGCAACACGCTGGAAGATGCCCGCGAGTTGGTGATCGGCAAGCCAATCGGCGCGCACCACGCCATCCTCAACGCTGTCCGGGCCGCATTCGGCGACCGGGATTCCGGCGGACGCGGCCAGCAGACATTCGATCTGCGCACCACGATTCACGCTGTCACCGCGCTGGAAGCGGCGCTGCTCGATCTTCTGGGGCAGCATCTTCAGGTGCCCGTCGCCGCTCTGCTCGGCGAAGGGCAGCAGCGCGACGCCGTCGAAATGCTTGGTTACCTGTTCTATGTCGGCGACCGCAACAAGACCAACCTGCCCTATCATCATGAATCCCCGGCAAAGGATGACTGGACCTCCTTGCGCCATGAGGTTGCGCTGACGCCTGAAGCCATCGTCCGGCTCGCCGAAGCCACCGAGCAGCGCTACGGCTTCAGGGATTTCAAGCTGAAGGGCGGCGTGCTCGCGGGTGAAGATGAAATCGCCGCCATCGCCGCGCTGAAAAAGCGCTTTCCCGACGCGCGCATCAACCTCGATCCCAACGGCGCGTGGCCGCTCGATGAGGCGATCCGGCTTTGCAAGGGGCGCGGCGACATCATGACCTACGCGGAAGATCCTTGCGGCGCGGAACAGGGATATTCCGGCCGCGAGATCATGGCGGAGTTTCGCCGCGCCACGGGCCTTCCGACCGCCACCAATATGGTCGCCACCGACTGGCGCCAGCTCGGCCATGCGATCCAGTTGCACGCCATCGACATTCCGCTCGCCGATCCGCATTTCTGGACGATGGCAGGCTCGGTGCGAGTCGCGCAGATCTGCCACGAATGGGGCCTGACATGGGGCTCGCATTCCAACAATCACTTCGACATTTCGCTCGCGATGTTCACGCAGGTCGGCGCCGCCGCGCCGGGACGGATTACCGCGCTCGATACGCACTGGATCTGGCAGGACGGCCAGCGCCTGACCAAAGAGCCGCTGCAAATCAGAAATGGCGCAATCAGGGTGCCGGAACGGCACGGCCTCGGCGTCGAACCCGACATGGCCGAGATCGAGAAAGCGCACGCGCTTTATAAAAAGCACGGACTGGGCGCGCGCGACGATGCCGCCGCCATGCAATTCCTGATTCCGAACTGGACGTTCAGCCCCAAGCAGCCCTGCATGGTGCGCTAGTTTTCATCGAGGACAAAAACAATGCGTGAGAACAGAATTCGCTCGATCTGGAAAAGCGGCGGCGCTGTCGTCAACGGGTGGCTCGCCATTCCAAGCTCGTTCTCCGCCGAGGTCATGGCCCATCAGGGCTGGGATACGCTGACGGTCGATTTGCAGCACGGCGTCACCGATTATGCATCGGCGGTCGCGATGTTCACCGCGATCTCGACGACGCCCACGATTCCGATCGCGCGCGTGCCGTGGCTTGATCCCGGCATCATCATGAAGACGCTGGACGCGGGCGCCTATGGCATCATCTGTCCGATGGTGAATTGCCGCGAGGATGCCGAGAAATTCGTCCGCGCCTGCCGCTATCCGCCGGAAGGCGGGCGCAGCCTCGGTCCCATCCGCGCAACGCTTTATGCCGGCGCCGATTATCCGCAAAAGGCAAACGAGACCATCGTCACGCTGGCCATGATCGAAACCCGGCAGGCGCTCGACAAGCTCGACGAAATCCTCTCGGTCAAAGGACTCGATGCCGTTTACATCGGCCCGGGCGACCTGTCGCTGTCGCTCGGCTGCGCACCGACATTCGACGACGTCGACAAGCCCGTCGCGGAAGCCATCGACATGGTGCTGGCCAAGGCCAACGAACACGGCGTCATCCCGTGTATTCACAACGGAACTCCCGAGATGGCGCTCAAGCGCATCGAACGCGGTTTCCGCCTCGTGACCGTCGGTTCGGATTCGCGTCTGATGACCGCGGGCGCCCAGCAGGTGATGGCGACGATGCGAGGCGGCATGAAGCCGACCGCCGCCGGTTCGGGCTACTGACCGGCAGGCGCCGTCAACTGCTCAGCGCATAGACTCCCTCGGCATTCTTCTTGAGCCTGTTCCGGCAGGTCCGGATGACGGACGGCACTTCGGCAGCGGGAACCGGCTTGCTGAAGAAATAGCCCTGCACCTCGTTGCAGCCTTCCGCCGCGACATAATTGAGTTGCGCGATATTCTGCACGCCCTCCGCCGTCGTCCGCATGCCGAGACTCTTACCCAGGCTGACGATTGCCCGGATAATCACCCTGGAGCCTTCGGCGTCGGTCAGATCGCGCACGAACGACTGATCGATCTTCAGCTTGTCGAAGGGGAAGCTGCGCAAATAGCTCAGCGACGAATATCCGGTTCCGAAATCATCCAAGGCGATGCGCAGCCCGAGAGCCCGAAGCTTGTGCAGCGTTTCCGTGGTTTCGCCGTTATTTGTGAGAAGAACGGACTCGGTGATTTCAAGCTCCAGCCGCTTCGGCGGAAGTTTCGAGCTGGCCAGGGCTGACGAAAAAGCCTCCAGCAATCGCGGACTGCGAAACTGTACGGAGGAGACATTCACCGCGACCTTGAGATCGTTTGGCCACAACGCGGCCTCCCGGCACGCCTGCTGGATCACCCATTCGCCCAGCGGAATAATGAGGCCGATTTCTTCGGCGACGGAGATGAACTGTTCGGGCGTCACCACGCCACGAACCGGATGCCGCCAGCGCAGAAGAGCCTCAAAGCCGCAGACCTTGTCGAGATCGATGTCATACAGCGGCTGGTAAAAAAGCTCGAACTGCTTCTTGTCCATCGCCTCCCGCAGATCGAGCTCCAATGCGCGGCGCTTCTGCAAACTCTCATCCATCTCGGTCTCGAAGAATCGCCAGATTCCCCGGCCGTCCGCCTTGGCGCGATACAGGGCGACATCCGCGTTCTTCAGAAGTTTTTCGCCCGATGTGCCATCGCCCGGCGAGAGGGAAATACCCACGCTACAGCCGATAACGATGCGTTGCCCGTCGAATTCATAGGGTTCGCCGAGACATTCGACAATGCGGCGCGCCAGCCGCGCGGCATCCTCGGGGCGCTGGGTGTCGGCCTGGATAATCGCAAACTCGTCGCCGCCAAGGCGGGCCACCGTATCTATCTCGCGAACGCAGGATCCCAGCCTGTCAGCGACGGCGCACAACAGTTCGTCACCCACCGCATGGCCGAGCGTATCGTTGACCTGCTTGAAGTTATCGAGGTCGAGGCAAAGGATCGCAAAGCCGGATCCGCGTCCGACTTGAGCGATCGCCTGCTCGATCCGTTCCGCCAGCAGAATGCGATTCGGAAGCCGGGTCAGCGCATCGTGGCGGGCCATGAAGGTGATCTTCGACTCGGCCTGATGCTGCTCGGTGACATCCTCGCATGTCGTCAGCCATCCGCCATCGGAGGCCGGCCTGTGCCTGACGCAGATCACGCGATCGTCGCTGAGTTGCTGATAGTAACTGTCGATCTTCTCGCGGGACAGGAAACGCTGGCGCTCGGCCAAAAGGTCGACGACGTTCTGGCCTGCATGATTACCGGCCATGACACTCAGCATCAGGACGGATTCGAAGCTCATGCCGGCGTATATAGAGCCCACCGGAATATTGAATATCTCGCAGAACCGGCGATTGACGACCTGAAGGCGCGCATCCTTGTCGTACAGGCACAGGCCTTGCGACATATTCTCGAGCGCCGCGTCGAGCCTCCGGTTGGTTTCGTGCAGTTGTTCTTCCTGCTTCTTCAGGGCCGTGATGTCGCTGAAAACGACGATCACACCGCGTTCCTGCGTCATGCTGCGGCTGACGCGCAGCCATCGCCCGTTCGGAAGACGAGCTTCGCTTGCCGAATCCCGTAGCGCCGCAGGCGCAAAATCGACGAGCGGATTTTCAATCCACTGATCTTCAAAGGGGCTGCAACGCAGCAGGTCCGGCGCCTCGGTCAGAAACTCGCTTGCCCGTGAATTGGCCAACGCGACCTGGCCATCGGCCTGAAGCAGCACGACGCCTTCCTGGGAGGTTTCAAGCGCATCGGTGAGGCGCGCTTGCGCGGAGCGCCGCTGGGCGATCTCCCGCTCCATCATATCCCTGATGTTGTCACGCATGACGCCCATGGCGGTGATCAGCGTGCCAAGCTCGTCCACGCCTCCGGCGGGAATATCGACATCGAGCTTGCCCTCCGCGATGCTGCGTGCGGCTTTTGAGGCCACCGCGACCGGCCCGATGATCCGCCGGCTCAACCGCCACGACAGGAATGCGGACAGGATCAGCGCCGCGGCCAGCGCGATCAGATTGAAATTGATATCGCGGTTGATCGCGGACAACGCATGCTGGCGGAACAGAAAGCCATCGCCGGCCGTATAGTTGATCAACAAATCGATCTGCTGATCGACAACCTTGGCATAATTATCGAGACTGGCGGCCTGAGTGCTCTGTCCCTTCCCGTCGGCCGGATTGTCCGTCGCGTCTTCCTCCAGTACGACCTTGTGATGCAGCGCGGTCCAGGCATCGGTGGCTTCCTGCACCTTCCTCGCCGCGGCCACGGCAAGAGCGGATTGAGAACGCTCGGCGGCGATGTTGAGGTCTTCGTGGAGCGTCTTCCCGAGATTGTCGATTTCCTTGTCGAGCGCCGCGCGCGACGAAGGATCCGTACTCACCAGCCGGCGGGAGGAAGCCGCGCGCATATTGGAGAAATCGGCGGCGGCCGCGCGCGCATAGTTGATCGACATCAGCGATTCGTCGAAGGTCTTGGCGACCAGATCCGCTGCGTGCCTAATGCCGGATGTCGCGTAGACGCCGAGCGCTGCTGTGATGGCACTCATCAACAGGCAGCAGATCAGAATTTGCGTCCGGATAGTTCCCTTGACTGGCATGGCGGCCAGAAGACGGCGGGGCATCGCGAGAAACGATCCGCGATCGGCCCTGCGGCCCGGTGAAACCCTCATACTGAAACTTCGCTTTCTTCATTGGCTGAAGAAGACATTCTTGTCTCACGCCACTCTCCCTCGATGTGGCCTGTTCTGAGGTGACATCGACTATCCAAATAGCCATATAACGTTTACAGGCAGTATCGGGCGGTATTGAGTAAAAGGCGTCGCGAGTCATGGTAACCAGTTGGTGCATCTTATCGTTCAGGGTTCCGCGGTGAACGGAGCCGCAAAGGAGAAGAAGATGCTTGGGTACAGACGGCCTCTTGCCATCACGCGGCATCTCGGATTCCAGATTGTTGCCGCAAGTCTCGGCGGCCTGCTCACGGGAGCGGCAATCGCGATGGGGCCCTATCAGATTTCCCAGAAAAACCGGAAGTTCCAGCCGGGCCAGATCACCATCAATCGCGGCGAGGCATTACGCTTCATTAACGATGATGGCGAACTGCTCCATCACGCCTATCTCAAGTCGCCTGAATTTCAGTTTGATTCCGGAGACCAGAAGCCGGGCAGCAAATTCGATGTGACCTTCCCGGTTGCCGGGAATTTCACCGTGCTCTGCGCCATCCATCCCAAGATGAAGCTGCTGGTGACCGTCAAATAGGCAGCCCCGAATTCCGTACCGGTTCGGTTTTACAAAATCGTCGTACTGAACAAGTACGCGTGCCCGACATAATAGACGAAAAGCGTCGTGGCCAGCGCGACACAAAAAGTCGCCGGGGCAAGCACCGGAACGCGACGGTCGTTTTCCGCGACACAGCGGTTGTCGGCGATGATGGCAAACAGCACCGCGATGATGCCCGAGTGCCCGATCAGGTCGATCTTGCCGAACTCGAAACAGGCGGCGATGAACATTCCGGCAAGGATGGCTGCCGCGCAACGCCGGACCAGCGGAGTCCACAGCAAGGCAAACGCCAGCGTGAATTCAACGACGCCCGCCGCACGCATATAGAAGTCCTGATCGAACCCGAAGGTGATCCCCGGATGGGTGACGAAAATCGGGAAGCTCCACTGGGGATAAGCCCACTTTTCAACGGAAGCCCACATCAGCGTGATGGCCGTCGCATAGCGCATGACGTCGATCGGCTCGATTCCGAAGAACTTCTTCTGAAGCCCGATCAGAGCCAGATAGGCGGCGATCCCGAGAAAGATCGGGTAATCGGCCAGATGGAAAATGCCGTAATCATGGACGGCGATACCGAAAAGCGTGGCGATGCCGAGCGCGGAGATCGGCAGGGTACGCCGTGACAACAGGCAGGCAATGATCACCAGTTGAATCGGGCCGATGATGGCCGACGTCGATTTCAATTCCGGCGTCAGGATGATCCCGCCGATGGCCCATAACGAGACGAAAAAGAAAAAGACGGTCGCGCGGACAATCAATTCGGTATTGGCCTGCAATCCGCCGGTGACCCGATCCATCGAGCGCAGCATGGCGTCGCCGACCGATGTCTTCTCGATCAGGCAGCCCGCGAAAAGCCAGACGAGGGCGACGAAGACCAGGATTTCAAAATCCTGGCACAACACGTTCTCCAGCCCCTCGGGTTGTCCGGCGACGTTGTAGGCACAGAACCATTTGACGTGAGCGCTTGCAGTTCCGGTGCCGATGGCGCCGAACAGAACAACAAGCACGAAACGAAAAAACATCGAGGATGAGCAACGGAGCGCGGAGCCAAGCCGCTCACAATAGGTCATCATCACCAGCCCGACTTTTTAGCGATTATGTAAAGAGTTTATTTACTATACTGGATTTTCGGAATCGAGCGAGCGTAGCCTTGAATGGCATTGTTTTGTGGTTAACGATTGTTAAGAAGACGAATGAACTAGCGCGCTCAATAACTTGAAGCGAATATTTCAGGCATTTCAAATTCTACGGATTCGAATCACCGAATTGAAGCTCATCAAGTCCATTTTGATGACCGACCCTATTTCAGGAGAGTGGAATGATTGCGTTGCTGAGTGTGGCGAGCGTGCTGGGTGGCTCTGCATTGGCGATCGCCGCCGACAAACACATCTCACATCGCGAAATGCTGGAAACCTGCGCCGGCACGCTCCTGTTCGCGGGCTTCGGCCTGCTGGGATCGGTGCTGCAACATTACACCTGATCGCCCCACCTGATCGGCGGGCTTCAGGCGGCGCGCTGCCGCGCCTGCCCGCACTCACGCAGACTCTGTCTTGTACTCGACCTTATGTGCACTCAGGCTCTCACTTGGCCAGCTTCGGTGATCGCGTCTCTATTGCCGGCGCCGAGAGTGTCTTGAGAAATGCAATCAGCTCCGCCTTTTCCGCAACCGTCAGTCCAAGCGGCTTGATCGACGGCGAGCGGCTCGGGCGATCGATGCCGCCTTTATTATAAAGCTCGATCACGCCCTCCAGCGTCGCAATCGAACCGTCATGCATATACGGTCCGCGGTCCGCGACATCGCGCA
This sequence comes from [Pseudomonas] carboxydohydrogena, assembly GCF_029030725.1. Lineage (NCBI taxonomy): Bacteria > Pseudomonadati > Pseudomonadota > Alphaproteobacteria > Hyphomicrobiales > Nitrobacteraceae > Afipia > Afipia carboxydohydrogena. Next base: position 2,977,448 of record NZ_CP113162.1, read on the forward strand.
GGGTCGGAGTCTTGAAGGCGTATTGCAGCTTCTCGGAAGTCGGAAACAACCGGCCTCGCCCGATATCGTCGCCGGTCGCGGAGCCGATATCCTGAAACGATCCATCGGTGAACGAAGGCCCGCTGTGGCAACTCGAACAATGCGCCTTGCCATTGAACAGGGCAAAGCCGCGCCTGGCTTCCGGCGAGATCGCGTCCTCGTCTCCCATGGTCCAGCGATCGAACGGTGCTTCGCCCGCGACAATGGTGCGCTCGTAGGTCGCGATCGCCAGTTCGATCCGCCGCCGCGTGATGTGCTTGTCGCCAAACGCCTTGGCGAAGGCCGCGGTATAGCGCGACAGAGCGCGCAGCCGCCGCACCAATTCGCGCTCGGTGATGTTCATGTTCTGCGGGCTTGTCAGCGGCCCGAAGGTCACCGATTCCAGATCGGGGAATTTTCCGTCCCACCCAAGGATGTCCACGAACGCGATATCGATCAAGGTCGGCGTGCGGATTTCCATGCCCGCGGGATCCTCGCCGATCGCGTGCGGCAGCCCGTCACCCCATGATTTCGCGGGCACATGGCACGAGGCACAGGAGTGCTTGCGCGACCCGGAAAGCAGCGGATCGAAGAACAGCATTTTCCCCAAATCGGCTTTCGCCCGGGTGTAGGGATTGTCGTCGGGAAAAGGAATCGTGGCGGGCCGGCGATATTTCGCCCGAACGGGATCGAGATCATGCAGCCCCGCGGCTGCCATATAACTCATTGGCAGGCCGAAAAGCAGCAGGGCCGCAAGGGTGAGTCCCGTCCATCGTTTCATCACATTTCACCAAGCTAAACATTGGCTTGGATATGCTTTAGCAAGGCTTAAGGTTTTGGTAGTGGCGCCCCTGTCTCACGGCGCTGGGAGGCCACGCGCCCTTAGGAATTCTGATCTTGCTTAAATTTTTCGCCACTCAGGGCTGAATATAATGTCCGGTCGTAATCGTCGCAGCTAAACTCACTGGTATCCCGCTGCCACTCGCTCCGAAAGCGGCCCGGCAGATCTTCTTCGAGGACACACCGGGGCGCTTCTCACTCATCTCAAAACGCGGACGATGCGTCTTTTATCGGAGACAGCTTCAGCCACGCGAAGCAATGACCGGATTCCGAGCGCGCCATTCACGCACCTTTGGGAGAATGGGGCGCCTTACCAGGCCGATATGCGCGCCCTGGAAATTTTCTTCGTTTCTTTCCGGTGAACATCGCAACAACGAGGTTTTGGCGCTGCATGACGCTAACCACCACGACGCCCAGAATGTGCACGCCTGCCAGCACAAGCAGGGCGTAAGATGACCAAGTGTGCAACACTTGAACCCATGCGACACCGAAAAACCGGACGGTGACCTGCATCCATCCGCTGATGCCTGAAATCAACGTCAGGCTCAGCGATGCCACGAGCATCACGGCTCCTGCGGGGTTGAGGCCGACGTAGCCGCCAGTTCGACCCCGCATGAGTCTGCACAGAAACCGTATTGCATTGGGCAATAGAAATTTCAGCCGGCTGAGACGCGAGGAATCGGACCCCACGAAACCCCAGACGATCCGCAACGCGACGAGAGCGATTGCGATATACCCAGCCTGCCTGTGCAATGAGTCGAGAACGACCGCGCTCAACCACGCCACGACAATAGACGCAGCTAACGACCAATGCATAATCCTGAGCGGCAGGTCCCAAACGTAAATATGGGGTGCTGAATGATCGTCTTCTGTAGACATACAATCGCTAGCCAGCTTGTCCGCCGCCGTCAGACCAGCCTTATTTTTTGATGGTGTGTTTCAGAGTGAGGTCTTCGGGGCTGTAAAACAGCTCGAACAATTTTCCATCCTTCACGCCGTAGACCTCGTAACACGTGCCTTCAACCTTGGAGCGGCGCACCTCGTATCCCGCCGCGCTCGCCTTTGCTTCCGCCTCGCTCGCAGGCTTCCACTTCGCCTTGTCGAGCTTGGTGCAATCCTTGAACCCATCGGCAAGACAAGCTCCACTCAAAGCCAGTGAAAAGCCGGAGATCAAAGCCAGGGGCATTGCGATCTTCATAACTGCGTCTCCATCATTCAACTTGAGGAATTGTTCGCCACAGCGGGCTCGGCACGGAAGTCTCGATTTTGTTCTAGCGCGAAACCGGACGGGCGCTCTGCTGGTCAGGCTGCGACACGCAGTCCCAGTAACGATGAGCACGCTCAAAAACCCCTGCAAATGGCTGCTTCGCGACAATATCTTAGAACGATTTTAAACTTGGAATGCTCATCCCTTCTCAGGGATGACCGGTCAGCGCTCCTTCACACGCAGCTGACGGGCGGCAATCGGAAACCCTCGACCAACCCGAAATGGTGGGGGTTACGGCCAGCGTGCGGAGTGTCGATGACATCATGCCGCCGATCACCGGCATGGTGATCCGCCGGCCGAGACCGTCGAAGGATGGTCACTCCAACTTCGGACAAGCATCGAAGCGGACACCGCACACGGCGGACCACGCAAACCATGTGCGCGCACGCAGGCTGCGCGGTGCGCACAACGGACTACTCTCTTGCGAGACAAGAACCGAAGACGGAAGCGAGTGGAGCGAATATGTCGCAGGCTCCTACAGCCTTCGCATCCCATACGAGGAGAGTTTAGAACGAACCTAATCCGGCGCTGTAGTAAAGCCGAACCGTCTTCGTTAAATAGAGCGGATGGCCGATGCAGATCGCCATAGCCTCTTGAAAGATAGACGATACCGGATCGTTTGATGGTTGACGGCGATGAGCTTTGGCAACGAAAGAAACGCCGCGCGTTCTTTATCAGCCAGCTCTACCAATGGCACTGGATCAGTTCAGGACTATGCCTCGTTGGCATGATCCTTTTCGCCTTCACCGGGATCACCCTGAACAACGCGGGAAAAATCGAGGCCAAGCCGTCAGTCGTAATGCGTGAGAGCCAGCTTCCGCAGGCCCTGCTCGCCGAGCTGAAAACCGCTCCCCATATTGCCAAGGCCGCACTGCCGTCCAACGTCAGCGCATGGCTGTACCAGGAGATCGGCGTCAATACTGCTGATCGCGAGACCGAATGGTCCGCCAGGGAAATTTATATCGCCTTGCCTCGCCCCGGCGGCGACGCGTGGCTCAGCATCGAGCGCGACAGTGGCGCGATCTCCTACGAACTCACCAACCGGGGCTGGATTGCCTATCTCAATGATCTGCATAAGGGCCGCAACGCCGGCAAGGCATGGAGCTGGTTCATCGATCTTTTCGCGACAGCCGCCATTATCTTCTGCCTCACCGGCCTGTTGCTTCTCCAGCTTCACGCCAAGCGCCGGCCGGCCACCTGGCCCGTCGTCAGCCTGGGACTGATCATTCCGACCCTGCTTGCCGTTCTTCTCATCCATCGTTGAAGGTTTATCATGCGCCTCCTGATTTCCGCCGCACTGACCACCCTCGCCACAGGCTCGGCACTGGCTTCCGAAGCCACTATCAGCATCGACATTCCGCGACTGAGCGTTGCCGAATATCACAAGCCCTATGTTGCCATGTGGGTGGAAACCGCCGACGGCGGCAAGATCACGAATCTCGCCGTATGGTACGACACCAAGCATAAAGACAATGAAGGCACCAAATGGCTGAAGGATATGCGGCAATGGTGGCGGCGCACCGGCCGTGACCTGACCTTGCCGGCCGATGGACTGTCCAGCCCGACGCGCGCGCCCGGCAATCATCAGATCAAGTTCGACAGCAGCGCCAAACCGCTCAACGAACTGACGCCGGGCAGCTACCAGCTTGTTATCGAAGCCGCGCGCGAAGTTGGCGGCCGCGAGTTGCTGCGAATTCCGTTCGAATGGCCGCCGAAGGCTCCTGCGGTCGCTCAGGCCAAAGGCGAAAGCGAGCTTGGCACGGTCGCCCTGCAACTGACCCCATAAAACATCTGCAACGGACATACTGCGCCTTCGCGCACCAACAGCTTCATGGAAAGGATTTCACCATGACCAAACATCTCAAGGTTGCCTTGATCGCAGCTTCGGTTTCGCTGCTCGCCTTGCCCGCGCAAGCCCATCGCGCCTGGCTGCTGCCATCGGCCACCGTTCTGTCCGGCGCGGATGCCTGGATTACGGTCGATGCCGCGATTTCCAACGACCTGTTTTACTTCGAACATCACCCGATGCAGCTCGATAACCTGTCGATCGAAGGCCCGGACGGCAAGACCGTCGCGCCGGAAAATCTGGCAAAGGGACGCTATCGCAGCACCTTCGATGTCAAGCTCGCGCAACCGGGCACCTACAAACTGACGGTGATGAATCAAGGCGTATTCGCCAGCTACAAGATGGATGGGCAGACCAAGCGCTGGCGCGGTAAAGCGGCTGACCTTGAAAAGGCCATTCCCGGCAACGCCACCGACGTGAAGATTTCGGAGAGCCACAGCCGGGTCGAATCCTTCGTCACTTCCGGCAAGCCCTCCACCGACACGCTGAAGGCCATCGGCACCGGGCTTGAGATGATTCCGGTGACCCATCCCAACAATCTGGTGGCCGGCGAGAAGGCGACGTTCCGACTGATGCTGGACGGCCAGCCCGCCAGCGGCGTCGAAGTCGCGGTCGTGCCGGGCGGCATCCGCTATCGCGACAAGCTGAACGACAGCAAGGTCACCACCGATGCCTCCGGCACTTTCAGCGTCACATGGCCGGGTCCGGGCTTCTACTGGATGAGCGCTTCGGTGAGCGACGACAAGAGCAAGATCAAAAACGCGCAACGGCGCAGCAATTACAGCACCACGATCGAGGTGTTGCCACAGTAGCCAGACCGATGACGACATCCCTGCCCCGGCGCGTGGCGATCCCGCCCCTGTCGGCGATGCCGCGCGCCGCGCCAGCAGGGGCCTCTGTTCAGGAGCTGTCCGGCACCACCATGGGAACAACATGGTCGGTGAAGTTCGCCGGTTCAGCCGCCGCTCGCCAAACGCTGGGCCGCATGATCCCTGCCGCGCTCGAGCGCGTCGTCTCGCAAATGAGTCCCTGGGAATCAAACTCCGATATCAGCCGGTTCAATCGCTTGCCGATGAACGAATGGCAGACTTTGCCGCCCGAGCTTTTCAAGGTCATGGAAGGCGCGCTGCGTATCGCGCAGGAATCGGACGGCGCTTACGACCCCACCCTTGGCGCGCTGATTGATCTTTGGGGATTCGGACCGAGCGGACCGAGAACAGGGCCGCCCGCCGCTAGCGATATCGCCCCGCATCACCGCGCTTGCGGATGGCAGCAGATCGATCTGGACGCAGGCCGCCGCCGCATGCGGCGGTCAAGCGAAGGAGCGATAGACCTTTGCGGAATTGCCAAAGGATACGCGGTCGATCTGGTCATGGAAACGCTGCACCAGCACGGCCTTTATCACGCATTGGTCGAGATCGGCGGCGAGTTGCGAGGATCCGGGGTGAAGCCGGATGGCAGCCCGTGGTGGGTCGAGATCGATCGGTCTGCTGACGGGAAGCAGCCGGTGCTGGTGGCGCTTTATAACCTCGCGATTGCCACATCCGGCTGTGAACGCGGCTTCACAAGCGGCGCGCAGCATTTTTCCCATACGCTCAACCCGCGCACCGGATGGCCAACCGCCAACGGCACGGTCACCGCGACGGTGCTGCACTCCACCTGCATGGAAGCCGATGCCTACGCGACGGCGTTAATGGTTCTCGGACAGGACGACGCCATCGATTTCGCCATCACACACCGGCTGGCGGCGGCCATCCTGTGCAAGCACGGCGACACCTTCATCGAGCGCACGACGCCAATGCTCGACCAGATGCTGTCGTAGCCTTGCGATTCCAGACCGGGCGAAACGGGCAGGTGTCAGGTCAGCGCCCACTGCCGCAGCAGATTATGATATAGCGAGGTCAACGACACCACAGACGGGTGTTCGGGATGATCCGCATTCAGGCGGATAATCGACATATCGAGATCGAACATCATCGCGCGGCGCGTGACGTCACCGATCATGCTCTCGGTCCAGAAAAAAGACGCGATGCGCGAGCCCCGCGTTACCTTCGTCACATGATGCAGGCTGGTCCCCGGATAGACGATCATATCGCCAGCCGGCAATTTCACCGAATGGGAACCATACGTATCCTCGATCACCAGCTCGCCGCCGTCATATTCCTCCGGAGACGACAGAAACAGCGTCGATGAGACGTCGGTCCGTACGCGAACACCCGTGCCGGAAACCGTACGGATCGCATTATCGACATGCGAACCGAAGTTCATCTCGCCTTCGGCATCATAGCGATTGAACAGCGGCGGAAAGACGGTCTTCGGCAACACCGCCGACATAAACAGCGGATTGCGATTGAGTGCGGCGAGCACCATGTCGCGCAGCTCACGCGCCGCGGGGCTGCTCTCGGGCAATTGCAGATTGCGCTTGACCTGCACCGATTGATGTCCGGCCGTCACACGTCCGTCGACCCAGTCGGCGCGCGCCATCACGTCACGACAGTGCTTCACCTGTTCGGGGGTTAAAACATTCGGAATCTGTACCAGCATCGCATATCCTCGAAAAAGAACCGGCGCCTTATGACGCCGGTTCTGTTGCCGTCATAGATGCATCGCTTAGAACGATACGCGGCCCGAGAGCGAGACGTAACGTCCGGGGCCCGGAACCGCAAATCCCGCACCGGCAGCCGTATCGTAGTAACGCTCGTCGGCGATATTGTAGATATTGAACTGAAGCGTGAAGTTGCGGCTGACCTTGTAGGCCGCCATCGCATCAAATCGCCAATATGCCGGGATACGACCGTCGTTAGCGGCGCTGCTCCAGCGCGAGTCGACATAGAAGGCGCCCCCGCCGATCGTCCATTTCGGATCGAGATCATAGGTCGACCACAGCGAGAACGAGTTCTGCGGAGTCATCGCAAGCTGATGCCCGATGTTGGCGACCGTGTTCGAATTCAGCACCTTCGATTCGAGATAGGCATAACCCGCGGAGACGCTCCATTGCGGCGTGATGCTGCCCGTCGCCCCGATCTCGAATCCCTCGACCTGCGTGGTTCCCACCGCAACGTAATCGGGAGCCGCGCTCGTTCCGCGGTTCTCGTAATCGTTTTCCTTCCTGATGCGGAACAGTGCGGCGTTCAAGCTGAGCTTCTTATCGAGGATGTCGGCCTTGGCGCCGACTTCATCGATCGTCGATGTCACGGGCGCAAGCGACTGCTGGCCGTTCGATAGCGAAACGAACTCCGATGTCGGATTCGCCGACGTTCCGCGCATATAGTAGACCGACGACCAGGGCGTCGGATGAAGCACGACACCGGCACGGTAGGTCGTGAAGTTGTTATCGTTCTTGAGAGAGGTGAAGCCGCTCTGGGCGCCCGTCGCTCTGGTGATCGTGTAGCCGTTGCTTGTCGCCGAGAAGTTGTCGAACCGGACGCCGCCCAGCAGCTCCAGCCATTCGGTGATCTTCAACTGGTCCTGGACATAGACGCCGACGCCGTCGGCATTGGCTTCTGTCGCCGACGTCGTGGGGCTCAACGTGCCCGTCACCCAGGGGTTGGGATTGGCGAGATTGACCCGATAGGTATCGCTGAAGGTCGTGCGATAGTGCTCACGTTTTTCATGGCTGACCTCGACGCCGAGAAGGACATTGTGCTCAAGCGAACCTGTCCTGAACCTGGCGTTCAGATCGCTGACGTTGCTGACCAGGAGATTATTGGTCTGGTTCTGGAAGTGGTTGGTGTTGGCCACCCATACGTCACTCAGCGACGTACCTGGCAACAGCGGGTTGGCAGGCGTCCCGAGCCGGGTGCCGCCGACGGCCGCATCCCAGAGATTCGAGTTGGCCGTTCCAAGACCGGACAGCTGCACCGGACGCGTCCGGTTGAAGCGCTCCACATAGCTGACGCCGGTCGTGTTGGTGAATTTCAATCCAGAATCGAACTCATGTTCGAATTTGTTGATGAGGTTATGGGCCTCGGTCTTTTCGACATCGTTCTGGCCCGGCGTCATCACGCCATACCACATGTTACGCGCCACCGGAGCAGGCTGCCGGTAGGACGTGCCAAAGTACGATCCCGGCAACATGACGATACCGCGATCGGGAATGTTATCGTCCTTCTGGTAGACGTAGCTCAGCGTATTCTTGGTACCGGGCGCGATCTGATACGAAATCGATGGCGCGACGCCGACGCGCTTGGTGTTGACGAAATCGCGGCCGGCGACATCACTATCGTAACCCACGGCGGAAATGCGGGTGGCGAAATCGCCGAATACCTTGTTGAAATCCACCATCATGCGCCCGCCGGTCGCGGACGTTCCCGTGGCTTCCATGACCCCGAAATCGCGATTCTGCGGCGTCTTGGAAACGATGTTAATGACGCCGCCGGTTGAGCCGCGGCCGAACAGAAACGATGACGGACCCTTGTAGACTTCGACACGATCGAAGCTGAAGGCATCACGGGCATACCAACCCGGATCGCGAATGCCGTCGCGATAAAAATCGTTGCGTGCGCTGTAACCGCGGATGGTGATGTTATCGCCCTGAACGCCACCCTCGCCCGCCGTAAAGGTGATGCCGGGAACGTTGCGCAGGGCTTCCTGCACCGAGGTGACACGCTGGTCCTGCATCAATTGCTGCGAGACGACATTGACCGTTTGAGGCGTGTTCAGAAGAGCGGTCGGAAAACGCGACAATCCGCTTTGCGCGGATCCCTGATAACCGGCGACACCGGCACCGTCACCAACGACCTGATTCACCGCGGCGTTTCTCTGCGCCCCCGCAGCAGTAGCCGGCGCAGATTGCGCTCGCGCGGGACGCGCCGCTCTTTTCTTCTTCGTCTGCTTCTTCGGCGCCGTCACAAGAACCGGCGGAAGTTCTTGCTCGCTTGAGACGGGCTGCGCGTCGGCCGAGTCGGGCATCAGCATCACAGCAGCGACGCCAATCATCGCTCTGCCCCACCCGATCGCTGAAATATTGTCTGCGATCGCACTGTCGTTTCCAGACACGCGATCAATCGTTGAACTTCCCATAGCCCCAACCCCCGATGATCACATCGCAAGAACAACCAATTGTTCACGATGATTTCGATCCTCATAACTTCTGAAGATTTTGCGGGCAACACATCGGAGGCCGAGTTTATAGAGCTTCTAGTTCGTCAAGCACTTGAATGACAGAATGTCGCACACCAGCACGCGAGAACGTCACGTCAGCCTCCATTATCAATCTGCGCGACACTCACTTTTGCAACGCTTGATCAACACACAAGCGGATATCGCCGCCACAGAACTTCAGAATCAATCGGAAACGCCGATGGTCTCAATTAGTCTGAACTTAAATGGATTCTAAAAACACGAACTGCTTGCGTATTTGATTTGGCAGTTCGTACCGCTAGACCATCGGCAACCGCAATCTCGCCTCTCTTATCCACTCTGCAATTCGTCCAGAACGGAGGCGCGAACCTCGAGTCTGGAAAATGAAGCTGCCTCTGAATAATTCCGGCATGACGGCAACTCATCGCCGGCCGCTTCCGGCGTCACCTCGCGGCCTGAAGAGCGCGCAGTTCGCCTTCACGGCATCGATCATTTTCGAAATGCAATGATCCTGCGGCTGGCAAGACGAGCGATCAGCTTCGGGACTCGCGGGAAACTGACTCGATACGAAGCAAATGTTGAGCAGGTTCTCGCCTGGGAGCAGAACACCCGGAATCTATCGGATACTGCGCTGCGCGAACGCATCACCAGGTTGCGGCATCAAATCGAGGCAGGCCTGACGCTCGATGCCGTCAAGGTTGAAGTCTTCGCGCTCGTGCGCGAGGCCGCGCGGCGGGCGCTGAATCAGACCCCCGTTCCGGTTCAGATCATTGGCGCTCTCGCGCTTCACGATGGCCACATCATCGAGATGAAGACCGGCGAGGGCAAGACGCTGACGGCCACGATGGTTTGCGCGCTCAACGCGCTGAACGGCCGTGGCGTCCATATCGCGACTCCGAACGACTATCTCGCCGGGCGCGATGCAGACTGGATGCGGCCGGTCTATGCCTTGCTCGGGCTTCGAACCGGGGTCATCACGCAAGAGATGGACGACGACAATCGCCGCAATGCCTATCGATGCGATATTACGTATGGCATCGCCAGCGAATTCGGCTTCGACTATCTGCGCGACAACATGAAATTCAACGCCGCGGAGACCGTTCAGCGCGGCCATGCCTTCGCCTTGATCGACGAGGCCGACGCCACCTTGATCGACGACGCAAGCATGCCTTTGGCATTGTACGGGCCGCTCGGCGATCATTCCGAGTTCTATCTGGCGATCGATGCGACCGTCGCCGGGTTGCAACCCTTCCATTACGAAATCGATCACCGCCGCCACGTCTCGCTGACCACGGCGGGATACAACGAGATCGAGCGAAAACTTCGGCAACAAGACATCCTGAAATCTTCAGCCACGCTACACGAGGTTGCATCAATTTCGCTGCTTCATCACGTCATGCAATCGTTACGGGCTCATGTCCTTTTGACGCGCGATCGCGATTATGTCGTCACGAACGGCGATGTTACCATCGTTGACGAACATACCGGGCGGCCCATGCCGGGGCGGCGTTACGATGAAGGGTTGCATCAGGCGCTGGAGGCCAAGGAAGGCTGCGCCATCGGGGAGGAGACCCGCACGCTGGCCTCGACCACCTTCCAGACCTATTTCCGCCGCTACGCGAAACTCACAGGCATGACTGGCACCGCGATGGCGGACGCGGAAGAGTATCGCGACATCTACGGCCTCGATGTGATGCCGATTCCAACCCATCGCCCATTGATCCGGATCGACGAGTCCGTGCTTCACACCACGGCGGCCGGAAAATTGCAGGCCATTCTGCGCGAGATCGAAGATGCCTCCGGCCGCGGCCAACCCGTCCTGCTTGGCGCGCCATCCATCGAGAAATCGGAAGCGCTGGCGGCGATGCTCGAAGCCAATGGCTGGCGGCAGCGCTGCGAGCGAGACGACATCGACGGCGCGCCACGGACATTCGCCGTGCTCAATGCCAAGCATCACGCCCGCGAAGCCGAAATCATCGCCAGGGCGGGCGCCCCAGGCGCGGTGACGATTGCCACCGCCATGGCTGGCCGCGGTACGGATATTCGGCTTGGCGGCGAACACGCTGACGAGGCGGCCCGCGCGCGCGTCATTGCAGCAGGCGGATTGCTGGTGATTGGAACGACACACCACGAATACGGGCGGATAGATCAGCAGTTGCGTGGCCGCTCCGGCCGGCAGGGCGACCCCGGCCGATCCATCATCCATGCGTCGCTGGACGACGATGTCCTGACCGGCCGCACCGTCAACCCGCCATTGTTCGATCGCACCGCCACGGTGCCACCATCAGTGGCGCAGCGCGTGATCAGATCCGCTCAAAAACGCCATGAAAACCGGAGTTTCGAGCGGCGCCTCGGCCTTCTGCGCTTTGATGCGATCATTCAGCGCCAGCACGACACCCTTTATGAGCTGCGCCGCGATCTTCGCGACGGAGCCGTCCACCCATTAATTTTGGCGGCCCGGTTCCGCCACGAAGTGATCGACGATCTGATCGAGCGCTTCGCCCCGTCCGCCGGATCATGGGATATCGACGGGCTCGATCGCGCGATCCGGTCCGTGCTGACCCTTGCGGTCGATATCGATTCCCCGTCCGCCACGCGTGAAGCCGACGCGAGAATTCTTGCTCAACGCATCCGCGTCATGGCGGACCGCTGGATCGACGGCAAGATTTCAACCATCGGAGAAACCAGGCTCGCCGATATCATGCAGCGATTGATGATGGCGCTCATCGATCAGTTCTGGTCGGAACAATCCGAGCGCCTTAATCATCTGAAGCGGCAGATCGGTGATCGGCGGCTGCCACCACACAAGGTCGCCACCGAGTTTCATCTCGAGGCATTTGAGCTGTTTGAATCAATGATGACCGATCTGCGCCACAACGTGACAGCGCATGCCATGCGGCTGGGGATCAACCCGCTTTAACCCTTGTGCCGACCACGCACCATCGGCGTAGCGCGGCGGCATCGTGCGAACATCCCACGGGCGCTCGCCGCCATTGGCGGAACGGATCATCGTGTCAAGGAAAGGCTTCCGGGATGGCTATGGACGGGGAAATGGTGCCCAGGGGCGGGATCGAACCACCGACACTGCGATTTTCAGTCGCATGCTCTACCAACTGAGCTACCTGGGCATTGCTCCGGGATGAAATCCAGGGGAGCGGGCCGGTTTATAGAGAGGCTGGCGCGTCCTGTCCAGCCGCGCGGACCAGTTTTACCCCTCGCCGGGCATTCCTTGAGGGGCGCGATAACGAAAGAAAATCAAGAGGATCGGGACCCACCGGGCGCGGGTGGCGGCGGCAGCTCCTCATCGTCGTCCGCATCCGTGTCAGCCGCCGGAATCGCGTAGGAACCCGACAGCCAGCGGTTGAGATCGACATCGCGGCAACGCTCCGAACAAAACGGCCGAGAGGCCGCTGTTGGAGGCTTGCCGCAGATCGGACAGGGCTTTTGCGCCGCCATGCCTAACTCGCGTCGATCCAGCCCGCGCGCACCGGAAAGCCCTCGCCGTCCAGCAGCGCCGTGGACTCATATAATGGGAGCCCGACCACGCTGGTGTAAGAGCCGACCATCTTCACCACGAATGAGCCGGCGATGCCCTGCACGGCGTAGCCGCCGGCCTTGCCCCGCCACTCGCCGGAATCGACGTAAGCCTGGATATCGTCAGCGGTCAGACGCTTGAAGCGCACCCGCGTCTCCACCAGCCGCTGGCGGAAGGATTCCTTCGGCGTGACAAGACAGATCGCGGTGTAGACGCGATGGTTGCGCCCGGACAGGAGCCGCAGGCACTGCACCGCCTCGTCCACCAGTTCGGCCTTCGGCAGAATGCGGCGGCCGACCGCGACCACCGTATCGGCGGCGAGGATGTAGGCGCCGCGCAGATCGTCATCGAGCTGCACCGATTTCAACGCGGCATCCGCCTTGGCGCGCGCAAGCCGCGTCGCGCAGACGCGCGGCAGTTCACCTCGTTTCGGAGTTTCGTCGACATCGGCGGGGCGCAGCGCATCGGGTTCGATACCGGCCTGGTTGAGCAGGCTGAGGCGGCGCGGCGAACCGGACGCGAGAACGAATTTGGGACGGCCAGTCATGAGGGGCGATCTGATCAGGAGAGGGTGCGCGGAAACTATCGGAACCGTCCGCCGCCGACAACCGGAGAAACCGCCGGGAACAGCTCCGTCGCTCTATTCATTGGCGACAGACGGAGGAGCGAACCGGGCGCGGATTTTCCGCATCAGTTCGTCGCGGGTGGCGCGGTAGGCATCGAGCTGCAATTCGCGGCGGCCTTCGGTGCCGACCGGGTCCTGCGTCGGCCAGTATTCGACCTCGGTCGCGAGCGTCGCCGTCATTTCCAGAGCGCGATGATGCGCCTGCGGTGCAAGCGTGATGATGAGATCGAAATTGAACCCTTCCCAGCTCTCCAGCTCGTCCACCGTCCATGGCCGGTGACCGGAGATATCGATTCCGATTTCCTCCATCACCGCCACCGCGAACGGATTGGGCTCGCCATGCGTCGCGCCCGCCGACTGTACGTAAAGCCCGCGCGGACCGATCTGTCGCAACAGCGCGGCCGCCATCGGCGAGCGCACGCTGTTCTGCCCGCACATGAACAGAACGGCCTGCGGCGCACGGCGGCGCGGCGGCTCGTTCATGCGAAATCCGCCCGGTCGCGAGACATGGATGTATGGAAACGGGCCATGCTCAGCCCTTCCAGTGCAGCACGCACAGCAGGGTGAACAGGCGCCGCGCGGTCTCGAAATCCATATCGACCTTGCCGTTCAGGCGCTCCTTCAGCGTGTTCGAGCCTTCATTGTGCACGCCGCGGCGGCCCATATCGATCGCCTCGATCTTGTCCGGCGTGGCGGTGCGGATGGCCTGATGGTAGCTGTCGCAGATCATGAAGTAGTCCTTCACGATGCGGCGGAACGGCGTCAGCGAGATCAGGTGCACGATCACCGGATCGCCGCTCTCCTTGCGGATATCGAACATCAGGCGATTGCCGGTGATGCCGAGGCGCAGCGTGAACGGCCCTTTCGGTGTTCCCTGCGGCGCGAAGAAATTCTGCTCGATCAAGTCGTAGATGGCGATGGCGCGTTCGTGCTCGATGTCGGGACCGGAGCGCCCGATCGACTCCTCGTCCAGCGTCACCGCGATGATGCGGCTGTCGGGATCGTGGTCCTGATCGGGCCCGTTGCTCATCGTAAATTCAGCCGCAGGCCGACCGAGCGCGCATGTGCGTCCAGCCCCTCCGCGACGCCAAGCGTCATCGCCGCGGGGCCGAGCGCGCGCAATTGATCCGGGCCGCATTTCAGGATCGAGGTGCGCTTCATGAAATCAAGCACACTGAGAGCCGACGAGAACCGCGCCGAGCGCGCCGTCGGCAGCACATGGTTGGAGCCGCCGACATAATCGCCGATGGCCTCGGGGGTGTGGGGGCCGATGAAGATCGCGCCGGCATTGCGCACGCGCACGGCCAGGGCTTCGGAATCCGCCGTCATGATTTCAAGGTGCTCGGCGGCAATCGCGTCCGCCAGCGGCAGCGCTTCCTCCATCGATTGCACGAGGATGATCGCGCCGAAATCGTTCCATGAGGGGCGCGCGATGGCCGCGCGCGGCAGCGTGGTGAGTTGCGCCTCGACCGCACGTTCGACATTCGCCGCCAGTTCTTCATCATCCGTGAGCAGGATCGACTGCGCGTTGACGTCGTGCTCGGCCTGCGCCAGCAGGTCGGCCGCGATCCAGTCGGCGTTGCCGGTGCGATCCGCCATCACCAAAACTTCGGAGGGGCCCGCGATCATGTCGATGCCGACCTTGCCGAACACGATGCGCTTGGCCGCCGCCACATAGGCGTTGCCGGGGCCGACGATCTTCGCCACCGGCTTGATGGTCGCGGTGCCGTAGGCCAGCGCCGCCACCGCCTGCGCGCCGCCGACGCGATAGACTTCCGTGATCCCGGCGAGCGAGGCCGCCGCCAGCACCAGCGGATTGAGCTTGCCGTCCGGCGAGGGCACCACCATGACGACACGCTCAACACCCGCGACCTTGGCGGGTACGGCGTTCATCAGCACCGAGGACGGATAGGCCGCCGTGCCGCCGGGCACGTAAAGCCCGGCCGCATCGACCGCGCTCCAGTGCCAGCCGAGTTCGACGCCCAGCGCATCGGTGAAACGCTCGTCCTTCGGCAACTGGCGGCGGTGATAGGTCTCGATCCGGTCGCGGGCGAGTTTCAGCGCATCGACGGTTTTCGAATCGCAGGCCGCGGTCGCCGCCGCGATCTCCTCGGCGCTCACCCGCAGCGTTCCGGCCGTCAGGGTCAGGCGGTCATATTTCGCGGTCGCCTCGATCAGGGCCGCATCGCCGCGCGCCGCGACATCCTCGACGATGGCGCGAGCGGCCGCATCGATGTCCCGCGATACCTCGCGTTTCATCGACAGGAAGGCGGCAAAACGCTTGGCGAAATCGGGGCTGCGGTGGTCAAGGCGGATCGGCATGGACGGCTTTCAAACGGGTCTTCCCACCTTCAATGGCGTCCCCGGGCACCGCCGTCAACAACCTGATTTCAGAGGGCTTCAGACGGGATCCCTGGCCCCGCCCTCCCCGCCGCCGGTTTCCAGCACGCCATCGCCGAACACATCCTCGCCGACATCGGCCAACTCGCACTCGATGCATTCGACATCGAGCCGAAGCGCCGCGCCATCGGCGAACATCAGCACCACGCTGCCGCCGGGAGCCTTGCCGGGATGGAATTCGAGACCGAACAATTCCAGCACCGAATCGCGGTCGGCGAGGTCGATTCCGCGCGCCTTGCAGGCCAGAACGCGATCGAACCGCAGCGCCGTCACCAGCCGGCGCTCGGACAGTTTTCCCGAACAGACCGCCTGATCCCAGTCCAGCCGCTTCATGCCGATGACGAGGCGCTTTTCACCCTGCCGCCACAAAATGTCGGCGACATGCACCGAGGCATCCTGCACATGGGCGGAAATCACCGCGAGGTCGTCCTCATCGAGCGCGATCAGTTTCCGCAGGGAAGCCATGTCTCTCTCCCAAAAGGGGCACTCTTCCAAAACGACACGCGATACAAAAGCGGTCTCAGCCGCTGATCCGCTCGATGCTGGCGCCGCAGGCCGAGAGCTTTTCCTCGAGCCGCTCGAAGCCGCGATCCAGATGATAGATGCGATTGACCATGGTTTCGCCTTCGGCGGCCAACGCCGCGATCACCAGCGATACCGATGCGCGCAGATCGGTTGCCATCACCGGCGCTCCGCGCAGCGTCGGGCGGCCCTCGATGGTCGCGGTCTCGCCGTCGAGCGTGATCCGGGCGCCGAACCGCGCCAGTTCCTGCACATGCATGAAACGGTTCTCGAAGATCGTCTCGGTGATGTGCGAGGCGCCCTCCGCGCGGGTCATCAGCGCCATCAGTTGCGCTTGCAGATCGGTCGGGAAGCCCGGATACGGCGCGGTCGACACTTCGACCGGGCGAATGCCCGCGCCGTTCCGCTGCACGCGGATACCTTCATTGTTCTGCGTAATCGTCGCGCCCGCCTGCGTCAGCACGTCGAGCGCCGATTGCAGCAATTCCGGCCGCGCGCCCTGCAACTGCACGTCGCCGCCGGTCATCGCCACCGCCATCGCATAGGTGCCGGTCTCGATCCGGTCCGGCAGCACGGCATGGCGCGCGCCATGCAGCTTCGCCACGCCCTCGATCACGATGCGCGGGGTGCCCGCACCGCTGACCTTCGCGCCCATCTTGTTGAGGCAATCGGCGACATCCGCGATCTCGGGTTCGCAGGCCGCATTGGTGATGATCGTGGTGCCCGCGGCCAAAGTCGCCGCCATCAGCGCGACATGGGTGCCGCTGACGGTGACCTTCGGAAAATCGATGGTCGCGCCATGCAACCCCTGCGGCGCGCGCGCCACCGCGTAGCCGCCGTCGATCACGATCTCCGCGCCGAGCTTTTCCAGCGCCATGATGAGAAGATCGACCGGCCGCGTGCCGATGGCGCAGCCTCCGGGAAGCGAGACCTTCGCCTCCTTCATGCGCGCCAGCAGCGGCCCGATCACCCAGAAACTCGCCCGCATCCTGGAGACGAGATCGTAGGGCGCGGTGGTGTCGATGATGTTGGCGGCCGAAATGTGCAGGGTCTGCCCCTGATGCTCGCGGTCGCCCGGCCGCTTGCCGGCGGACATGATGTCGACGCCGTGATTGCCGAGGATCCGCTGCAACAGCGCCACGTCCGCAAGGCGCGGCACGTTCTCGAGGATCAGCGTTTCATCCGTCAGAAGGGCTGCGATCATCAGCGGCAGCGCCGCGTTTTTTGCCCCCGAAATCGGAATGGTGCCGTTGAGCTTGTTACCGCCGATGATGCGAATGCGATCCATGCTGGCCCTGTCTTGTGAAGGAGGCCAGTCTTAGCGCGTTTTGGGATTCCCGCAAACCGCGCCCTTCGTTCCAATGTCAGAAATATTATAATAGATTCAACGTGATGATAATTATCGCCCTGTCCGGACGACGAACAACCGGCTCAGGCAAGGTGCATGGAGCTAGGCCGGAAGCGCATGGTCCCGAGCACGGTCGCGGCCACGAACGCCGTCAGGGCAACGCCCTGGGTAGCCAATAGCGGCCACAGCCCTTTCGTCGGCGCCAGTTCCGCGAGCGGCGCAACCTTCTCGAACATCTGCACGATCAGCACCACGACATTCAGATAAAGCGTGAGCATCGCCGCGACGACATAGGCCACGCGCCACCGGCCCTCCAGGCGCTTCACGACCAGCGCATGAATAGCGAGCGCGAGCAGCGCCAGCGTTATGACGCCGAAAACATGCGATGGCTTGATTCCGGTGACGGGAAACATGAAACCGGTGACGCTGGTGGCAATCGCCATCAGCAGAAACAGCCAGGTCCAGCCGCGCAACAGGGTCGCGCGCAGCAGGCCCCACATCGCGATCAATCCGGCAACGATGCCGATCAGACTGAGCAACACATGCACGGCGGTGAACGCCAGCAGGCTCATCCCCAGAACCATGGCCAGTCCCCCCTTGCTGCCATCGAATGATACGATGGCTTCACCGGATTGTCCTGTTCCACGAGGGACGGCTCACCCTCTACCCCTCGCGATGCGAGACATCGCCTTCGCTTTCGCCGGCCGCGGAGACGGCGGCATCGTCCTCCGGCGTCACGATCGCCCGGCCGGAGCGGCCCTTGGCCTGTGATTTCCGCCGCTTCAGGTTTTCCCGGAGTGCCGCGCGCAGCCGCGCCTGCCGCTCCCGATCGCTCCTGCCGGATTCACCGTTCATCGCGTCCCGCCGCCCCTGTTCGCGCCATGTTCCAAGGCAGCCGTGCTGCCGGGAGCCATGGGCCCTAATGCTCTGATTTCTTGATCGTAACATGGAAAATCCGGCGGTTTCTGGTGCTCCGGCCTCTCCCGCGCTTGCGCGGAAAGCCTTGTTATGGCAAGGATCGCGCGCCTTTCGAAGCTTTTGGCCGATTCCGCCTCGGCCCGGCCGGTTCGACCGGCCTTCATGTCTGGCGTTCGCTGCCGTAGCTCAGTGGTAGAGCACTCCATTGGTAATGGAGAGGTCGACAGTTCAATCCTGTCTGGCAGCACCAGCCCATCTCTTTGAAATTACAAAAATATTGATAGACGGCATGTTGTCGTCGACTCGGTGGCCCACAGCATCCGCAAACCGGCACTGACCTTTTCAGGAAACAAGTCCCAAGCGATTTGCAGGACGCGTTGGCGGCCGTGGGATCAAGCGCTCACGCGGCACAAATGCCCCAACACGGCTGGCTGGAGTCGCTTACAGCGACATTGTCGGCATTCATCCTGACAATCCCGGCCCAGCGGTGGGGTCCTGCATCCAGTCGATGAGCGGAGCGCCAAAGGCCCTGCACCACACGGTCAGGAAACGGGGAAACCAGGAGTGCGCGATTGCACCTCGGTACGCCCATGTCCGATACTGAAGGCCGTCTTCGGACAACAGCTCCTGGTATCCGCCATGTGTTTCCGTGGCGTCACGGATTTGGCGCAGGATTTCGCGGGCGTAAGGCCGGTATCTCTCGACCCCGGAGAATTCGTCGTATTCGAGCATGCGGTCGGCGAATTCGACATTGAATGTCGGCCATGCGGACCGGCCTTGATAGGACGGTGTGGCGATCCGGTGGATGAATTTCTTGCGCGGATTATCCACCGACACGAAAAAGTGGAACGTATCCGGAATCCGGAATCGTGGCTCGGCGAGGATCAGATCGGTGGTCGCGCTGAACAGCACGCGCTCGGTCTCGTTCTTGAGGTCCCAGAATCCGCGCTGCACATTGACGAAATCGAGCGCGATGGAGGCGACGGGCGAGTCTGTCTTGCGATCCAGACTGTGTCTGATGTAGCCGTCGCGGCCGAACAGCAGAAGCAGTTCTGTCTTATATTGCGAGAGGCTGCGTCCGAGAATTTTCTCCAGTTCGCTTTCGTCAGCGATCCCGAGTCGGATGCTCTGCTGGAATGTTGCGTAGACGCTGGCATTGGTGACGAAGCGCAATCGCTCCGCGCGGGTATCCGTCGCCGCCGAACGGGGAGCCCGGACATCGCAAAGCAGGGTCCGGGTTTGGTGACTCTCGTAGGGCTCGAGGCTTCTTGCGAGATCGAGCACCGCTCGCTTTAGATCCGCACGATATTCGGCCAGCAATGCGCAGCCGGTACGGGCGGCTTTTGCCATATCCGCATAGGGCGAGGCTCTTAAGTCAGCGCGGATGATTTGTTCCAGACCACCCTGCACGCCGAGAAGTGTATCTGATGGCAGCGCGAAATAATTGGCGCCGATATAGCGGTTGCGCTTCACGGGAATGAGCGTCGTTGTGATGATGCCGGAACGCACTGCGCCAAGCATCAGGCGCACGCTTTTTTCCAGCAGACGAATCCGCCGCGTCGCGTCCGCCGAATCGATGATGGTCTGCGGATCGAGAACGTCGGGATAAAACCAGGCGAAATCCCGCGGATAATAGGCCGAAGCATGCGGCGCGCCGGTGACAAGAAACGCTTCCCGCGCGGAAAAGGCGCTGTTTATCGAGTTGCGGTAAAGCTCGTCGATCTTCGCCGATCCATAATAGGCACGCCGCAGGAAACGGTCGGAGAGGAAGTTGGTGGCTTGAAGACAATTGGCGACGCAAGTCGCGGCGAGGCCCTGATAAAACCTGTGCTCTGAGTTTAAAGGCCGAAGCCCTTCGACGTTGCCACTCACCATGTTCTCCCTCGCAATTGGCAGCGCGTTCTGTATAGCCCAGCGATCTGTATAGCCCGACAGCGCGATTCGATTGAATCGCCGTAAGCGCGCAGGCGCAGGTTTTGACCGTCATGATCCCCATTTGGCTTGCGCCGGGGCGATTCGGGCATGGCTCAGGGCAATCGAATCCGCGTCAGCAGGCCAAGAATGCGGCATACGCGAC
Source organism: [Pseudomonas] carboxydohydrogena (assembly GCF_029030725.1). Classification (NCBI taxonomy): domain Bacteria; kingdom Pseudomonadati; phylum Pseudomonadota; class Alphaproteobacteria; order Hyphomicrobiales; family Nitrobacteraceae; genus Afipia; species Afipia carboxydohydrogena. The sequence goes on from NZ_CP113162.1 coordinate 2,997,926, forward strand.
CTGATGGAGGGGCACGGAAACCCCGGTCCGGCGATGCCGTCTTTATGACCATGAACGGCGCAGGCTTCGCACTAAGTCTCGCCTAAGTCTTGCGACTGAGGATGAGTTGCTGTCGCCGCGTCCATTCCGGATCGCCGATGAGGCTGGAGATCTGTTATGGCGTGGACCCGGGGCTTGCGAGGCCACCAGGATACTCTCCAATCGCGAGTCATCCACGCAGACCGTCCCTCAACTGCGAGCGCGACGCCGCGTGTTTCCTGTTTGACCGGCTGGCTCGCACGCGGCGTTGTAGCCGATTGGCTCGACAATCTTATTCTGGCAATTACGGACCCTGTACGGCGCGAATACATCGTACCGCTCCTGATGATCGTCTATGTCCTCTTATGGACGATTTACGCCGTCCTCGCGAAGGGTAGCCAAGACATCCATTTTGATATGGGCGAGACCGTGGTCTGGTCGCGCAACGTGACGTTTGGCACCCCGAAACATCCTCCCTTTTCAGCGTGGCTGTCGCGTGCGTGGTTTGATATTTTCCCTTGCGCGGATTGGGCGTTCTATCTGCTCGCCATGACCCTGGCCGGGGTCGCGTTGTGGTGCGCCTGGCGCCTGTCAATGCAATATCTGTCCGGTGACAAGCTGGCGCTGGCGACCGTGCTACTGACGTTCGTCCCGTTCTATAACTTCCATGCTCTCAAATTCAACGCCAACACGGTCATGATCCCGTTGTGGGCCCTCGCGACGTGGAGCTTTGTTCATTCGTTCCGGACGCGGACAACCGGTTGGGCGGCACTCGCGGGAATCGCTGCCGCCGGCGTCATGCTGGGAAAATACTGGGGCATCTTCCTATTGCTCGGATTTGGACTGGCGGCCCTGATCGATCCGCGCCGTCGGGCCTATTTTCGCTCGGCTGCACCATGGGTTAGCATTGCCGTCGGCTTGCTTGCCCTGACGCCGCATCTCGTATGGATCGTTACGCATCGTTTCGTAACATTCACCTACGCCATGCAGTCCCACTACGACCCGCTCAGGAATGTTTTCAGGACGTCCCTTGAATATATCCCCGGGGCCATCGCATACGCGGCGATCCCGATTTTGATCACCCTGCTCGCGACACGACCGGATATAGAGACAATCGGGGACACAGTGCGTCCAGACGACCCCGATCGTCGGCTTGCCCTGTCCATTCTGGTGCTCCCGCTCGTCGCACCGCCAATTGCCAGCATCGCTGCACACTCCGGCGTTACGTCGCTCTGGACCATGGGCGGGTTGACGCTGCTGCCAGCCGTCCTCTTGTCGTCGCCGCTCGCTCACGTGTCCAGGCTTGCGACAAGGCGGGTCCTCGCCATTGCCCTCGCGGCTCCCTTTTTGGCTATAGCCGCTGCACCGGTTGCCGCATTCCTCATTCACCTGCGAGGCCCCGACAATCACATGGCGCATTATCGGCTTCTTGCCAATGCAGTTGAACACGTGTGGCACGAGACAACGCCTCGGCCCTTGAGCCTCGTCGGCGGCGAAGAACCCATCATCAACGGCATCGCTTTCTATGCCGCCGACGCTCCCTCGACCTTGGACATTTTTAATCCAGGCGTCACGCCTTGGGGTAACCAGGCTCGGATCGAGCGCGATGGCATAGCCTGGATTTGTCCGGCTTCGGACCTGCCGTGCGTGAAGGGCATCGCGGCACGAATTGCCACAGGTCCGGTCGGCAAACGCCTCGAAATCTCGATTTCACGAACTTATTTGGGAATAGCTGGCGCGCCAGAGCGCTATCTGATCGTCACGACGCCGCCACGCTAGGGCGCCTTCCAGCCAGACTGTGCGTGCCGGCTTGGCGTTTGGAACTCGCTTTCAGGCGGTTGACCGCTGACATCCTTATAGGGTGCGGCGATCGCCCCACGGGCGCAATCAATCGGTCGCGGCATCGTATCCTGTGCCGGCCGGATACATAACGTTATTCAATTTCAACGCGGCTTCGAGGACGGAATTGTCACGCGCACCCGCAAACCGGCTCCCTCCGAGAGAGGCTTATTTTCGAGTCGGATCGCCCCGCGACATCGCTCAACGATCCTGCGCACGATCGAAAGCCCCAGGCCCGTTCCATCGCCACGGGCGCGGCTGCCTCTGAAAAAAGGCTCGAAAATCCTATCGAGGTCGGCTTCCGGAATACCCGGTCCGGTGTCGTCAACCTGAAAAACCACATGATCATTTTCGGCAAATAAACTCACATCCACACGCCCCCCGGCAGGCGCATGCCGTAACGCGTTATCAATCAGGTTTCGGGCGAGCACGCCGAGCGCGACGGACTCGGCGTGAACCGACACGGCCTCCGCCCGGATAAATCCGAGGTCGATCGACTTCTTGCGAGCAATAGGGAGCAGATCGGCAACGACTTCCTTGACGATGCGATCGAACTCACTGGAGGACGGATCGGTGGCCGCCTCAGAATCGTATCTGGCCAGCGTAAGAAGCTGCTCCAGAAGATGCGCCGTCCGCCGGGTCCCGGTCTTGAGCGATTGAAGGCGATCGCGCCCGTCCTCGGAAAGAGCCACTCGCTCCAGATTGTCAGCCTGGACGATCAGAGCCGTGATGGGCGTACGTAACTCATGCGCCGCATCCGCAACAAACCGCCGCTCTCTGTCGAACATCGCTCCGATACGTTCAAGGAGGCGATTGATCGACGCCACGAACGGAAGAATCTCGGCCGGGATGCCTTCGACCGGCAGTTTTTCCAAATGGTCGGACTGTTTGGCATCAATATCCCTGGCAAGGCTTGAAAGCGGCCGCAGACTTCGATCCACCACAATCGCGATCACCACCATCAGGCATGGAATCAGCACCCCGAGCGGCACGATCGTCCGCAAGGCGCTGTCCTGGGCGACCTCATCGCGGTTCGCCGTCGGCTGGCCTACTGCGACGCGACTCCCGTCGGAACGGGTTCTCACGAGAATACGCCACTGCTCCCCGTTCCACGCGATCGTTTGAAGGCCGTCGGACAAATCGCCCGGCAAGTCGCGGCGCATACTTACTGAATCGCCTGTTGCGCCCCGCGGTTGCAGATCCTGGATAAGGAGTTCTGCCTCTCCATCAATATTGCCTTCAGAAGGAAGCCTGCCCTCGAGGCGATTGTTTGCCGCCAGCGATCCGACCTGAAGCAGGATAGCGTCCTGAAGTTCGATGGCCTCGTCAAATGCCCACCTGTAGGCCAGATAACCTGCGACAAGCGCCGTCCCGACGACAAAGACGGCAAGGCCCGCGAAGAGGCGGCCGCGCAGTGAGGTGGTCAGCTTCACCGATCCACCATCCATCCCACTCCCCTCACGTTGCGGATGGCCGATGCGCCGAGCTTCCTCCGGATCGCGTGGATCAGGAATTCGACGGCGTTGCTTTCCACTTCCTCGTTCCAGCCGTAGATATGCCGTTCGATGTCGCTGCGGGACAGAATCGTACCGGGACGCGTCATGAGCGCCTGAAGAAGAGCAAACTCCCGGGCGGTCAGGCGGCTTCTCTCTCCATCCTGAACCGCCTCATGAGTCGAGGGATTCAAGCTGATTGCACCGTTGCTCAAGATCGCCGAGCCGCCGCTCTCCTGCCGGCGCAGGACCGCGCGCATGCGGGCAAGCAGTTCCCCGATTTCAAACGGCTTCACAACATAATCGTCAGCCCCGAGATCCAGCCCGTGGATGCGATCATCGATGGCGTCGCGCGCCGTCACAATGATGACGGGCAATCGACGGTCACCCTTCCGGAATTCACGTAGCACGTCCATGCCGTCAGGGGACGGTAGCCCAAGGTCGAGCAACGCCAGATCGTACGTCTCATTGCGAGACGCTTCGATCGCCGTATCGCCATCCATCACCCAGTCAACCGCATAGGCGGCATCCTTCAGGGCCTGAGCCACGGCCGCTCCTACCATTTGATCGTCTTCTATCAACAAGACACGCATCGAGCACCGCTTCCTGACGGGACACATCTCGCGCGCATCCCGCATCAGACTTAGCACCATCTTAGCGTCGAAACACCCGCTCGCGATCGGGTCTGGAAATGCTCGCCCCTCCTAAGTCGCCGCTAAGTCAAACCTCGCACCGATGACCATCAGGATACACCAACGCCGGCCGAACCAGGAAGACGACATGGACCTCGCAAAAATCAGCCGAACCGAATCTCTGAACAAGGTGCCGGAAGTGACGCTGGCATTCTGGGTGATCAAGATACTGTCCACAACCGTCGGCGAGACCGGCGCGGACTATCTGGCTGTCCACGTCGGTTTGGGAACGGTCCTCACTGATTTCATAACGCTGACGCTCCTCGTTGCGGCACTGACAATTCAGCTTCGGACGTCACGCCATGTTCCATGGATTTACTGGCTCACCGTCGTGCTCGTCAGCATCGTCGGGACGCAGATCACCGATGCGCTCACCGATGGAATGGAGGTGAGCCTTTATGTCAGCACATCGGCATTCGGGGCCGCATTGGCGGCAACATTTGCAGTTTGGTACGCAGTGGAGCGAACTCTCTCGATCCACACGATCATGACCTTGAGACGCGAGTCGTTCTACTGGGCCGCCATTCTCTGCACGTTCGCGCTCGGCACCGCTGCGGGCGATCTGGCGACGGAGGCGCTCGGACTCGGATTCAACATGGGCGTGATCATTTTCGGAGCGATGATCGCCTCCGTCACGATGGCATATGTCCTCGGCGCAAACGCGGTGCTGTGCTTCTGGCTGGCCTACATCTTGACAAGGCCTTTGGGGGCTTCTCTCGGCGATCTGCTGTCACAGTCGCGCGAATACGGCGGGATGGGACTGGGTTCGATCTATACCAGTATCGTCTTCCTCACTCTCATCACCATCCTGGTTGCATTCCTGAGCCTCGACCAACGTCAGGCACAATCATCCTCGACAAAATTCTAGAACTCCCTGAGTCAAAAATCCCACAAGGAGATCGCACATGCCTGCTCAAAACTCGTTCCGCCCCATGCTCGCGTTGATACTGATCGGCGCGGTTCTCTCGATAGGCGCCCTCCCTTCCATTTTCGGCGGGTTCATGGCTCCAAAGGTTGCGGAGGCTGCATCTCCGGCCAGGCTGGGTGATCTCGGCCGTTTCCAGAAGATTGCGATCGATGCGCGGGCACTGCTCGACAAAAACGATATCGCCGGAGCGAAGACGCGCATGAAGGACCTCGAAACGGCATGGGACGAAGCTGAAGCCGGCCTCAAGCCGCGGGCGTCCGCAGAGTGGCATAGCGTCGACAAGGCAATCGACCGTGCGCTCACGGCGATCAGAGCATCCGCGCCCGACCTGACGAACTGTAAAAACGCTCTCGATGATCTGATCGCCGCCATGGATCGAAGTGGCGGGAAAGCCTGAACGGCCGATGGCCTCTGCGAACCATCCATGACCTGAATGAAAGCTACTTCCGATGAAGCTCCTACCGAGAGATGAATTAACTGGAACCCTGGCCAAGGTCCCCGCCGTCACGCTTGGCTTCTGGATCATCAAGATTCTGGCGACGACTCTTGGTGAAACTGGCGGCGACGCGCTCACCATGAGCGTATTCCACGCTGACACCAATGCGCACAACGGCGGATACCTGATCGGCACCGGGATTTTCCTTGCGGTGTTCGTCGCCGCGGTCGCGGCCCAGATCTCAACGAAGAAATTCAATCCCTGGATCTACTGGCTGGCCATCGTGGCATCGACGACCGTGGGAACGGCCATGGCGGACTTCTTCGACCGCTCGTTGGGGATCGGATACACGGGCGGCTCATCGATCCTCTTCCTTTGTGTTCTGGCGTCCCTGACGGTCTGGTATTTTGTCATGGGAAGCATCGATGTTCAGACCGTCGCGACTCCCAAGGTCGAAATATTTTACTGGGTCGCGATCACATTCTCGCAGACTCTTGGCACCGCCCTCGGCGACTGGCTCGCCGATACGGGAGGGCTCGGCTATGATGGCGGCGCGCTGGTCTTTGGGAGCGCGCTCGTGGTCGTCGCGGCGCTGTATTATTGGACGAACGTCTCGCGGGTACTTCTGTTCTGGGCGGCCTTCATTCTCACCAGACCGCTCGGGGCAACTGTCGGCGATTTCCTGGACAAACCGTTGGCGCACGGCGGCCTCGCGCTGAGCCGATACACAGCCTCAGCCGTCCTTGCCGCGCTCATCGTGGCATTGGTTGCCTCGCTGCCGCAGCGCGCGGGTCAGCATCCGGCATGACTCTGAAAAGAGCGCCATGCTCTGATTTCCGGTAACGGGTGACCCGCGAGGATACCCGGCTGCTGCCGGTCAAGACGCCGGTCCTGAGCGGCCACTAACATCATCGCCGAAAGGCAACCCGCCTTTACTCTCGCAGCAATTCAAGAGCCCTGCCCTTGTGAGCCGCGACATGGTCGGTCTTGTCGCTTTTGATTTCGTACTGGGGGCACTCCTGCGAGGCGTGATGCATGTGGCCCTTGTAATCGAAGTCCCGCGTGTGGATGGCGATGACTGTCCCCGACACCCATCCCGCCTCGGAGTGCCAGCCCACATGATCGCCGATCTTGAATCCTTCAGCCATGTCGCGAACTCCTCATTTTTGCAAAAGGACGTCCTTCAATACGACCGCATCGTTATGTTCTTCGTCATGCGCGCTGTAGACGAGAGTGACAGTTTTCGCCTTCGCCAGCGCGCGAAGGTGGTCGAGTTTCTCCGCATGTTGCCGCAACTCACTCCTGTAGCGGCGCTGAAATTCCGCCCAGCGGGCGGGATCGTGACCGAACCACTGACGCAACCCGGAGCTTGGCGCGATCTCCTTCATCCAATCGTCAAGGGCGGCTTTCGCCTTGCTCACGCCGCGCGGCCAGAGCCGATCAATAAGAATACGCACCCCGTCCTCCGGTTCCGCCGGAACGTAAGCGCGCTTCAACCGAAGATGCGAAGCCGGGAACGGTGGTTTTGTCATGCGTCTGACCCTGCCGCGCCGGGCCTTGCCCCGGGCACACGGCACCTCAAACAATACGACTGCACCTTTCCGTTGGGGTCAAGAACCAGAATGCCCGTCATTCATCGGCGCTGCCCATACGAAAAAGGGGAGTGGCCATCGCCACTCCCCTCCTCCGGCAAGCTCATTCCAGCGGGGCTGCCTAGAATTTCGCTCGCGCCAGCACGCGGAAGGTCCGGCCCTGACCGGGAGAAAGATTGTTGTTGCTATCGGCACTAGCCCAATAACCTTTGTCGAAAATATTCTCCACGTTGAGCTGACCGCTCCAGGTCTCGTTGACTTTCAGATAGAGCGCCGCGTCCACTCGAACGAACCCGGGCAGCCTCACGGTATCGTCGTTGCTCGCATAGGAGTTACCGAGATAGACCACGCCGACAGCGGCCGCCCACCGCGGGTTGAACTGATATTTGTTCCACCAGGAGAATTGGTTATAGGGCACGAGTTGCACGCGATTGCCTGCCACGATCGTCGTGGACAAGTCCTTGGCAATTCGTGCATCCGTGTAGGCGTACCCCAGGATCGACTGCCAATCGGCGGTGACATAACCGTTAAGAGTGGTCTCAAAGCCACGCACCGTCGTCGCCCCGTTCGGCAGCGAGAATCCTACCCTGTTGGGATCATTAATCGGCTGATTGGTCCGATGGAGTTCATATAAAGCAGCGGTCCACATTAACTTCGGATTGATGCTCCACTTCGCACCAACTTCGGTATTCTCAAACTTCTGAGGATCAAGAATGAGGGTCGAGTCGGACAAAGCACTGAACTGGTCGCCCGATGCCGGCAAATACGAGATGCTGTAGGCGCCATAGAGCGACACATTATCGATCGGCTTGAAGATCACCCCGACGCGGGGAGATATCTTGTCATCGACACGGTTGCGTGTCAGGCCTCCCGGAATGTTCCGGTCGGTCGCGGTCATATCGAAGCGATCATACCGAACGCCTGCGATCAACTGTAGCCAACGCGTCACGTCGATCTGATCCTGCGCGTAAGCCGACGAAACATTCAGGCGGTAAACGCTGTTCGAATCACCCGATGACTGGCCGGGCGCGGGATTATTATTGATGTTGTGAGTGAACGTGACTGGACCAAAATAGGTCGGGTCGAAGGGGTTGCGCGCGACCGACGTCGCACCATTAAAGGTTCCGCTCTCACGATAGCCAAGACCGGTCTGCCGACCGAATTCCGTGCCGAATGCGATCGTGTGGAAAATCGGCCCTGTAAACGCCTTGTAGGTAAAATCAGTCTGGTTGAACAGATTCTCGCGGTCCGTCGTATTCCGGTAGGCGCTTAGATTCATCGTCCCCGTGCCGGGGCCGGTGACCGTCGCCGCGCTGCCGGGATAGATGTTGGTGTAGCCGCGATTGTAGTCGGCATACATCGTCGAATTCTTGACGGTCAGGCCGTTGCCGAAATCATGATCGATCACCGCCATCGTGGTCTGCACGTCGGCATAGGCGTCGTTGTAGGCCGGACTGCCGAAGAATTTCGAGAAGTCGTTGTTCGGCACGAACGGCACGGTCGGGTTGAAGCGGCTCGTTCCCGTTGCCGCGAGAGACGGGTTGCCGCGATCCGCCAGCTCCTTGTCGTGATAATACTCGTAAGAGAGCTTGATCCTGGTGTCGTCGGTCGGCTTCCAGGTCAAGGTCGGATTGATGCCGTAACGCTCGAGCCGCCCGAAATCTCGGAACGTGTCCGAACCTTCGTAGAAGGCATTGAGACGAACCGCGACCTTGTCGTTGACCGCCTGACCCGCATCGATCGTGAAACGGCGATCGCCCCACGAGCCGGTCTGCGCAGTGGCTTCATAAATGCGCTGGCCATCGGCTTCCTTCAGCGTGCGATTGACGAGACCGCCACCCGCGCCGCGCCCGAACGTCAGCGCGCTCGGCCCCTTGATGACCTCGAGGCTCTGGGTGTTGTAAAGATCGCGGAAATACTGAACGTCGTCGCGGAAGCCGTTGACGAAGAAGTTCGCGCTGGAATCGACGCCGCGAATCACGAGTTCGTCGCGGTTGCCCTCGCCCTGATGCACCGTTACGCCCGGAATATAACGGGTGATATCGGTGATGCTGCGGGTCGCCTGATCATCGAGCATCTGCTTCGGCACAACATTGACCGACTGCGCGATGTTCAGAAGCGACGTGTTGGTCTTGGTGGCGACCGACGTGCTGTTCGAATAATATCCCACGGTGCCGGTGCGCGCATCGAAGGTGGCCGTGTTCGCCACCGGCGCCGGTGGCTGCTGCGTCTGCGGCTGACCCGAACGGCGCGTGGCGCGGCGCGCACTCGACGAGGATGAAGCCGACCTTTGCCGCTTGTGCGCCGCCCGCGGCTTCGCCGCATCGATCGTCACCGCCGGCAACGTCGCGTTGGTTTGTCCGGCGGCCTGCTGGGCATGGACGCAACCTGGAAATACCAAAAGGCTGAGTGCGGCGTACGCTGTTGACCCCAGAGCTATATTAAGAATCCGGCCCCTGACCAGGGCCGGGCGGATTGCGGATACCATTATGTCCCCCAAAAAACACTTTCGACCGCGGGATAGCGAAGTCGCGTGCTGTGGGGGCCATAAGTCCCCAGACTTAGGTGTGACTTAGATTTCCGACTGATTGGAGAGCTTCTAATTACATCGCCCTCAGCACCCTTGCGGCTTCCAAGGGAGATAGTAGTCAACAAACGGCGAGGAGCGGGGCATTGGTGGATGCGGACCCTTTTGATCGAAGACGACCGGATGATCGGCGAGGCCATTCAACAGGCCTTAAAGGACGCCGCTTACGCCGTTGACTGGGTTCGCGACGTCGAGAGCGCCATGCTGGCCGCCAAATCGGAAAAATACGCCATAGCCCTACTCGATCTTGGGCTTCCCGTTCTCGATGGCCGTGAATTTCTCCGCGCTCTCCGTAACCAGCAACTTGCGATCCCTGTCATTGTCGTGACTGCGCAGGACGACGTGGAAAGCAAGGTCGACGGGCTTGATCTTGGCGCGGACGACTACATCACCAAACCCTTCGACATGCGAGAGCTTCTCGCACGCATGCGGGCCATTCTTCGCCGCGAAAAAGGCACGCCAGCTACCCAGCTCAGCAACGGAATCTTGCGGCTGGACCCCGGAACCTTCGAGGCTTCGTATCGAGGAAAGAACGTCACCCTCACCTCCCGGGAATTCGCTCTCCTTCACGCGCTGCTGGTCCGCCCGGGCGTCATCGTGTCGCGAAACGAACTCGAAAAAGAGATTTACGGCTGGAACGAAGAAGTCGGAAGCAACGCGGTCGAATTCTTTATTCACTCCATACGCCGCAAGTTCGACACATCCATTATCCGTAACGTCCGAGGAATCGGGTGGATGGTCGACAGGCAATGATGAAAAAATCCCTCCGCCGGAATTTGTTTTTCGGTATCGTAACCACCGTTACGATAACGAGCTGCATCGCAGGGCTTCTTGCATACGACTGGGCATATGACGAAGCCATCGAGATGCAGGACTCGATCCTGATGCACATCTCGTCAATCGTGAAAACTCAGCCGCAGGATTCCATCGTTATCTCGCACCTGTATGGCGTCGATACGGACAATCACGCAATTCTGGTGCGGCAAGGAAAGGATAGCGACGAGACGACTTATCGGGCGTTGTGGTCTCTGCCGCCCGGCCTTCAGGACACAACCATCGACGGCACGGTTTATCGCGCTTTCCTTTCCGACATGGCTCCCGACTCGCGGTTTGCGGTCCTTCAACAAATATCAGTTCGCGACGAGATCGGGACGGGCATGGCAATTCGGACCGCCGCTCCCATTCTCGTCCTGATTCCTCTCATCGTCATCATCATCGCATTTCTTCTCTCCTATTCGTTCAAGGTATTGGTCCGGCTCGGTCAGGAACTGGACAATCGTAGCGCCGATAATCTTGATCCGCTTCCTCTTGCCGGCGCCCCGACTGAATTGCAGCCGTTTTTAACATCCCTGAACCAGATGTTTGAACGCGCCCAGACATCGATCGACCGGCAGAAGAAGTTCATAGGTGACGCGGCTCACGAACTGAGAACCCCGATCACCGCGCTGAGCATTCAGGCCGAGAATCTTGACGATACCGATCTGCCTGCGGACACGCGGCAGCGGATTGAAGCGGTGAAAGCCGGCACCCAGCGGACCAAACATCTTCTCGAGCAGCTTCTGGCCATGGCCCGTCAGGAAAGCGGCATCGCGCTCAACAAGGAGATCGAGATCGGCGAAGCCACCAAAAAGGTCGTTTCCAATTTGATCGAATTCGCCAATCGCAAGGAAATCGACCTTGGCCTCGAACAATCCGAACCTCTCATCGTCCGGGCGGAAGTCATATCGATCGAAATGCTTCTTCGGAACGTCATAGATAATGCGATCACCTATACGCCCAGAGGCGGACGGATCGACATCAGGCTGTCGCGCGTCGACGAATGGGCGGCGATATCCATCACCGATACAGGGCCCGGAATACCTGAAGACGAAATCGGCACCGTCTTCAGCCCTTTCGTTCGCGGCCAGTGGAACGATGCCGATGGGGCCGGGCTTGGCCTGTCGATTGTCCAGCGGACCGCAAATCAATTGAACGGGAAGGTACAATTGCAAAACAGGCCCGACCAACCGGGGCTCGTGGTCAGCATCTTCCTTCCCGTTCAGGACAACTCAGCGATTTTTTGAAATCTCACGAGCGGGCGTTCTCCGATGCCGCTTTGAGAGAGATCATCCAGATCGTGAACAGGCTGGGCGTCGCCGCAATCGCAACCGGCACGAATGCGAACACCGCCATGCCGCCGATGTCCCACGCGATCCCGCTCAGAAGCGAAACGAACATCGCATAGGTGTAGCTGATCGCCAGCGCGGCGGCGAGAATGCGCGCGACATCGTCCGGGTTGCGCGCGAGCAACGGCGGCAGCGCCATGCCGAGTGTCAGCAATGCGCTACAGGCCATGCCCGTCACGCCCGCCGATATGATCGTCCACCAGCCGGTCGAGAACACGACCCCGAAAACGCTTGCCAGCATCATGATGCCAAAGAAGATGAACGGCCAGCGCTTGCCCTGAAACCAGTCCGCCAGCGCCACCATCAACAGCGAGATCGGAAACTGCCCGACGTTCAGCGCCGTCAGCGCGGTGCTGACATCCGCGCTTCGTCCCATGCCCGTCAGGTAAGCAGGCAGGAATGCGTTGGTGCAGAAATAGGTGCTGGCGACGCTCGCCAGGATCATGCCGATCTTCCAGTTCAGCTTGCTGGCAAGATCGGGCCACAAGCGCCCGGATTTGCTGACCGCGTGATTCTCCGTTCGCTGGCCGAACACGAACACCATGATCGCGATGAGCAGCAGCGGCGCGGACCATGTCAGAAGGCCGAGCCGCCAGCTCTGGTTGAAATACGGCAGCAGCACCGGAAGCATCAGCGCGACGGGGACGACCTCGCCGACGATGAGTCCGTTGGTGTAGAGCGCGGTACCGAACGCCGCGCGCTCCGGCATCCACTGCCGGACGGCGGCACCCATCGCCGGCTGCATGATGGCGATGCCGCCGCTCATTAGAACGGTCGCCGCATAGAGCGAAACGGATTCCGGCGCCAGCGCACGCAAGCCGGAACCAAGCGCCGTGACCGCAAGGCCGCATGTCAGCGTCCATCGCACGCCGACATGCTCGATCAGCAACGAGCCGGGCGCGGCGGCGATCGCGAATAGAATCACCGGAATCCCGGTCAGGATTCCGATCTCGGTGCCGGACAGATGCAGGTCCGACTGGATCAGCGAAATCACCGGCGGCACCGCGAGCACGCTCAAGCGCAGACCGGCGCCGCAAATCCACAGCAGCAGTCCCGACATATGGTTTCGATTTGTCATGGCGACCGGACAGGAAGGAAAGGAGGCGCACAGCGCGGAGGCTGCTGTCTACCAGAACCGGCGCGCGGATACACCGGCCGAGAGACCTGGATGCGCTCAGGATTTTCTGTGAGGCGGAAGCACGGCATCGGTACGCTGTTGCAGGCGCGCCAGCGTGCGGCCGAAGACGGCGTCCTCCTTCAGCGCGCGCGCAAGCGTGAGCGCACCCTGAATGCTTCCGACGATATCCTCCGCAAGCGCTCTTGCCGTGACCGCATCGACGCCTGCCCGGACCAGCGCGCCGTCGAGCGCCTCGATCCAGCGCCTGAAATAAAGCCGGATCGGCTTGGGGAATCGATCCCGCGTTTCATCGAGCGCGAACGCCCCAAGCAGGCAAATCCTGCGGCCGGAGCGGAAATAGCTATCGACCGTCCGCCACATCCGCGCGATCGCGGCGCGCGGCTCGTCGCGCTCCAGCGGCTCGAACACCTCGCGCACGAACCATTCATCGACATGGGCCAGAATCTCCGCCGCCATGCCTTCCTTCCCCTCGGGAAAGAAGTGATAGAGGCTGCCCTTCGAGAGGCCGGTGCGCTCGGTGATTTCAAACAGTGACGCGCCCTCGAAGCCGAGTTCGCGGAAGACCTCGGCCACCCGCGTGATCGCGTCGCTTTTCTCGAAAACCGTGCGCGCCATGTCCTCTCTGTCAGCTCCCGTGAGTTCCGGTTCTATAGCCCAAGATCGGACAGACCCGGATGATCGTCCGGCCGCCGGCCCAGCGGCCAGTGGAATTTGCGCTCCGCTTCCTTGATCGGCATATCATTAATCGAAGCGAAGCGGCGCTGCATCAGGCCCGCCGCATTGAACTCCCAGTTTTCGTTGCCGTAGGAACGGAACCAGTTGCCACTGTCGTCATGGCATTCATAGGCGAAACGCACGGCGATGCGGGTATCGGAAAACGCCCACATTTCCTTGATCAGACGATAATCCAGTTCTTTCGCCCATTTTCGGGTGAGAAACTCGATGATCTGCTTGCGTCCGACGGGAAATTCCGCGCGATTACGCCACTGGCTGTCTTCGGTGTAAACCAATGCGACCTTTTGCGGATCGCGGCTATTCCAGCCATCCTCCGCCATTCTCACCTTGGCGGTGGCGGTTTCAAAGGTAAAAGGCGGTACGAGCGGCGTGGCCATGGCGGCGTCCTTTAATGTGCGGGTGGCATGAACGACGATGTTTAAACCAATGAGTTTTGACTATACCAATCGGTATAGTATTGCAATCCTGTGGTCTAAGGCTGCCGGGATCAGTCATGCCCCACGGTGAAACCTCTCCATCCCGGACAGGGCTATCCCGGCAGACGCTCGGCATGGGGCTCGGCTTCATTGGAATAGCCATCTTCGGCGGCACGCTGCCCGCGACACGCCTTGCCGTGGAAGGACTCGATCCGTTCTTCATTACGGCCGGGCGGGCGGCGGCCTCGGGCCTTCTCTCGGCCGCGCTGCTGCTGATGTTACGGCGGCGCTGGCCAAACATGCGCCAGATCCGCACGATGCTGATCTGCATCGTGACCATCGTATTCGGCTTTCCGGGACTGATGGCGCTGGCGATGCTGACGGTGCCGGCCTCACACGGCGGCGTCGTGCTCGGTATCCTGCCGCTGACCACGGCCGCGGCCGCCAGCGTGATCCTGGGCGAGCGTCCCTCGCTGCGTTTCTGGTTGCTGGCGGGGTTAGGTACCACGGTGGTGGTGGCGTTCGCCCTGCGCGACAGTGGCGGCGAAATCGCAATCGGCGACATCTATCTGTTTCTCGCCGCGATCTCGACCTCGATCGGCTACGTGTTCTCGGCCGACCTCAGCCACGAGATGCCCGGCTGGGAAGTCATCTCGTGGATTCTGGTGCTGGCGCTACCGCTGACCCTGCCGCTCGCGATATGGCTATGGCCAGCCGATCCCGGCGCGGTGCCGACCGCTGCGTGGGTCGCATTCGCCTACGTCTCGGTCTTCAGCATGTTCGTCGGCTTCTTCGCGTGGAATGCCGGGCTCGTGATGGGCGGCGTCGCCCGCGTCAGCCAGGTGCAGTTGTTGCAGACCTTTGTCACGCTCGGGCTGTCCGCCGTTATCAACGGCGAGCATGTCGGCCCTTCCACCATCGCGGTGGCGGCGCTCGTGGTGGCGATCGTCGCGGCTGGCCGCAACGCCCGCATTACACGGAAAGTCCCTGAAGCCGTGTAGCGACGGCGGATCAGGACACCAGACTTGCGTCGAGCGTGATCGTGCAATTGAACAGCTTCGACACCGGGCAGCCGGATTTGGCCCTTGCGATCAATCCGTCGAAGGTTTGCTGGTCGATACCGGGAACGGCACCCTTGAATGTCAGATGCACCAGGGTGATGGTGAAACTGTCGCCCGCGATCTCCAGCGTGACATCCGCGCTCGTATCCATCCTTTCCGCCCTGAACCCGGCCTCGGTCAAAAGCCGCGACAGGTTCATCGTGAAACATGCCGCGTGCGCCGCGCCCAGCAATTCTTCCGGGCTACTTCCGGGCTTGCCTTCGTAGCGGCTGCCCAAGCCGTAGGGATAGTTGGTCAGGGCGCCGCTCTTGGTGGAAATGGCGCCCTGCCCGTCTTTGATGCCACCGCTCCATGTCGCGGAGCCGAATGTTTTCACTTTCATCAGTAACCTCCATGATCAGACGGAACGGGATTGCAGCCGCCTCAGGCGGCCGCCGATTTCTTGCGGTTGGCGTCGAGCCTGCGATCCACCAGCGCAACGATCTGGTCGATCGCCGGATGGTTCATGCCCCGCTGCCGCGCCAGCAATTGCACGAGCTTGTCGGCGCGCTCGACATTCGCAGCCCCATTGGTCAGGGCCCGCGCCACCGATGCCGGCCGCGCGAGGCTCTTGGCCGCCGCTGCGTATTTCTCGAAAGGCACCAGATCTTCGCGCTTCGCACCGAGCGCGATGCAGACGTCACTCACGAACTCGTACACCGCGCGCGATTGCGCGAGATCGGAATGAACCGCTTCCTGCGCGGTGCGCATGCCATCTGCGGTGATGCAACGATAGTTGCCAGCCAGGAGCATCGGCCATTTCGCCAGCGGCACGAACAGCGAATCGTGGAACCGCAGCTTCACCGGCACCTCGGTCGCACCTTCCGGCGTCTCCATGCGGATCGCATCGATGTCGCGCTCAAGCTGGCGCAGGATGGCGTTGCTGTTCTCGTTCTCGAAGCGCGCGACCTTGAAATTGGTCGGCAGCGTGACGTGAAGGAAGTTGACCTTTTCCTCCGGCGGGCGGATCGCCTGCGGATCGGGGCTGCACAGCGTCAGCGTGCCGGGGTCGAACGCGCTCCAGACCGACGGATCGGTGTAGGCGGCTTTCACGGCATCCGCATCGACACCCGGCAGGCGCGCGATATAGGGCAGCGGCGGCATGTTCATGATCGACATGCACGGCACGCGCGATCTCGCGATACGCTCCAGCAATTCGCGCACGCCCGGCGCGCCGTATTGCGGCTCCTGCATCGCAAGGCCGATCAGGTCGTAGTCCGCCGGGTTCACATCATCCATTGCGCCCATCGCGGATACCTTGCCGGGCAGATTGCGTGAATCGATCAGAAGCGGCGTCTCGCGGCCACGGACCGGCATCCGCACGCGAAAGCCCTCGCCGTTGATGAGATCGGCCTCCGCGGGCAGGCAGACCAGCGTGACGGAGTGGCCGCCGAACAGAAGTTTGGACGCGAGCAGCGAGCCATAGGACGCGCCGAGGATGAGGATTTTATAGTGTGACATCATTGTTCTCTTTTTTTGAAACAGAGACGCTGCGCCCGGCCTTGCAGCCAGAACCTGTCTCCGTACGTCCCAAGGTGTTTTGTTTGAGCGCTTGTTGCGCCTGACGTGCGCGCACGGCCGTGGCGGTGCGAACGTGTGTCGAATAGCCGATAGAGGTGAAGCCGGCCTCGTTGAGGCCGGCTTCCGATCCGTTACAGGTCCTCGAAGGCAGTTTCCCGCGAGACCAGCGTCGCGATCAGCGTGATGGCGCCGAGAGCGATGAGGTACCAGGAGATCGCATGGGTGGAGCCGTAGTAAGCCAGCAGGCCCGTCGCAATCATCGGAGCGAAACCGCCGCTGATCGCCGCCGACACCTGCACGCCGAGCGACGCGCCGCTGTAACGCACCTTGGTGCCAAACAGTTCGGGGATGAAAGCAGCCTGCGGACTGAACATCAGCCCGTGGGTGATGCTCATGATGATCGCAATCGCGATCGCGATCGTCGTCGGGTCCTTGGTCTCGACGAAGGTGAACAGCGGGAACGCCGCGATCATCGAAAGGATGGTCCCTGCGATATAAAGCGGCTTGCGGCCCACATAATCCGACAACAACCCGAACAGCGGCAGCGTCACCAGTTCGAGCATCGCTGCGTAAAGCACCGCGTCGAGAATGACCGTCTTCGAGAGGTGAAGATGCGATGTCGCATAATAGACCAGGAAGCCGATCAGCACATACACCCACGCCACTTCCGAGATCTTGAGGCCCACGGCGACGATGAAATTCTTGAAGTCCTTGGTGAGCACGTCGAGAAGCGGCGCATTGACCACCTCGCCCTGCTCCTGGACTTTGGCGAACTTCGGCGTCTCGACGAGCCGCATGCGCACGAACAGGCCGACGGCGACGAGAATCGCGCTGAGCCAGAACGGAAGCCGCCAGCCCCAGCTCATGAACTGGTCGTCAGGCAACTTGGAGACCAGAAGGAAGACCAGCGTCGCGCACACCATGCCGAGCGGAAAGCCGACCTGCACGAGGCTGCCGAGGAAGCCACGGCGGTGCCGGTCGCCGCTTTCAATCACCATCAGGGTCGCGCCACCCCATTCGCCGCCGATGCCGATGCCCTGCGCCATACGCAGGATCAACAGCAGGATCGGGGCAAGAATGCCGACTTGATCGTATGTCGGCAGACATCCGATCAGGAACGTGCCCGCACCCATGATAATCATGGTCAGCGTCAGCATCGCCTTGCGGCCGAGCTTGTCGCCGAAATGGCCGAACACCGCGCCGCCCAGCGGACGCGCCACGAAACCCACCGCGTAGGAGCCGAATGCGGCGAGCGTGCCGACGAGCGGATCGTAGTTCGGAAAGAACAGCTTGTTGAACACCAGCGCCGCCGCGGTGCCATAGATCAGGAAATCGTACCACTCGACCGTGGTGCCGAGCACGCTCGCCGTGACGATGTGCTTGATGCTGGACCCCTCCTTGGGCACAGCGGGGTTTAGAACCTCTGCTGTCGACATTTGTTTCTCCCTAGTTGACTTTGCGGGTTATGTTTCCCGAATTAAGAAACTTCAGCATCGTTGCTGAATAGAAAGTTGTCAACTAAGTTTCCTTCTGCGATACTTATTTAAGCAAAGTTTCTTAGTGCAGGAGAGATCTGGCATGCCAAACACCACCTTCATCATCCACGCCTATGATGATGTTGAACCGATCGACATCGGAGCAACATTCGGCGTTCTTTCAATGGCCAAGCGCGTCGATCCAGGCATCGGGATGATCCTGGTGGCCAACAAGGCCGGGCCGGTCCGGCTCTCCAATGGACTTGAGATCATCGCCCCCTACAGCGTGGCGAATTGTCCCGCCGGTGACGTGTTGATGATTCTCGGCGGGGCCGCATGGCCCCAGGTCAGCAAGGACGAGCAGACCCTCGACTTCATTCGCTCGTTCGCGCGCAAGGGCATCGTGGCGTCAGTTTGCACTGGGGCGCTTATACTTGCGGGCGCCGGCCTGCTCGACGGCAAGAACGCGACCACGCGCCGTTTCGCGCCCGCCGGCACCGAGACGCCGCTCGCGCTGATGAGCAAACTTTATCCCGGCGTGAAAGGCACCGAAGCGCGGTTCGTCGATTCCGGCGCGGTCGTCACCGGCGGCGGCGTCGTTCTGGCAGTCGATACGACATTGCACCTGATTGCGCGGTTGCGCGGCGCGGACGTCGCGAAAGAGGTTGCGCGCATCATCGAATACCCATGGAGCGGCAATGACGGGGCGTTTTCCGAAGCCACCGGCGCGCTCAAAACCGCGGCCGCATAACCGAGTTGACAGATTCTGTAGTTTGTATCCTAATAGGATACTTATTCAACAAAGGAGGATACCCCGATGGACCCACGCTTCGTCACCAAGGAACCCACCCCGGGCGGTTCGGTCTATGTGAAAGTCACCGACATGGACTGGAAGCCTTCCCAGTTCGAAGGCATCCAGATCAAGGTGCTGTACGAAAAGCCGGAAACCGGCGAACTGACCTGCCTTTTGAAGTGGGAGCCGGGCACCACGCTGCCCTTCCACCAGCATCCCGAACTCGAGCAGAGCTATGTGCTCGAAGGTTCGTTCTATGATCATGACGGCATCTGCCGCGCGGGCAATTTCGTCTGGCGCCAGCCGGGCTCCTATCACGAGACCAAGAGCGACGAAGGCTGCATCATTCTCGCCGTCTACCGCAAGCCGAACAAGTTCGGCGAGAAGGCGGGCTTCGGCGTCGAGAAGGAAGGCGCTCTCGCAAGCTGATTCAAGGCGACTGATCGTTCCCCCAGCCTTGATCTCGGGGCGCTGCTTGCAGCGCCCCTTTTTTACGGCCCATGGCCACGCGGTTTGCCGGGAGGACGATTAGCTGCGGTTTTTGGGCTCGTATAACACGACGAGCGCTTTGGCTTCGCCGGACTTGCCGCGCCCGCGATGCCGCTGGCGGGGATCGAAATAGATGCAATCGCCCGGCATCAACTCGAAGGTTTCGTTGCCGACCTCGAATTCCACGACGCCGCTGAGCACGAAGATCATCTCCTCGCCGCCATGCTCGAAGAACACTTCCTTGAGGATCTGCGAGGGGAAGGTAAACAGAAACGGCGACATGTGTTTGCCGGCGGCGTTCTGGACCAGCGACTGGTAATCGTAGCCGAACGACGTGGCGCCGCGCACGACGTTGCGCCGCTCATCGGCGCGCACCACGGAAACACCTTCATAGCCCGGCTCGGCGCGCTCGGCGGCTCCGTTTTCGACAAGCCCCGCGAGATCGGTACCCAGCGCCTTGGCGAGCTTCGAGAGAGTTCCAAGAGGCGGCGTCTGACGGCCGGTCTCGACCTTGGAAAGATACCCCTTGGTGAGCCCGACCTCCTGGGCCAGCGAATCCAGCGTGCGCTCCTGCATCTTGCGCAGTTGCCTGATCCGCCGTCCGAGCGTGTCGATTTCCTGCTCGCTTTTAAAGCCGGTTTCCAAGATGTCGGTCGTTGTCATTTCGAATCGTCGATTGTGCCGGAAGCTCTTGATTATCAATAGTTCGGGCTGGTCGTAACCATTATCGATAGATAATCCCATCTATAGCAAATCGCCAGCCGCCCGGCATTTGATCCTCCTCAAGTTTCCTGATAAGAAACATTGTGAAATTCAGAGGCGGCACATGCAGCGGCAATACAAAATCGCCCGTAAGGTCAATGAAACCCCGAACACGATCTCCGTATTCCTGATCGCGGACGGAGCACTGGATCGCTTTCAGGCCGGGCAGCATCTTGCTTTCGATATTCCGGGCGTCGGCGAGCGCCCCTATGTGTTGTCGGCCTTTTCTCCCGACCCGAAAATCTATCGCATCACGGTCGTCCACACCGACGCGGCGGATGCGGCGAGAGCAGCTTCCTACTGGACCGACCATGCGGAAAAAGGCGGCCTCATCCGCGCGACAGGGCCGCAGGGATCGTTTCACCTCACCGCCGAGCTCGATCGGCCCATCGTCATTCTCAGCAAGGACATCGGCGAAGCCGCCGTCACCGCGATGGCGGAAGAACTGGCGGTGCGGGCCTCACGGCATCACGCCGTGTTCCTGCACGCGACGTTCAACAGCTCGACATTCGCCCTCAAAGGCAAACTGGGATCGCTGCAAGCCGATCTGCCGAACAGCGTCTGGAAAGTCTGGTTCAGCAATCCGCGCCAGATCGACCGGCCGGGCAAGGAATACGACCTCAACGGCGACATGACCCTTGGCGCGTGCGAAGAATTCTTTCCGCACGAGGAATTCGACGCCTACATCTGCGGCCCGCGGGAATTCGTCGCCGCAACCGAAGCCGCGCTGCGTGCAAGCGACTCCACATGCCGCGAGATCTACACACAGGAGATGGGTGTTACGCTCGCGCCACCGGCGGAGATCGCGAACGAAAAAGAGTTGCCGACGCTCCATCCGCAATCGGTGACGTTCACCACCTCGGGCATCGCGGCGACATGGACTCCCGAGAAAGGCACGCTGCTGGAATTCGCCGAAAGCCTCGGGATCAACGCGCCTTTCAACTGCCGCACCGGAATGTGCGGCATGTGCGCGCGCAAGGTGACGGCGGGCGAGGTCATGAAAATCCGCGAGACCTCGGCGAAAACGCGCGAGAGCTGCCAGCTGATGTGCTCGACCATCCCGATGAGCAAGGTCGAGATCGAACTGTAGCAGCGCCCGCGCGCTTCTTGCGTCTTATCACGCCACCGGCGCCAGATTGGCGTGGTGCGTCTGGCGGCACCAGTAATCGAACGTGGCGTTCACGATTGACGGCTTCAGCAGATAGTCGTGCGCTTCCCTGGCGAGCACAGGATCGACCGGCGTCAGCGGGCCGAACACGCGGGCGCGGATCTGCATGCGCGCGGCACGCTCCAGATAGACCGACAGATAGGTCGCTTCCTCGATCGAACAGCCCGCCGTGAGGTAACCGTGATGGGCGAGGATGATGGCGCGCATGGAGCCGAGCGCCTCGGAAATCAGCACGCCCTCCTGATCGGCGATCGGCACACCCGGCCAGTCGCCGAGGAATGCGCAATCCTCATGCAGCGGCGTCATGTCCATCTGCGAGATCACCAGCGGCTGACGCGCCGCCGCCAGCGCCGAGGCCCATGGCGAATGCGTATGGATCATGGATTGCACGTCGGGCCGCGCCTCATACACCCAGAGGTGAAAGCGGGTCGCCGGGTTGGGCATGCCGTGGCCGGTCAGCGTGTTCAGGTCGCGGTCGACCTCGATGAAGTCATCAGGCGTGGCCTCATCGAAGCCGAGGCCGAAGCGAAGCGTCCAGTAGGCATCCGGCCGCTCCGAGCGCAGGCTGATCTGGCCCGCGAGGCCCGCCTCCTGTTCGGTCATCGCCAGAATGCGGCAGGCATAAGCGAGCTTTTCCTTCGGGCTGCGCTGTGCGCCTTTAAGATACTCCGCCATTTCCTTTGTCGCGCGATCGTCGAAATATTCCTTGGCGCGCAAGCTCTTCACGTCCACGTTCATGGCTTCCTCCCTTGTTTCCGCCAGCAAGACGCCGGAGTATCGAAGGTAGGGCGGCATGCAGCCATGATGCTGCGCTCATAACTGAAATGAGGTGGGGCGGCTAACGCGCCGCTGCCGTCGCAAGCTCCAGTAGTTCCTGCACCAGCGGCGAGGGCGGGCGGTCCGTTCGCGTGATGGCCACGATGCGCCGCCTGAGCACGGGGCTTGCGATGGCCGTTTTCACCAGATCGTGCTCCGCAAGCACCCGGTCCGGAATCCGCGACGGCAGCACGCAGGCGCCGACGCCCGAGGCGACAAGCTGCAACATCGCATCGACGGTTTCCGCCTCCGCCACGATCTGCGGTTTCTTCACCGCCACGCGCAGCATCTTGTGCAGCGCATAGTGCGGCGGAAAGCCGACCAGCTTGATGTCCGCTTCGTTCAAATCGACCGGCACCGAGAGCCGGCACGATTTCGGAGCGATCAGGCACATCTCATCGTCGAACAGCGGCGTCACCGCGAGATCGGCGGAATTGACCGCAACATCGTAGACAAAGCCGAGATCGGCCCGGCCGCTCTCCACCAGTGCGACCACATCCGGCGAACTGCGGCCCATCAGCGAAAGATTGACCTGCTCATGCCGGCCAACGAACTGCGCCAGCACATCGGCGGTGAAATAGTAACTGAGCGTATGCACCGTCGCGACCCGGATGGTGCCGCGCGACAGACCTTCCTTGTCGCGGATGTCCTCCAGCGCCTCGTCGATCGCGGCGTAAGCGGGTCTCGCCGCCGCCAGCAGCCTGCGGCCGCAATCGGTCAGTTCGACGCCACGGCCCGTCCGGACGAACAGGGCATTCCCCACATACGCTTCCAGCGAGGCGAGCTGGCGGCTGATCGCCGACTGGGTCAGATCGAGACCGTCGGCCGCGCGCGACAGCGATTTCGTCTCCGCGATCCTGACGAAATAACGAAGCTGACGATCCAGGCTCTCCATATCATGTGTGTGCTGCCGGGCGTGCGACCCGTCAAGCATTCCGCAGGCCTGCGGCGTGTTGACACCCCGCCAGCCGCATGGTCCACCCTTGGTCGGGATCAGGGGCCGGAAGGCGCCCGCGACACGCAGGATCGGCCATGAACGTCTCGTCTTTTTCGGTTGTCAAAGGATCGGTGCTGCCGCGCCATGACTGGACGCGCGACGAGGCGCAGGCGCTGTACGATCTGCCGTTCGCCGACCTGATGTTTCAGGCGCAGAGCGTCCACCGCGCCAATTTCGACCCCAACCATGTCGAGACCGCAAGCCTGCTCAGCATCAAGACCGGCGGCTGCCCGGAGGATTGCGGCTACTGCTCGCAAAGCGCCCATTACAAAACCGACGTCAAGGCCACCAAGCTGATGGACCATGACGCCGTGATCGCCACCGCGCGCCGCGCCAAGGAATCGGGCGCGAACCGTTTCTGCATGGCGGCGGCATGGCGCAACCCGAAGGACAAGGATCTCGACAAGGTTTGCGATATGGTCAGCGAAGTGAAGGCGCTCGGCCTCGAGACCTGCGCGACGCTGGGCATGCTGACGCGCGAACAGGCCGACCGGCTGCGCGACGCCGGCCTCGATTTCTACAACCACAATGTCGATACCTCGCCGGAATTCTACGGTCACATCATCACCACGCGCACGATGCAGGACCGCATCGAGACGCTGGCGCATGCCCGCGAATCCGGCCTCAAGGTCTGCTGCGGCGGCATCGTCGGCATGGGTGAGCAGGTCGAGGACCGCCTCGGCATGCTGATGCTGCTCGCCAACCTCGCCGAGCATCCCGAGAGCGTGCCGATCAACCTGTGGAATGAAGTGAAGGGCGTGCCGGTCAACGGCACCGCCAACGCGCCGGACCCGATCGAGATGGTGCGGATGATCGCGGTCGCACGCATCATGATGCCGAAAAGCGTGGTGCGGCTCTCCGCCGGCCGCCAGTACATGACCGACGAGATGCAGGCTTTGTGTTTCCTCGCAGGCGCCAACTCGATCTTCATCGGCGACGTGCTTTTGACCACCAAGAACCCGCAGACCGACAAGGACGCCGCGTTGCTCAACCGGCTCGGCATGACATCGCGGTTCGACGAGGTTCGGACGGCCGATCAGGCTCCCTCATCCAGCCGCGCGATTTGATTTCGCGCAAAGCGCCCCCGCCCCCGATCCTCCACGGTCTGCACGCCTGACAGTGCAGCTTCCCGATTCGACCCTCGACACTGGACCTGGAAAAGCTCTAAAAAGGCGTTCGAGAATAGTCGCCCCTTTCGTGGACGCTGTCTCGTCCATGGCTCCCGTGGGGTTTTTGGTATGGATTACAATGAGTTCTTCGACGGCGCCCTGAATCAGCTTCACGACGAGCGCCGCTATCGCGTATTCGCCGATCTTGAGCGCATCGCCGGGCGTTTCCCGTTCGCGACCTGGCATACCCCCAAGGGCGAGCGCAGCGTCGTGATGTGGTGCTCGAACGATTATCTCGGCATGGGCCAGCACCCCAAGGTGGTCGGCGCCATGATCGAGACCGCGACCCGCACCGGGACCGGCGCGGGCGGCACCCGCAACATCGCGGGCAACAACCATTCCCTGATCCAGCTCGAGCACGAACTCGCCGACCTTCACGGCAAGGAAGCCGCGCTGGTGTTCACCTCCGGCTATGTGTCGAACCAGACCGGCATCTCGACGCTGGCCAAGCTCATCCCGAACTGCCTGATCCTGTCGGACGCGCTCAACCACAATTCGATGATCGAAGGCATCCGCCAGTCCGGCTGCGAGCGCATCGTGTTCCGCCACAACGACATGGCCCATCTCGAGGAGTTGCTTCGCACCCATCGCGGCCGGCCGACGCTGATCGTGTGCGAAAGCCTCTATTCGATGGACGGCGACATTGCCCCGCTCGGCAAGGTCTGCGACCTCGCCGAGAAATACGGCGCGATGACCTATGTCGATGAGGTCCATGCGGTCGGCATGTACGGCCCGCGCGGCGCCGGCATCTCCGAGCGCGACGGCGTCATGCACCGCATCGACATTCTCGAAGGCACGCTGGCGAAAGCGTTCGGCTGTCTCGGCGGCTACATCGCCGGAAAATCCAACGTCGTCGACGCCATCCGCTCGCACGCACCGGGCTTCATTTTCACCACGGCGCTGCCGCCGGCGGTCTGCTCGGCCGCGACCGCGGCGATCCGCCACCTCAAGACCTCGCAATGGGAACGCACCCGCCAGCAGGACCGCGCCGCCCGCGTCAAGGCGATCCTGATCGCCGCCGGGATTCCGGTGATGTCGAGCGACACGCATATTGTGCCGGTTTTCGTGGGCGATCCCGAGCTGTGCAAGAAGGCCAGCGACCTTCTGCTTGAGCAGCACGGCATCTACATCCAGCCGATCAACTATCCGACCGTGCCGAAAGGCACCGAACGGCTGCGCATCACGCCCTCGCCCTATCACGAGGACGCTCTGATCGATGAACTCGCCGCCGCGATGGTGTCGGTCTGGGAACGGCTGGGCCTGCGGCTGAACGAGAAGTCGCTCGCCGCCGAGTAACGGGCGATATCGGTTTCTCGCTATCGGCCCGTCACGTCGCCATGCTGCGCGGCGGGTGTCTTTCTTTCGACAGAACGATGCGCATCAGGTCGGCGGCGTTCTTGGCTCCCAGCTTGGTCATGATGCGGGCGCGATGGACCTCGATGGTGCGCGGGCTGATTCCGAGCCGCCGCCCCGCCTCCTTGTTCGACGCCCCGCTCGCGACCTGCCCCAGCACCTCGCGCTCCCGGCTCGTCAGCAGATGGCGGCCGCAAAAATCGCCAAGCCCCGCGATCGGCCCGTCAACCGACCGGCGATAGGCCCGCACCGCCTCGCGCACCCGATCAGCCATCACATTCGCGGCGAAAGGCTTCTCCATGAAGTCGAGCGCGCCGGGTTTCATCGCGGTCACGGCGGTCGGCACATCCGAGTGCCCGGAAATCACGATCACGGGCGGGACAAAGCGCATCTCGGCAAGATCCTGCAATACGTCGAGACCCGAATATCCCGGTAATTGCAGGTCGAGGATGACGCAGGCCGGCGGTTTCAAGCGGACCGCCTCCAGAAAGGTCAGCCCGTCGCTGAAACCCTGGGTTGCAAAGCCTTCCAGCCGAAGCAACAGGGTCAGGGCATCGCTGACCGATTTGTCGTCATCCACTATGAAAACGTACGCGTCTCCAGGAAACGGATGGACTTCCCCCATAATTCCCCCGACGAGTATATTCATTAAATACAATTTATACGTGTATAAGCTGATTCGAGGCGGTTTACAAATCCGGCCTCATCGCCGGCTTGCTCGCGCCAAGCGCGCAACGACATGTTTCCGTCATGCCAAAAAAAAGGTTTGATGCGGCCTCGATGGCCTGCCGGAAGGCCGTCTTCGGAGCGGATGGATGCTTGGAAACAGCACGGTGATCGCAGCGGCCTTCGGCTATATCGGCCTGCTGTTTGCGATCGCGTTCTACGGCGACCGTCTCAGTCTGACGCAGCGCTCCCGCGCGGGCATCCTGATCTATCCGCTGTCGCTTGCGATCTACTGCACGTCCTGGACCTTCTTCGGCTCGATCGGCCTCGCCACCCGCACCAGCATCGAATTCCTGGCGATCTATATCGGCCCGATCATCATGCTGGTCTTCGGCAAACCGATCACGCTGCGGGTGATCCGGCTTGCGAAATCCCAGCACATCACCTCGATCGCCGACTTCATCGCCGCGCGTTACGGCAAGAGCCAGGCGGTCGCGGCCACCGCCGCGATCATCGCCATCATCGGCTCGGTACCCTACATCGCGCTGCAATTGAAGGCGATCGCCTCCTCGCTCGAAACCATTCTCAACGGTCCCAACGATGTGGCGAGCCTGCCCTTCGCCGGCGACATCGCGATTTTCGTCACGATCGCGCTGGCGCTGTTCGCCGTGCTGTTCGGAACCCGGCAAAGCGATGCGACCGAACACCAGCACGGCCTGATGCTCGCCGTCGCCGCCGAATCCATCGTCAAGCTCGTCGCATTCCTCGCCGCAGGCATCTTCGTCACCTTCATCATGATGAGCCCGACCGAGCTGATCCAGCGGGCGATGAAAACACCGGAAGCGATCCGTGCGATCGAACACACGCCTTCGATCGGCAATTTCCTGGCGATGACGCTGCTGTCGTTCTTCGCCATCCTGCTGCTGCCGCGCCAGTTCCACGTCAGCGTCGTCGAAAATTCCAGCGAGGCCGAAGTGTCGCGCGCCCGCTGGCTGTTTCCGCTCTATCTCGTCGCGATCAACATCTTCGTTATTCCAATCGCGCTGGCCGGTCTCGTCACCTTCCCGTTCGGCGCGGTCGACAGCGACATGTTCCTGCTGGCGCTGCCGATCGAGGCCGGCGCGCACTGGATGAGCATCATCGTCTTCGTCGGCGGCCTGTCCGCCGCCACCGCGATGGTGATCGTGGAATGCGTGGCGCTCGCCATCATGCTGTCCAACGACATCGTGATGCCGCTGGTGCTACAGGCCGACACCACGCCGCGAAACGGACGCGCCGACCTCGGCCGCCTGCTTCTGATCGTGCGCCGCGTCGCCATCGTCGCCATCATGACGATGGCCTATTTCTATTATCACGCGCTCGGCAACGCACAGCTCGCCGCCATCGGCCTTCTGTCCTTCGCCGCGGTGGCACAACTCGCGCCGGCGTTCTTCGGCGGCCTGATCTGGCGGCGCGGCACCGCGGCCGGCGCCATCGGCGGCATGGTCGTCGGGTTCGTCATCTGGGCCTATACGCTGTTCCTGCCGAGCTTCATCGAGGTCGGACCGCTCGGCACGCAATGGCTGAAGGAAGGCCTGTTCGGCATCGCCGTCCTGCGGCCGCAGCATCTGTTCGGTAGCCAGATGTCGCCGCTGATCCACGGCCTGCTGTGGAGCCTGACGCTCAATCTTCTGGCCTATGTCGCGCTGTCGTTCTCGAAGCCGCAGACCTCGATCGAGCGATTGCAGGCGGACCTGTTCGTGCCGAGCGATCTCGCGCCGATCTCGCCGAATTTCCGCCGCTGGCGCACCACCGTGACGGTGCAGGACCTGCTCACCACCGTCGCGCAATATCTCGGCCCTGAGCGCGCCAATGCCGAATTCGAGGCCTTCGCCTCCGCGAACCGCATCACGCTGGACCGCAACACCTCCGCCGACTTCCAGTTGCTCAGCCATGCCGAGCATCTGATCGCCTCGTCCGTCGGTGCGGCCTCCTCGCGCCTCGTCATGTCGCTGTTGCTGCGCAAGCGCGCGGTGTCGGCGAAAGCCGCGCTGAAGCTGCTCGACGACGCCCATGCCGCATTGCATTTCAATCGTGAAATCCTGCAAACCGCGCTCGACCATGTGCGTCAGGGCATCGCCGTCTTCAACCGTGAACTGCAACTGATCTGCTCCAACCGGCAGTTCGGCGAGATGCTCAGCCTGCCCGCCCATGTCGCGCAGATCGGCATTCCGCTCGCGGAAATCCTCGAATTCGTCGGCGACAATCCGCGCAACAGCACCGAGACACGCGAGCAGCATCTGCGGCGGCGGCTCGATGCCTACACCACCGAAGGCGAGCCCTTCCTCGAACGGCTGCCCGGCCAGAACCGGGTCGTCGAGGTGCGCACCAATGCCATGCCCGGCGGCGGCCTTGTCGTTACCTTCTCCGACATCACCGCGAGCTTCGAGGCGGCAGAGGCACTGGAGCGCGCCAACGCCACGCTGGAACGCCGCGTGCGCGAGCGCACCGAGGAACTGACACGGCTGAACAACGAACTGGCGCTTTCCAAAACCATCGCGGACGAAGCCAACATCTCCAAGACGCGCTTCCTTGCCGCCGCGAGTCACGACATCCTTCAGCCGCTCAACGCGGCGCGGCTTTACGTCACCAGCCTCGTCGAGCGGCAGAGCGGCGGCGAGAACGCCCGTCTTGTCGACAACATCGACGAATCGCTCGAAGCCATCGAGGAAATCCTCGGCGCGCTCCTCGACATTTCCCGTCTCGACGCGGGCGCGATGACGCCGTCGATCTCGAGCTTCCGCATGAGCGACCTGATGCGCTCATTGCAGGTCGAGTTCATGCCGATGGCGCGGGAGAAGAATCTCGAGCTGATCTTCGTACCATCGACATTGGCTGTGAAATCGGATCGCGTGTTGCTGCGCCGTCTGTTGCAGAACCTGATCTCGAACGCGATCAAGTACACGCCGACCGGCAAGGTGCTGATCGGCTGCCGCCCGCACGGCGCGAAGCTGCAAATCAGCATCCACGACACCGGCCTCGGCATTCCGCAGCACAAGCGCGGCGAGATCTTCAAGGAATTCCACCGGCTCGATCAGGGCGCGCGGATCGCGCGCGGACTCGGGCTGGGCCTGTCTATCGTCGAGCGCATCGCGCGCGTGCTCGAACACCATATCACCATCACGTCCAACAAGAGCGGCGGCTCGCACTTCGCCGTGACGTTGCCGGTGGCGAGCGGCTACAATCAGGTTCAGGCGCCGCCGAACGGTTCGGTCATTTCCTCGAAGACGCCGATGAGCGGCACCACCATCGTCTGCGTCGAGAACGACCCCGCCATCCTCGACGGCATGAAGACGCTATTGCGCGGCTGGGACGCCAATGTGATTGCCTCCGTCGATCCGAAGCAGGCATGCAAGGCCATTGCCAATTCGAACGAACCGATCACCGGGCTTCTGGTCGACTATCATCTCGACCGCGGCAACGGCATCGCCGCGATTCGCGACATCCGGCACAAGTTCGGCGCGCATATTCCGGCGATTCTGATTACGGCGGATCGCAGCCCGCCGGTGCGGGAGGCGGCGCGCGCCTATGGCATCGTCGTGCTGAACAAGCCGGTGAAGCCCGCAACATTGCGCGCGCTGCTCAGCCAATGGCGCAACCAGCAGATGGCGACGTCGCTGTCTCCGGCGGAGGCCGGCGCAATTTCGCAGACGGAAACGGAAGTTCAGGCCGACGGTTCGTTCTGACGCCAGTGGCTGCCGGAGATCTTCGCGGCCACGATGACTGCCTGGGTGCGGCTTTCGACGCCCAGTTTCTGCAAGATGGCCGAGACGTGCGCCTTGATGGTGGCTTCCGACACGCCGAGTTCATAGGCGATCTGCTTGTTGAGGAGACCCTCCGAGAGCATCATCAGCACCCGGACCTGCTGCGGCGTCAGCGTGATGAGCCGGTCGCGCAGCTTGGCCATGTCGGGATCGACCCCGGCGGTAAGATCGACATCGGAAGGGGTCCAGACGTCGCCGTTCATCACCTTGCCGATCGCCTCGCGCAGGGTCTCGATCCCGTAGCGCTTCGGGATAAAGCCGGACGCGCCGAATTCCATCGACCGGCGGATCGTGTCGCCATCGTCGCTCGCGGACACCACCACCACCGGAATCGCGGGATATTGCGCCCGCAGATAGATCAGGCCGGAAAAGCCGCTGACGCCCGGCATCGAAAGATCGAGCAACACGAGATCGATGTCGGATTCTTTCTCCAGCAGGGCCGTCAATTCACCGAACGCACCGGCTTCATCGATATTCGCAGCCGGGACCACGCTCCTGACCGCTTCCCGCAACGCCCCCCGGAAGAGAGGGTGGTCGTCGGCAATCACCAACCGGGTGGAGGAGGAAGACGGAGCCATGTCTTTGTATCTCTTTAGTTTTTAACTCAACTCGCCAAAGTCATTAAACTATACCACTCCTGAGCGCGAGGGCGAATCGAGCCTTTTTCGATCTGTCGGATTAGTAAATCTGCTCTCCGGCGGGGAAAGTCACCTTGTCATAAAGGCAAAGTCATTGGTGCCAAAGCCTTTAATGGCGGATGCCGGGACGGGGGGCGACCGCCCAATCCGTCCCCGGCACCCCCAAGTGGCCGCCACGCGCGCCGCCGCAAACGGCCGCTCCAGCCCGCCATGGTGATCGCCGCCGCCATGGCCATGCGGCCGTGAACGGCCGCTCGGAGAATCGCTTTCGCGCCTCCCTGCTGTCCGCCGCTCCCACAGCCAAGTCTTCCCCCGGTCTTGTCACCGGCGGCCCCGCCATTGCGTCGATTTGACACCATGCGCAAAACGCCCAGCAAGAACAGTGCGATGATGCCGGGGGATATTTCCCGGCAGTCATCAAGCGGGCCGCCTCAACCAAAGTATATCGTACGATATATTTTCCCGGCGAATACAGTGAAGCGTTACGACGCGATCCGGCAGCAACGGATCGTGCATGCAAAATTATTCAGATAAGGTATTCGGGAGGGTTACATGACCACACTGACCGCAGCCGCTTCGCGGCGCGGAGGAATGACCAAGGACGAGCGCTTCGTCATCTTTGCTTCCTCCCTCGGCACCGTGTTCGAATGGTACGACTTCTATCTCTACGGCTCGCTCGCCGCGATCATCGGCGCGCAATTCTTCAGCGCCTATCCGCCTGCCACGCGTGACATCTTCGCGCTGCTCGCATTCGCCGCCGGCTTCCTCGTGCGCCCGTTCGGAGCGCTGGTGTTCGGCCGCATCGGCGACATCGTCGGCCGCAAATACACCTTCCTCGTCACCATCCTGATCATGGGCCTTTCGACCTTCATCGTCGGACTGCTGCCCAACGCCGCGACCATCGGCATCGCGGCCCCGATCATCCTCATCGGTCTCCGCCTTCTGCAAGGCCTCGCTCTCGGCGGCGAGTACGGCGGCGCAGCCACGTACGTGGCCGAGCACTCTCCTCCCGGCAAACGCGGCTACTACACCTCCTTCATCCAGACCACGGCGACGCTCGGTCTGTTCCTGTCCCTTCTGGTGATTCTGTTCACCCGCACCATCGTCGGGGAAGCTGACTTCGCCGCATGGGGCTGGCGCATTCCCTTCCTGATGTCGGTCGTGCTGCTGGGCGTCTCCGTCATCATCCGGCTGAGGCTGAATGAATCGCCGGTCTTCCAGCGCATGAAGGAGGAAGGCAAGAGTTCAAAGGCGCCGCTGACGGAAGCGTTCGGCAACTGGGGCAACGCCAAGTTCGTCCTCATCGCGCTGCTTGGCGGCGTCATGGGCCAGGGCGTCGTCTGGTACACCGGCCAGTTCTACGCGCTGTTCTTCCTGCAATCGATCCTCAAGGTGGACGGCTACACCGCGAACCTGCTGATCGCGTGGTCGCTGCTGCTGGGCACGGGCTTCTTCATCGTGTTCGGCGTGCTCTCCGACAAGATCGGCCGTAAGCCGATCATTCTGGGAGGCTGCCTGATCGCGGCTCTGGTCTACTTCCCGATCTTCCGCATGATCACCACCTACGCCAACCCGGCACTGGAAACGGCGATCGAAACCGTGAAGGTCGAGGTCAAGGCCGACCCGAAGGTTTGCGGCGACCTGTTCAACCCGGTCGGCACACGCGTCTTTACCGCTCCTTGCGATACGGCGCGCGCCTTCCTGTCGCAGTCCTCGGTGAAATACTCGACCGTTCCGGCCCCGGCCGGCTCGCCAGTCGCGGTTTCGATCAACGGCAAGGATGTTCCTTACGTCAATGCAAAGGACTCCAACCCCGCGGTGACGGCCGCCTTGCAGGCTGCGGGTTATCCAAAGGCAGCCCATGCGGGCATCGTGAAGATGTCGAATCCGTTTGATATCTTCCGTCCGCAGGTCGCGGCCATCATCGGCCTGTTGTTCCTGCTGGTGCTGCTGGTGACGATGGTCTACGGCCCGATCGCGGCCATGCTGGTGGAACTGTTCCCGACCCGGATCCGCTACACCTCAATGTCGTTGCCCTATCACATCGGCAACGGCTGGTTCGGCGGCCTGCTGCCAGCGACTGCATTCGCCATCGTGGCCTCGACCGGCGATATCTATGCCGGCCTGTGGTACCCGATCATCTTCGCGGCGATCACCGTCGTTGTCGGCTTGTTCTTCCTGCCGGAAACCAAGGACGTCGATATTACGAAGTAACCCGCCTCACGAGGGCGCGACGAAAAGCGACCGCGGAGCAATCCGCGGTCGCTTCTTTTTTGTAGCCTGGCGCAGGGTGCGGGCCGCCGGTCCAGCGCTCAGATGTTTTCCGAAATTCTCTTCTGTACCCGAACGGCGATTTCGATCAGATGCTGCCAGACCCGGTCGAGCGCCGCCGTGAGTTTCTGCTGCGAGGAGGTTTGCGAACCGGTAGCCGCATCCTTGCCGATAGCGGCGCCAGCAGGCTTCCTGCCCGCCTCGCCGTTCGCCGCGGATTTTTCCGGAACGTCCCCTTTCAATGAATCGGTTTTGGCGAGCGGCTCGTCGATCTTGCCCTTGACCGTGTCGTTGCGGTTCGCGAGTTGCGTCTTGAGCGTATCGACCTGTCCTTGCAGGCGTCCGATCTCCTGATCCAGCGCCACGCGCTCGTCCGGCACGACGCGGCATGTCCAGCCCCCCTTAGGGGTGCAGACCGACACCGCGCCGGTGCGGGTGTCGAGGCGCAAATAACCGTTGTCGATCGCAGATAAAGTGTAGCGGCCATTTTCGTCGGCGGGCGGAGTCTGTGCGTATGCGGCATCCGCGGCCGCGAACAGCGCGAGGGCCGCAAATCCGGCGGAGAGTTTTCCGATCATCCTCATATCCATATCCCCGCGCCGCTTTCTCATTCGTCCGCGCGAAAGGGCGCGCGGCCCGATGTCAACGCATCGGCGAGCAGATCGATGCGATCCTGTCCCCAGAAGACTTCGCCGTTGAGCACGTAGGCGGGCGAGCCGAATACCCCGTGAGCGATAGCGTCCTGGCGGTTCTGCTCATAGATATCCTCGACCTCCACCGATTTCGACCGTTCGATCAGCGCCGTGCCCGGCAGGCCGCACCGGTCCGCCAGCGCCATGATCGTATCGGGGTCCGCAAGATTGAGTTCGTGCCGCCAGATACCTTCGAACACATGGCGCATGAAGGGTTCGGGATTTCCACCCGACGCGGCAATCGCAATCGCCACGCCATCGGCCAGCCGCGCGCTGAAAGGCCAGTATTTCGGCCGCAAATTGAAATTCAGGCCGCGTTTCTCGCGCCAGCGCTGCAACTCGACCATGCGATAGCGCTGCCGCAGCGGATGCCGCTTGGCGAGCGGCAGACCGCCGGTTTCGGAGAACAATTCCCCAAGGAAAACCGGCTTGTAGTCGATGGCTAGGCCATGGGCGGAGGCAAGATCGAGGAACGGCTTGTGGCCGATATAGGCCCAAGGCGACTGGAACGAATAGTAGTACTCAACGGACCTGGCCATGCGGACTCCGCCCCGAAGTTAAGCGGCATCCCAACAGAGCAGGCACGCTCGTGCAAGGTCATCCACGACAGTTACATGCCGCACCAGGGGCGACGTTTGGACGGTCGTATTTTTTACATATATTTCAATGTGTTATTCGGCATATGCAACCGTCGGCCAATCTTGACTTGCCAGAAGGCCGACAGTATGGTCCGCGCGGTTTCAGGGGTGTTTGGGGCGTTTTTTCCGAGATCTCGCGGCGTAAAAGACAGGGTGTCGGCGCAGGCAGGCACGTCGCAACGGACGCGAAGACGATGGATGAAAAAGACAAACCATCTGCCGATGAAGCCGCGCTCTCCACAAGGCTTCACCAGCTGGAAGACCGGCTTTCCCAAACCAGGAAAGACCGAAATCTCCGGACAGGTCAGTCGGACGGCAGGGATGGAAACGCCTCAGCCAACGCATCCGCGATGGCGCGCGGCTTCCGCCTCTCATCCGAATTGATTGCAGGCGTTCTTGTCGGAGCGGCCATCGGCTGGGGTTTCGACCGCCTGCTGTCCACGTCCCCCTGGGGACTGATCGTGTTCTTCCTGCTCGGCTTCGCGGCCGGCGTGATCAACGTGATGCGGACGGCGGGAGTGGCGGACAGGCCGGCGGACCGCCAATGATGCGCGGCATCGCCTGATCGATTGATGCAGCCGGCCCCGCCGGCATTTGAGAGAGATGCTTCGGAATGGCCGATCCGGTTGAACAATTCGAGATTCACAAGATCTTCTCGCTGGGCCATATCGGCGGCCAGGAGATCGCCTTCACGAATTCATCGCTGTTCATGTTCATCTGCGTCGGCGCGGTCGCGCTCTTGATGCTCGGCGGCAGCACCCGACTGGTGCCGACCCGCTACCAGTCGATGGCGGAACTGAGTTACGAATTTGTCGTCGGGATGATGAAAGAAAGCCTCGGCGAAGAAGGCATGAAATTCTTCCCGCTGGTGTTCTCCATCTTCATGTTCGTACTGATGGCGAACGTGATCGGCGTCATCCCCTTCACCTTCAGCGTCACCAGCCATCTGATCGTCACCGTCGCGCTGGCGCTGATCGTGTTTCTCACCGTGCTGCTCTACGGCCTGTACAAGAACGGCTTCAAGTTCTTCAAGGTGTTCGTGCCGAGCGGCGTGCCGTTCTACATTCTGCCGCTGATCACGGCGATCGAGGTGATCTCGTTCCTGTCGCGCCCGGTGTCGCACTCGGTTCGTCTGTTCGCCAACATGCTGGCGGGACACATCACCCTGAAGGTATTCGCCGGCTTCGTCGCCGGCCTCGGCGCACTTGGCGCCACCGGCATCCTCGGTGCGACGCTGCCGCTCGCGATGACGACCGCGCTCAGCGCCCTCGAACTTCTGGTGGCGTTCCTGCAAGCCTACGTGTTCGCCATCCTCACCTGCATCTATCTCAACGACGCCCTTCACCCCGGTCACTGACCGGATCGAGTTCTATCCAACATCAGCATCCAAAAAGGAGTTTCACCATGGATCCAATCGCAGCAAAGTACATCGGCGCAGGTCTCGCCACCATCGGCATGGGCGGCGCGGGCGTCGGCGTCGGCATGATCTTCAGCCAGTTCCTGAACGGCGCGCTGCGCAATCCGTCGGCCTCGCAGGGCCAGTTCGCGAACCTGATTTTCGGCTTCGCCGTGACCGAAGCGCTGGGCATCTTCTCGCTGCTCGTCGCGCTGCTGCTGCTGTTCGCCGTCTGATCTTTCGCACCGGCATTTACGCGGGCTTTATCGTGAGGCCCGCGTCGATTCCTTGAGGAGACATCTATGGCCGAGAGCCATGCAACGGGGACGACCGCGCACACCGAGGTTCCGACGAACCACGGCAAGCCGGAGTTTCCGCCGTTCAACAAAGACACCTTTGCCTCGCAGCTGGTGTCGTTCGCGGTCGCGTTTGCGTTGCTTTACGTCATCGTCTCGCGATTTGCCCTGCCGCGCGTCGGCGGGGTGATCAAGGCCCGCGAAAACACGATCGAGAAGGATCTGACCGAGGCCCAGGCGCTTCGCGACGAATCCGATCTGGCGCTGAAGGCTTACGAGACCGAGTTGGCCCAGGCCCGTACCCGGGCGCAGGCGATCGGTTCGGAAACCCGCGACACGCTTGCCGCGCAATCCGAGGCGGAGCGCAAGGCCCTCGAGATCAGCCTTTCCGCCAAGCTGGCCGAGGCCGAAAAGACCATTGCCGCGATGCGCGAAAAGGCGATGGGCAACGTCAAGACGATCGCCACCGATGCAACGGCGGCGATTGTTCAGCGTCTTTCGGGCGTTGCGCCGGATAATCAGACCATCGACCGTGCGGTCGATGCCTCGCTGAAGGGTTGAAGCGATGCTGCATGAAGCAGAATTCTGGGTTGCAGTTGCCTTCGTCCTGATGCTGGCGGTCTTCGGCTATTTCGGCGTCCATCGCACCATCGGCAAGGCGCTCGATAACCGCAGCGCGCGCATCCGCAAGGAGCTCGACGACGCCCGCCGTCTGAAAGAGGAAGCGCAGGCTCTTGTTGCCGAGTATCGCGCCCGCCGCCAAAGCGCCGAGCGCGAGGCGCAGGAGATCATCGCCGCCGCCAAGGCGGATGCGGAGCGGATCGCCGTCGAAGCCAAGGCCAAGATGGAAGATTTCGTAGCCCGCCGCACCAAATCGGCCGAGAACAAGATCGCGCAGGCCGAGACGCAGGCCGTCGCCGACGTTCGCGCCGCCGCCGCCGAGGCCGCAGCCACCGCAGCCGCCAGCGTGCTCTCGCTGACGGTCAAGGGCGACGTCGCCAACGGCCTGATCGAGAAAAGCATCAAGGACCTCGGCGCGAAGCTGAACTGAATTTCTCGCAAAGCAAAAAACAAAAAGGCCGGTCGAAAGACCGGCCTTTTTGCTTTGTTCAATGGCGGCAAGCTAGTGCTTCCGCCCGCGCGCGCGTGGCGCGGGCTTTTGCCCTGCCGGATCGAAGCCGATGTAGAAAACATAATTGTCGCCGGTATCTCCCGGCGGCACCGGATAAACGATGTCTTCGATCACCGCGCTGAAATCGGTGTAGCCCTCGCTTCCGCTCAGCACGACCGAGGTCTGGAGCGCCTTGGTGAAGATCACCTTCGTCGTGACGCCTTCCTGCATCACCGCGACGCGCATCGGAATCTCGACGCTCGGCGGCGCTCCGGCCGCGCCGGTAATGATCCGTCCCTGGATGCCGACGCGGGCGGTAATCTGCCCGCCGCTCAAGGTGCAATCGCGCGCGGTGCGCAGGATCGATGCCTGGTAGCGCAGATCCATGCCGCTCGCGGGCTTGCCCGGAAGCCCCACCGCCAGCGTCGATGCGCCGAAGCGGACATTGACGGGGGGACAGGTCGGCCCGCTATTGTCTTCCGGCGGAGGCGGCGCCTCACCGAGTGCCTGCGACTTGGAGCCGAAAATCTGGCTGAACCGGCTGCCGAGCGAGGGGCTGCTGGCGGCCGTCGAATCGGCGCTGGCGTTCGAGCCGCCGAACATGCTGCCGCCACCGCAGCCCGCGAGCGTCACGCTCAACAGGGCCGCCACAAGCAACGGCGCACGCGCGCCCGCAGGCCGGCCATGAGGAAACTGCTGCGTCATTGCCGTTCGATATCCCCCGAAGTCCAAAATTCCGGTCGCGTTATAACAGGCCGATCACGGCGAACCCAAGGCATAAGGCGGGCCCAAACCATGCCGCATGGACATCAGGTTGCACCGCAACTGGCGCTTCGCCCGCTTCGTCAGCCGACGAAATCGTCCTCCAGCAACCCATACAGGTAATGGTCCTGCCAGGAGCCGTTGATGCACAGATACCGCCGCGCCACCCCTTCGCGGATGAAGCCGCATTTCTCAAGCACCCGCGCCGACGCCAGATTGCCCGGAATGCAGGCCGCCTCCACGCGATGCAGGTGCAACTCGCCGAACAATGTCGGCAGCAGCACGCGCAGCGCCGCCGTCATATAGCCCTGCTTGGCGTAAGGCTCGCCGATCCAGTAGCCGATGGTGCCGCTCTGGACGATGCCGCGCCGGACATTGGCGAGCGTGACCGCGCCAAGCAGCTTCTGATCGCTCTCGCGGATGATGATGAAGGGATAGGAACGGTCTTCGGCGATGTCTTCGGTATAGCGGCGCAGCCGGCGGCGAAATCCCGCCCGGGTCAGATCGTCGGCCGGCCAGATCGGCTCCCAGGGCGTCAGGTAAGCCCTGCTCGTCCGCCGCAATTCTGACCATTGTTCGTAATCGGCCATCGCCGGCGGGCGCAGCCAGAGGCCACGCTCGCGTGGCATGAGTACGGGAGGCAGCGTGAGGGGCAACCGGAATAACGCCATGGCCACTCTCCTCTCATTGCATCGAGCCGGACGGGCAGCCCGCTCGATCAACACATTCAATCGACCCGCGACGCTGGAGGACGCTGAGTGCGGAAGCGCCCTCCTGGCGCGAAGTGCCTTCTCAGTGAAGAAGCGCCCTCGCCTTCGGCCCGGACAATCCTTCCGCAAACGCCACCGCCTTGTCCAGCCCCCGGCCGCTGCCGAGCGCCACCACCGCCGGGCGGCTGCGGGCGAGCAGCGCCCTTGCCGCATCGCGGGCGGACTCGACGCTGACATTGTCGATCCGCGCGATGATCTCCTCGGTGCCTAGCGGGCGGCCATAAGCCAAAATATGACGCGCCAACTGCTCGGCACGCGCGCTGCAACTCTCCAGCGCCATCAGCAGGCCGGCCTTCATCTGCGCCTTGGCGCGGGCGATTTCCGCCTCCGTCAGCGTCTCGACCGCCTCGTTCATCTCGTCGATGATGACTTCCATCATCTCCGGCGCATCGCTCGGGTCCGTGCCGGTGTAGAGGCTGAAAAAACCTGTGTCGGAATAAGGCTGGTGGAAAGTGTAGATCGAATAGCAAAGCCCGCGCTTCTCGCGCACTTCCTGGAACAGCCGCGACGACATCCCTCCGCCGAGGATGCTGGTGAACACCTGCAAGCTGAACAAGGCGGGATCCGATTGCGGAATGCCTTCGAGCGCGAGCGTCAGATGCGCCTGCTCCAGATCGCGGCGCACGACGCGCGAGCCACCCTTGCCGAACGATGCCGGCGAAGGTTTCGGGCCCGCCTCGGCGCCAAAGCCAGCGAACCGTTGCTCGACATCGGCGACGATCCGGCGATGGTCGATCGCGCCCGAAGCCGCCACAACCATGTCGGGGCCGCGATAATGCGTGGTGAGATAACCGCGCAGCTTGTCGCGCGTGAACGTCGCGAGCGTTTCCGGCGTGCCGAGCAGCGAGCGCCCCATCGGCTGGTCGGGATAGGCTAACTCGCCGAGATATTCGAACACCGCATCGTCGGGCGTATCCATCGCCGCGCCGATCTCCTGCACGATGACGCTTTTCTCGCGCTCCAGTTCGTCCGTATCGAAGGACGGATTCGCCAGAATGTCGGACAGCACGTCGATCGCAAGCGGCACGTCCGCCTTCATGACGCGCGCGTAATAAGCCGTGCTTTCCGAACTCGTCGCGGCGTTGAGATCGCCGCCGACCGCCTCGATCTGCTCGACGATCTCGCGCGAGGTGCGGCTCGCGGTGCCCTTGAACGCCATGTGCTCCAGCAGATGCGAAATGCCGTGCTCGTCCAGCCTCTCGTCGCGGCCGCCGACCCCGGTCCACACGCCGAGCGCCGCCGTTTCCAGATGCGGCATGGCATCGGTGACGACGGTGAGCCCGGAGGGAAGTTTGGTGATTTCGACAGCCATCAATGAACCTCTTGCTTGGCGATACGGGCCGCGGAGAGCACGAAAGCCTCGATAGCCGCGGGATCGTTCTTCATGACGGTGATGTGCTCCTTGCGGCCCATCAGCCCGTCGAGCCAGACCGGC
This sequence comes from [Pseudomonas] carboxydohydrogena, assembly GCF_029030725.1. Classification (NCBI taxonomy): domain Bacteria; kingdom Pseudomonadati; phylum Pseudomonadota; class Alphaproteobacteria; order Hyphomicrobiales; family Nitrobacteraceae; genus Afipia; species Afipia carboxydohydrogena. Next base: position 3,038,086 of record NZ_CP113162.1, read on the forward strand.
AGGCCGGGGCGCGTGCCGCAGGCTTTCTCGACCGCATCGGGGAATTTCGCCGGATGCGCGGTGGAGAGCACCACGTTCGGGGTTTTGGCATCGGCGTCGTCGCGCTCGGCCACCGCCAGCGCCACAGCCGTGTGCGGATCGACAAGATCGCCCGCCTCGCGGAACGCCGCGCGGATCGTCGCCTCGACCTCCGTCTCGTCGGCGCGACCGGCTTCGAAATCGGCGCGGATCGCGTTGAGCACGTTATCCGGCAACGAGAACCGTCCTGACTGGCCGAGCGAGGCCATCAGTCCGCGCACCAGCGCCGCGTCGCGGCCGCTCGCCTCGAAAATCAGCCGCTCGAAATTCGACGACACCTGAATGTCCATCGAAGGCGACTGCGTGGCGTGAACGCCGCGCACCTCGTAAAGCCCGTTCTGCAAGGTTCGCGCGAGAATGTCGTTGACGTTGGTGGCGATACGCAGCGTGCCGATCGGCAGGCCCATGCGCTTGGCGACGTAACCCGCGAAGATGTCCCCGAAATTTCCGGTCGGCACCGTGAAGTCGATCTCGCGCGCGGGCGCGCCCAGCGCCACCGCCGCCGTGAAGTAATACACCGTCTGCGCCACGATGCGCGCCCAGTTGATCGAATTGACGCCGGACAGCGATACGCGGTCGCGGAACGCATGATGGTTGAACAGCGCCTTCACGATCGCCTGGCAATCGTCGAACGTGCCTTCCACCGCCAGCGCATGGACGTTGGCAGCACCCGTCGTCGTCATCATCCGCCGCTGCACCTCCGAGATGCGGCCGTTCGGAAACAGCACGAACAGGTCGACGTTCTCGCGATTCTTGAACGCTTCCACCGCAGCGCCGCCGGTGTCGCCGGAGGTCGCGACCACGATGGTGGTGCGCGCGCCGCGCTTGGCGAGCACATGATCCATCAGCCGCGACAAAAGCTGCATCGCCACGTCCTTGAAGGCGAGCGTTGGACCGTGAAACAGTTCGAGCGTGAACTGGTTGGTCCCGCTCTGGTCGAGCGGCACCACCGCCGGATGACGGAAGGTGGCATAAGCCTCGTTGGTCATGCGGCCGAGATCGGCATCGGAAATCTCACCCGCGACGAAGGGGCGGATCACCTCGGTCGCGACCTGCCAATAGGGGCGACCGGCAAACCCGGCGATAACCTCGCGCGAGAGCGCCGGCCAGACTTCCGGCACATAGAGGCCGCCGTCACGGGCAAGCCCGGTCAGCATGACGTCGCAAAAGCCGAGCTTGGGGGCCTCGCCCCGGGTCGAAAGATAAGTCGCCAACGATGCCTCCAAAGGCGTAAAGTTCCACAAGCCTTTGACAAGATTGTTAATTTTGTCAACGCCGGGTGGAATTCCGCACCATACCGGCTGGCCTTCATCCCGACAAGGAAGCGAAATGGCAGGCTCACGCCCGCCGCTTGCCGAACAGCCAGAAGCCGAACGTGCCGAACACGGCGAGCGCGAGGCCGAACCAGGTGATCGCGTATTGCAGATGGTTATCCCGCAACTTGGGCACGAGGGCACCGGGCTTCGGCACCGCGCCCGCGGGCACCGGCGTTTCGAGATCGATGTAGAACGGCGCGACCTTGCCCCAGTTCAGCGATGCGGCGATGCCCGGGACATCGCGAATGAACCAGAGCCGCTTCGGCTCATTCTCATGCGCGGTGAGAAATCCGGGATGCTCGGGGAAACGCAAGTACCCGGTCAATGTCTCCGGCTTGCCGGTCAGCAAAGGCGCGACCGCGCGATCCTCCTCGGGCCGGCCCTGCATTTCATTCGGCACGAAACCGGCATTGATCACCACCTGCTCGCCGCTCGCGAGCCGCGCCGGCAGGAAAGCCCAGGCCCCCGGCGACTTGACGTCGGTACGTACCGCCGAACTGGATGTGTAGATCATCGCGTCGGGCTTGTTCTCGAACGTCGCGGCGAAGCGCACCCGGCGGAATTCATCATGGGCGGCAGTGAGCCTCGACCATTCGCCGGACGGCGGCAACGGCACCGGCTCCGCCGCCAGCCGCGCATTCAGCGCAGCGATCAGCGCATGTTTCTCGTCGCGCCGCTCGAGCTGCCAGAAGCCCAATCCGGTGAGAATCGCCGTCATCACCAGCGCGAACACCGTCATGCCGATCGTGCTGCCCAGGGATCTCGTCTGGCTCATGCCTGATCGCGCTTCGCAAGCTGCCCTTCGGCAGCCCTGTGGTGATATTGCAGGGCGATCATCAACGCCTTCATCGGCCGCAGCGGCCCCAGCGTCACCAGCAGGATCAGCGGCAGCCACAAGGCGGCATGCACCCAGAACGGCGGCTGATACTTCACCTCCACGATCAGCGCGGCGCCCACCACCAGGAACCCGGCCAGAAGGATGATGAACACCGCGGGCCCGTCGCCAGAATCGATGAAATTGTAATCGAGACCGCAGACCTCGCATTCCGGCCGCAGCGACAAAAACCCGGCGAACATTTTCCCCTTGCCGCAGCGCGGGCAGCGGCAGCGCAATCCGGTGACGAAAGGCGAAACCGCCGGGGTGGCAGGCAGTGAGGACGGCAGGTCGTTCATGGGGACTTTATGACAAAAAGATACGGCAAAGTCTCGGCGAAAGACCGTGAACGCAGCCCAGCCCCAGCGGGGTCCTCACATAAAAAAAAGCGGCCCGGAGGGCCACTTTTTCGAGGCAAGGAAGCCGGTCAATGGGCCGCGTGGGCCATGCTCTCCGCGCCATGTCCCCAGACATAGATGCAGATGAACAGGAACAGCCACACCACGTCGACGAAGTGCCAGTACCAGGCGGCGAACTCGAAGCCGAGATGCTGCTTCGGCGTGAAGTGACCCATATAGGCGCGCACCAGACAGACCGTCAGGAAGATCGTGCCGACCAGAACATGGAAGCCATGGAAGCCCGTGGCCATGAAGAAGGTCGAACCGTAGACGTGGCCGGCGAAGGAGAATTCCGCATGGCTGTATTCAAAAGCCTGACACAGGGTGAAGCAGGCGCCGAGCACGACGGTGAGGATCAGACCCCACTTCAGGCCCTTGCGGTCGCCTTCCAGCAGCGCGTGGTGCGCCCAGGTGACGGTGGTGCCCGAGGTCAGCAGGATCAGCGTGTTCAGCAGCGGCAGGTGCCACGGGTCGAAGGTCTCGATCCCCTTCGGCGGCCAGACACCGCCGAACAGCGCGTCGCGGGTGAACTGCACCGGATCGGCCGGAAACAGCGCGGCGTTGAAATAGGCCCAGAACCAGGCGACGAAGAACATCACCTCGGAGGCGATGAACAGGATCATGCCGTAGCGGTGATGAAGCTGCACGACGCGGGTGTGGTCACCCTTGTACTGCGCCTCGCGGATCACGTCGCCCCACCAGCTCGCCATGGTGTAGAGCACGCCGATGGTGCCGACGCCGAACACGATCGGCGCGGCGGCATAAAGATGGTGCATCCACGAAATCGCGCCGACCGCCATGATGAAGGCAGAGACCGAACCGACGAACGGCCACGGGCTCGGATCGACAAGGTGATAATCGTGTTGTTTGACGTGCCCGCCAGCCATTTCGTTCTCCGTTTGCGGTGCCGGTCGCCCGGCGCTCGTAATTCACTCTAGCTTATAAATTCTTCTTGCCCTTGTCCGGCTCCGACGCAGCAACCGGTTTCGGCGCCGGATTCTTCACCGGATAGAAGGTGTAGGACAGCGTGATGGTATTGGTGCCGTTCTGCTCGGAATCTTCCAGCATCGACGGATCGACATAGAACACCACCGCCATGTCGCGCTTCTCACGCGGCGCCAGGGTCTGTTCGGTGAAGCAGAAGCAGTTGATCTTGGTGAAGTAGGAGCCAACCGTGAGCGGCGTCACATTGTAGCTCGCCTGCCCCGTGGTGGTGTCCCCGGACTGATTGGTGACCGAATAATAGACGGTCGCGACCTCACCGATCTTGATGTTGATCTCGTTCTGCTCGGGAACGAATTTCCACGGCAGACCGCCCTGAATGTTCGAGTCGAAGCGCACCGTGACGGAACGGTTGGTAATGTGTGTCGGCGCCGATTCCGCGACCTGGGTCGTGCCGCCAAAGCCGGTGGCGCGGCAGAACCAGTTATAGAACGGGACCGCCGCATAAGACGCGCCAACCATCAGCGCGACCACGAAACCGCAGATCGTCGCGACGACAACATCGCGCGAGGCGCGCGGCTTGCGGGAGGGCGTGGGTGTTTCGTTGCTCATGCTACATCGGCCTGATCAGAACAGCCGGCCCCTTGACCAGGGTGACGGCGAAAAACAGCACAACCAGAATTCCGAGTGCCAGCGCGATCGCAATCGAGCGCTCGCGGCGGCGGCGCTTCTGCGCATCCGTCAGCACGATCCCCTCTTCCTGGCCACGCTCGTTGTCCATTCATCCCTACCAGACCATCGCCATCAGCGCGTTCGCCGCCGCCTCGAGAGGCAGCACCGCGAACAGCAGGAACAGGTACAGCAACGAAAACTTGAACAATGCCCGCGCCGCCTGCGTCGCCGGTTTGCCGGTGCGCTTGCGATAGACATCGACCGCAAACCACAGCATCCCCGCGCCGAGCAGGACCGACGTAATGCCGTAAGCCACGCCAAAATAACCGAGCGGCCAGGGCGAGATCGCAACCGCCACCAGCACGATGGTGTAGAGCAGGATCTGCAATCGCGTCGCGTCCGGCCCCGCCACCACCGGCAGCATCGGGATGTTGGCGCGGGCGTAATCGTCGGAGCGGAACAGCGCCAGCGCCCAGAAGTGCGGCGGCGTCCACAGGAAGATGATGAGAAACAGGATGATCGGCTGCGGCGCGAGAGATCCGGTCGCCGCCGCCCATGCCACCACCGGCGGCAATGCGCCCGCGGCGCCGCCGATCACGATGTTCTGCGCGGTCCAGCGCTTCAGCCACATCGTATAGACGACCACATAGAAGAAGATCGTGAAGGCCAGCAGCGCGCCGGCGAGCCAGTTCACCAGAATGCCGAGCGTCGTCACCGAGAAGATCGCCAGCGTGATGCCGAAGGCGGCCGCCTCCGAGGACGAAATCCGGCCGCGCGGGATCGGACGGTTGGCGGTGCGAGTCATCAGCGCATCGACGTCGCGCTCGTACCACATGTTCAACGCGCCGGAAGCGCCGCCGCCGACCGCGATGCACAGGATCGAGGTGATGGCCAGAACCGGATGCAGATGGCCGGGCGCGATCACAAGGCCGACAAGCGCGGTGAATACGACAAGCGACATCACCCGCGGCTTCAGAAGCGCGATGTAATCCGAAACGCCCGCCTCGGAAATGATGAGGGGAGAATATTCGACCGAATGTTGCTCGACCACGGACAAGTCCGAACGACTCCTTGGATAGACCCTATCCGCCACGGCAGAGCCGATACGGCTGCGCCATGGCGGACAGATGACGCTGGCGCGCCGTGCCTTCCCGGCACGGCCGCGCGGATTACTGAATCCGAGGCAGCACCTCGAACTGGTGGAACGGAGGCGGCGACGTCAGGGTCCATTCCAGCGTCGTGGCACTCGGACCCCACGGATTGTTGCCGGCGACGCGCTTCTTCGCGAAGGCTTCGACCACCCCGTAGAGGAAGATCAGCACGCCGAATGCCGAAATGTAGGCGCCGATCGAGGACACCAGGTTCCAGCCGGCGAAAGCATCCGGATAGTCGATGTAGCGGCGCGGCATGCCCGACAGGCCGAGGAAGTGCATCGGGAAGAACAGGATGTTCACGCCGATGAACATCACCCAGAAGTGCACCTTGGCCACGGCCTCATTGTACATGTAGCCGAACATCTTCGGGAACCAGTAGTACCAGCCCGCGAAGATCGCGAACACGGCGCCGAGCGACAGCACGTAATGGAAGTGCGCGACGACGTAGTAGGTATCCTGAAGCACGCGATCGACGCCGGCGTTCGCCAGCACGACGCCGGTGACGCCGCCGACCGTGAACAGGAAGATGAAGCCGATCGCCCACAGCATCGGCGCCTTGAACTCGATCGAGCCGCCCCACATCGTGGCGATCCACGAGAAGATCTTCACGCCGGTCGGCACCGCGATGACCATGGTCGCCGCGACGAAGTAGGCCTGCGCCGAGCTCGACATGCCCACCGTGTACATGTGATGCGCCCACACGACGAAGCCGATGCCGCCGATCGCGACCATGGCGTAGGCCATGCCGAGATAGCCGAACACGGGCTTCTTCGAGAAGGTGGAGACGATCTGCGAGACCATGCCGAAGCCCGGCAGGATCATGATGTAGACCTCGGGATGGCCGAAGAACCAGAACAGATGCTGGTACAGGATCGGGTCGCCGCCGCCATCGGCCGCGAAGAACGAGGTGCCGAAGTTACGGTCGGTCAGCAGCATGGTGATCGCACCGGCCAGAACCGGCAGCGACAGCAGAAGCAGGAACACGGTCACCAGGATCGACCACACGAACAGCGGCATCTTGTGCATGGTCATGCCCGGCGCGCGCATATTGAAGATCGTGGTGATGAAATTGATCGAGCCCAGGATCGACGACGCACCGGCGAGATGCATCGACAAGATCACGAAGTCCACCGACGGGCCCGGATGGCCGGAGGTGGAGAGCGGCGCATACATCGTCCAGCCGGTGCCGGAGCCGAGCGAACCCGGCTCACCCTCGACGAAGGTGGAAATGATGAGCAGCGCGAAGGACGCCGGCAGCAGCCAGAACGAGATGTTGTTCATGCGCGGGAACGCCATGTCCGGCGCACCGATCATCAGCGGCACCATCCAGTTGCCGAATCCGCCGATCATCGCCGGCATCACCATGAAGAAGATCATGATCAGGCCGTGCGAGGTCACGAACACGTTGTAGGTGTGGTTCTGGGCAAAGAGCTGGACGCCCGGATACATCAGTTCGATGCGGATCGCGACCGACATCGCGCCGCCGATAAGGCCGGCGATGATCGCGAAGATAAGGTACATCGTTCCGATGTCCTTATGGTTGGTGGAATAGAGATACCGCCGCCACCCGGTCGGATGATCGTGCGCATGATCGTCATGGGCGTGATCGGTGTGGGCGGGAGTTGCAGCGGAAGAAGCCATTTTCTAATCCTTTGAACCTTGCAGTTCGTAGCCTTGCGGTTGCCTTCTCAAGTGTGACGCCGCGTCAGTGCGCGACAGCCTCGATCGAGGCGAAAGTACTGTTGCCGGCGGATGCATACTTCTTCTGCGCATCGACGACCCATTTCTTGAATTCGTCCTCGGTGACGACGCGGACGGCGATCGGCATGTAGGCGTGATCCTTGCCGCAAAGCTCGGAGCACTGGCCGTAGAACATGCCGGTCTGTTCGGCCTTGAACCAGGTTTCGTTGAGGCGGCCCGGAACGGCGTCGATCTTGATACCGAAAGCGGGGACCGCGAAGGAGTGGATGACGTCGGCGCCGATCACCTGAACGCGGACCACCTTGTTCACCGGCACCACCAGCTCATTGTCCACCGCCAGAAGGCGCGGCTGCTTGTCGGTGGCGAGCAGCGAATCGAATTCGAACTTGCCGTTATCGGGATAGGCGTAGGTCCAGTACCACTGCTTGCCGGTGGCCTTGATGGTGAGGTCCGACTGCGGAACGTCCAGCTCGCTGAACAGAAGCCGGAACGAAGGCACCGAGATGCCGACGAGGATCAGCACGGGGACGATGGTCCAGATCACCTCGATCAGCGTGTGGTGCGTGGTCTTGGAGGGGACCGGGTTGGCCTTGGCGTTGAACTTGAAGACGACGACCACGATCAGAACGAGGACGAACAGGACGATCGCGGTGATGAGCCAGAGCAGGAAGTTGTGGAACCAGATGATGTTCTCCATGACCGGCGTCGCGGCCTTCTGGAGTTTGTATTCCCACTCTTGCGGCTGCCCCATGATCTCGGCCGCCATCGCCACGCCGCTCATGACAAAGGTCGCAGCGGCGACGCCCATCCCCATCAATACGCGGCTCATCCGGCCCCTCGACAACTTCATGCCGCTCACGCTCCTATATCCATAGCTCCCGTGGGCATGCCGCTCGGCAAGCCTCACTTCCCCGTCGCCATTCCTTTTAAGGCTGTCAGACCGCAATTAGAACGCGTCGAATTCCAGCTTCTCAAACCATAATTTGATGGCTACCGCAATGTACCTCATTCGCGAGCCAGCGTTGCGGAAATTGATCGCCGGAATCGGAGAAAAACCCAATCTTTCCGGGGGTCGGGCCCTTCCCGCTGGCGGATTGTACATTGCAGGCGCATGATCGTCCGTTGTAGGCAATCCGGGCGGCGCGGCGATGGGCCGATTCGGCCGCTTTTCGCCTTGCGGCGCCTTTTATCGCCCTCAAGGCGCCGTCATTGCCCTGTCAATGACCGGAAACGTGAATGGCCCGAAACGGACGAATGGCTCGAAAACCGACTGAGAAAGCGCCCGGAATGAAATTTGTCGACAAGCCCGGCACCTGCGCCGCCCGCCTGCGGAGCGCCCTGTCAGCTGTGATGCTCGCGGCCTGCGCCCTCGGTTTCGCCGTTCCCGCTCACGCGCAGGGCGCAGTCAAATCGGTCAGCGGCGACTGGCAGATCCGTTGCGACACCCCGGCAGGCGCCCAGAACGAGCAATGCGCGCTGATTCAAAGCGTGGTAGCGGAAGACCGCGCCAATGCCGGGCTGACGGTCATCATCCTCAAAACGGCCGATCAGAAAAATAAATTGATGCGCGTGGTCGCGCCGCTCGGCGTGTTGCTGCCCTCCGGGCTTGGCCTGAAGCTCGACGACAAGGATGTCGGCCGCGCCGGTTTCGTGCGCTGCCTGCCGAACGGCTGCGTTGCCGAGATCGTGATGGACGACAAGCTGCTCGACCAGCTCAAGACCGCGAAAACCGCGACATTCATCATTTTCGAGACGCCCGAGGAAGGCATCGGCTTCCCGCTCAGCCTCAAGGGCCTCGGCGAGGGCTACGCCAAACTGCCGTAAGCCCCTCCCCCGGGCGGCCCGGTCATCCTATCTAGGGCAAGGCATCCTGCCTGTTGCCCTGATATTTGCCTGCCGTCCTTTCGCCCCGTTGCGTCGGTTCGGCTGGCGGAAAATTCCTGATGTCGCCGATGCGCGGAGCGCCCTGATGACCGATTCAAGTTCAACCTCCCTGATCGAACGCGCGGGCCTCGACCGTGATGATGTCCGCAAGGAAATCATTCGCGGTCTCGACGGCGCCGACGACGGCGAACTGTTCATGGAATATCGCCAGTCGGAGGGACTTGCGTTCGATAACGGCCGCCTCAAGCAGGCGACCTATGATACCGCGCAAGGCTTCGGCCTGCGCGCCGTGAAGGACGACGCGGTCGGCTACGCCCATTCCTCCGACATGTCGTTGTCGGCGATCGCGCGCGCGGCCGATGCGGTGCACGCGGTGCGCGGCGGCTATTCCGGCACGTTCGCGAGTCCCCCGCCCCACACCAATGTGCGGCTTTACGGCGACGCCAACCCGCTCGACGGCGAGGCATTCGAGACCAAGGTGAAGCTGCTCGCCGAGATCGATGCGTATGTCCGCGAGAAGGACCCGCGCGTGCGGCAGGTGTCGGTCAGCCTCGGCGCGACCTGGCAGGTGGTTGAAATCGTGCGTCCGGACGGCGAGAGCTATCGCGACATCCGTCCGCTGGTGCGCGTCAACGTCTCGGTGGTCGCGGGTTCGGGCGACCGGCAGGAAACCGGCAGCCAGGGCTATGGCGGACGCGAGGGTTATGCCCGCTTCATCGAAACCAAGGCGTGGCGCAACGCGGCCGACGCCGCGATCCGTCAGGCGTTGCTCAATCTGGAATCGGTGCCCGCGCCCGCGGGCGAAATGGATGTCGTGCTCGGCCCCGGCTGGCCCGGCGTGATGCTGCACGAAGCGGTGGGTCACGGACTTGAGGGCGATTTCAACCGCAAGCAGACCTCGGCCTTCGCGGGCCTGATGGGCCAGCAGGTCGCGGCCAAGGGCGTGACTGTCGTCGATGACGGCACCATCGCGTCAAGGCGCGGCTCGCTGTCGATCGACGACGAAGGCACGCCGACCAACCGCACCGTGCTGATCGAGGACGGCATCCTCGTCGGCTACATGCAGGACCGCCAGAACGCGCGGCTGATGAACATGAAGCCGACCGGCAACGGACGGCGCGAATCCTATGCCCATGTGCCGATGCCGCGCATGACCAACACCTACATGCTGGCGGGTGAGCGCGACCCGGCGGAGATTCTCGCCTCGGTGAAGAACGGCATCTACGCGGTGAATTTCGGCGGCGGGCAGGTCGATATCACCTCGGGCAAATATGTCTTCCAGTGCACCGAGGCTTACAGAATCGAGAACGGCAAGGTCGGTGCGCCGCTGAAGGGCGCGATGCTGATCGGCAACGGCCCGACCGACCTGCATCGTATTTCCATGGTCGGCAACGATCTCGAACTCGATGCCGGAATCGGCACCTGCGGCAAGAATGGCCAGGGCGTGCCGGTCGGCGTCGGCCAGCCGACCCTGCGCATGGATCGCATCACCGTGGGCGGGACGGGCGCATGACGACGACAACCACACCGGCGAAACCGCAACGCACCTGGACGCGCGCCATCGGCGAGATCGCGGCGGCGTTCCTGATCGTGATGGCGGGCAAGGCGGCGCTGGCCGAGCCGTTCTACGTCCCTTCCGCCTCGATGGAGCCGACGCTTTTGATCGGCGATGCGCTGCTCGCCTCGAAATTCCCTTACGGCTACGGCACCGCATCGCTGCCGATGAACGTCTCGGTGCCGACCAGCGCGCGTCTGTTCGGCAAACTGCCTGCGCGCGGAGACGTCGTGGTGTTCCGCTGGCCCGGCGACACCTCGCAGGCCTGGGTCAAGCGCGTCATCGCCCTGCCCGGCGACCGCGTGCAGATGCGCGACGGACGGCTCTGGCTCAACGGCAACCCCGTGCCGGTCTCCGCCGACGGTTTCGGCGATGCCGAGAACGAGGATGGCGGCACGCTGCCCGCCGCGCGCTACACCGAGACGCTGCCTGGCGGGCACAGCCACACCTTCTTCAAGCTGCGCACCCATGGCGCGCTCGACAACACCGATGAAATCACCGTGCCCGCCGGCAGGCTGTTCGTGATGGGCGACAATCGCGACAATTCCGCCGACAGCCGCGTGCCGGTGGCGGACGGCGGCGTCGGGCTGTTGCCGGTCGACAATCTCGTCGGCCGCGTCGATACCGTGCTCGGCTCATGGGACATCGCGGCCAAACATCAGCCGATCTGGAATTGGCCATCGGGCCTGCGCCTGTCGCGGATGTTTTCGTCGGTGCAGTAAACGAGCTACCGCACCACGCCGGAGATGAATCCCGGCTTGCGCCGTGGCGGCTTGATGCGATCCTTCAGATAGCAGCGCGCATCGCGCCCGACATATCCGGGCCGTGCGTAGGTCCACGCGCGGCAGCGGTTGTCGGCCTCGCAGGCCGCCTTGCAGTGATCGCCTTCGGTATCCGACGGCACCGAAATGCTGCGATAGTCGCCGCCATAACGGTCGGTCGCGATCTCGATCTTGCGGTTGCGCAATTCGACGACGCCGGCGCCACGCACGCCCGACACACAACAGGTATCGGCGACCCGGCGCGGCACGCTGTTTTTCAACCAGCAGATCGCGCTGTCGCGCTTGGCGGTCGGATAATTGAAGCTCCACGAACGGCAACGCCGGTCGCGCTCGCAGGCGAGCGCGCAGGTTGCCGGATCGCCGGACAGGATTTCCGAATGCGTGTAGTCGCCGCCGGGACGATCGAAATTGGCCTGCGCCTGTGCAGGCGACGACATCGCCGCGGGTATCAGCACGGCAATGAGCACAGCCATCGCCACAAGCCGGGCGGGCAATTCCAGGAAATATCTGAAAGTACGAAAACCAGGCATGCCAACATGACTTTCAGAAACCGGAACGGCATCGCAAACAGTCTGCCACCCTGTCATCCAAGCGCGGCTTTCCTGTATCGCAGATGAATGTCAGCGAAGGAGCTACGCTGCCACGGCAACGAACCATCGCAAATCTTCGATACCTCTAAAAAGCGTAGGCGTCATAAACTGGATCGACGGAGCCGCTCCAGACCCCATTAAATTTTGTCAACATTTCCTCTGCCGGCGTACGCCCGGCATCGATAATGCGATCAAGAGGCTCGAGGAATCGCGATTCATCGCGGCCCAGATGATCGACGCAGCCGCGCCGGCGCAGACCGGCATGCGCAAGCACGAGACATTCGCGGGCAATCTCAAAAATATAGCGCTTGCCGACCGGAGTCTTGAAACCGAGACGCGGCACCGCATCGCGCATCGCCTGGCGCGCTGCGGTATCCCATTCCCGCACCAGGTCCCACGCCGCATCGAGACTGGCATCGTCATAGAGCAGGCCCGCCCAGAACGCGGGCAGCGCCGGCAATTGCTGCAACGGCACGCCATCGGAGCCGCGCATCTCGAGATAGCGTTTCAGGCGCACCTCGGGAAATATCGTGGACAGATGATTGGCCCAGTCCGAGAGCGTCGGCTTCTCGCCCGGAAATTTTTCGTTCCGCCCTTCGAAGAAATCACGGAAGGACGAGCCGGAGACGTCGATGTAATCGTCCCCGCGTTTGACGAAATACATTGGCACATCGAGCGCATAATCGACCCAGCGCTCGAATCCCATGCCATCCTCGAACGCCCACGGGATCATGCCGGCACGGGCATTGTCGGTATCGCGCCAGATTTCCGAGCGAAACGACAGAAAGCCGTTGGGCTTGCCTTCGGTAAAGGGCGAGTTGGCGAACAATGCGGTCGCGACCGGCTGCAACGCCACCGCGACACGCAGCTTCTTCACCATGTCGGCTTCCGAACAGAAATCGAGATTGGCCTGCACGGTGCAGGTCCGGTACATCATGTCGAGGCCATAGCGGCCGACCTTCGGCATGTAGCGGGTCATGATGCCGTAGCGACCCTTCGGCATTGCCGGGATCTCTTCGCGCGACCACGACGGGGTCATTCCAAGGCCGAGAAAGCCGATGCCGAGCGGTCCGGCGACCTCGCGCACCTGCGCCAGATGCGCAGCAAGCTCCACGGCGGTGTGATGCACGTTGTCGAGCGGCGCGCCCGACAATTCAAACTGCCCGCCCGGCTCCAGTGAAATCGCGCCGCCGCCGGTGACATCGTACAGGCCGATGATATTGCCATGCTCATTGATCGGCTCCCAGCCGAGCAGAAGGCGCATGCCTTCCAAAAGAGCGTTGATGCCGCGAGTGCCCTCGTAAGGCACGGGGCGATGCTCGTTCAAGGTGAACGGCGTCTTCTCGTGTTCGGTGCCGATTTTGAATTCGGATTTCGGCTTGCAGCCTGCTTCAAGCCACCCGACCAGCGCATCGCGCGAGTCGAGCGGGGTCATATCGATCTGGTCACGCGCCATGCGGCACCTTTTCAAAATGCGTCGCGAACGACGCAGGCCGCCGGGGGCAACGGGCGCACCCACCCGTAGACACAAGTGGTGAATAAAATCTCATTGCGAAGACGCGGCTTCTTTCGTGTCGGGCGACGCCGTCTGGGCACAACAGCCGAGACGGTCGAGCAGGCCGCATAATTTCACGGCCTCCGCGTCCGACAGCTTGGAGCCGACGTGGCGCTCGATCGCGATGGAATAAGCCTCTCCCATTCTCTTTTGCAAATCGCGCCCGGCCTCGGAGATTTCCACGAACAGGCCGCGCTTGTCGTTCTTGCACTCGCGCCGCGCCGCCAGCCCCTCATCGACCAGACGCTCAATCAGACGCGAGGTGGAATATTGCGGCAGCAGCATCTGTTTTTCGAGTTCGACCGGGCGCAGTTCGCCGCCCGGCGCGCGCGACAATTCGAGCAGCGCCTCATACCAGGCGAGCGGCGGAAACCCGGCCTTCTTCAGATCCTGCTCGACAGCCTCGAGGACGCAACTGCGCACCCGCATCAGGCGCAGCCATGCTTCCGTCACTTCATTGGACGGGCGGCGCGTCGTCAGGTCATCGTTGGGACGTGAAGATTTATGCAAATGCATCCATCCTGGCATTCATGCATCTGCATTAAGCCACGGCGATGCAATTGCCAAGCGGGATCGATTTCCGGCTATCTCCTGCTGCCGCGTAAACTTTTCCGCATCCGCACACCGCTCCTTAACCCGTTATTTACCCTGACACGGAAAAGTCTCGCCTGAAGCAGTCTGCCTGCGCCGGAAATTCGTTTGTTTCTTCAATGGGCGTAGCGACTGGAGACGGCAGACAACCGGCGTCGGGTACCGGACAGGGCATGGCATTTCATCAATCATGGGGCACTGAGGGTATCGATCCTTCCGTCAGGGAACGCGGCACAGGCGCCACGCAACGCACCGGTGCGCCGGGCGACTGGATGAATGCACCCGCACAGCGCCCGCTTTCGCCGAACGAGGCGCGCGACATCGCCGAAATCCACCAGCGGCTCGATTCCATCGCCCGGCAGGTCGAGCAATTGTCCCAGCATCCGGCCGCGCGCGGCGAGAACGGCGTGGCGCGGCAACTCAACGACGCGATCTCGCGGCTTGACGCCCGGCTGTCGCATATGTCCGCGCCATCCCAACAGATTCCTCACGCCCCCGCGCCGCGAATGACGCCGCCCGCGCGCCCGGCAGGGATCGACCTGTCGATCGCCGAAATCATCGCCCGCCAAGGCGAGCTCGACGGCGTAAGCCCCGCGCAGGAAGCCCTGAACCGCAGCGCGCCGAATTTCGTTCAGGCGCCGCCAATGGCGCCCGCGCCCGAACATCCGGGTTTCCTCAACATCGAGCGCCAGATCGCGGGCCTCACCAGCCAGATCGACGCGTTGCGCGGCCCCGGCGGCATCGAACAGTCCATCGCCGCGTTCCGCTCTGAGCTTTCCGAAATCCGCCATGCCATCACCGAGGCATTGCCGCGCCGCGCGATCGAATCGCTGGAGAACGAGATTCGCGCGCTTGGCCGGCGGATCGACGAAACCCATCAGACCGGCGGCGACGGCGCGGCCCTTGGTGCGATCGAGCGCGCGCTCTCCGAAATCCGCGGCGAACTGCGCTCGCTCACACCGGCCGAACAGCTTGCCGGTTTCGACGACGCGATCCGCAACCTCGGCGGCAAGATCGACACCATCGTCCGCTCGAGCGGCGATCCCGCCACGCTGCGCCAGCTCGACGACGCGATCTCGGCGCTGAAGACCATCGTCGCCAACATCGCCTCGAACGAAGCACTGGGACAGTTGTCCGAGAATATCCGCACCCTGTCGCAACGGGTCGACCAGTTGTCACAGGGCGGCCACAGCGACATGTTCGCAGCCCTCGAACAGCGTATCGCCGCGCTGACCACAACGCTTGAGCAGCGCGAGCGCCCGTCCGCCGACACCGGCCATTTCGACAAAGCGGTCCGCACCATCTCCGATCGTCTCGACAATCTGCAAGTCGGCGGCGATGCCGCATCGACATTCGGTCATGTCGAACAGCGTGTCGCGCATCTTTTGGAGCGGCTGGAGGCCTCGGAGGCGCGACCCGCCGATCTGAATCGCGTCGAAAGCGGCCTGTCCGAGATCATGCAGATGCTGCAACGGCGCGGCACAGGCGACGCAGCCCCGGCATCCGCCGCGCCCGCGATGGACCCCGCCTTCGTCGATGCGATCCGGCGCGAATTGTCGGACATGCGCCAGAGCCAGGTGGACACGACCCGTCACACGCAGGATTCGCTGGAGGTCGTTCACAACACGCTCGGCCACGTGGTCGACCGTCTCGCCCAGATCGAAGGCGATCTGCGTCAGGGCCGCCCCGCGCCTGCGCCCGCTCCCGTCCCCGTTCCGCCGCCTGCGCCGTCACGGCCTGCCGTGCCGCCGATTCCGCCGCAGACGCGGCCCGAATTGCCGAACCCCGCGCTGCTGCAAAGCGCCGCTCGCCCGCTCGCCCAAATGCCCGCGAAGGCGGCGCCGATCCCGTCCCAGCTCCCCAAGGAGCCTGCGCCCGCCGTCAATGCGGCTCCGGCGCGCCCTGCACGCTCGCCGATCGATCCCGACCTGCCGCCCGACCATCCGCTGGAGCCGGGCAGCCGCAACAATGCGCGGCCCTCGGCGGCGGAACGCATCGCCAGCTCCGAGAATGCGCTGCGCGATATCCCGCCCCCGAAAGGGCCGGTCAGTTCGTCGAATTTCATTCAGGCCGCGCGCCGCGCCGCACAGGCCGCGCAGGCCGGCGAAACCAAGCCCGCGCCGAAGAAAGCCAACCGCGTCACCGCGCTGAACGATGCGGCGCGAGCCGTCGCGAACACGAAAGAAACATCCTCCGACACCTCCCGCTCGTCGCGGGTGCGGGCGCTCCTGGTCGGCGCCAGCGTCTTCGTGATCGTGCTCGGCACCTTCAAGATGGCGAGCAATCTGTGGCACAGCGGCGAGACGGGCCGCTCCGCGCCGGCGATGGAATCCCATGCCGTGCCGCCCGCACCGACACCGGCGCCGCCTGCCCAAGCCCCCGATACGGACGACAACAGCGCACCGGCGCCCGAGCAATCGGCGCCGCAGGCTCCGTCGATGACATCGCCGACGCCGATCGACAAGCAGTCGATGAACGCACCGGCCACGACGCTGCCGAGCTGGGCCTCCAGCCCATCGATCACACCGGCGGCACCACCCGAACAATCCGCGAATGCCGACATCACCGGCTCGATCCCGTCAGTCAGTGGCGCCGTCGCGCCGCTGCCGGAGTCGATCGGCGGCCCGATGCTGCGCGCGGCAGCCCTCAAGGGCGACGCGAGCGCCGCCTATGAGGTCGCCCTGCGCTATGCCGACGGGCGCGGCGTGACCGCGAATTTCGAAGAAGCCGCGAAATGGTATGACCGCGCGGCGAAGGCCAACCTCGTGCCCGCGCTGTTCCGCCTCGGCACGCTGTATGAAAAGGGCCTCGGCGTCCGCAAGGACATCGGCACCGCCAACCGCTACTACCGCGCGGCCGCCGATCGCGGCAACGCCAAGGCCATGCACAATCTCGCGGTGCTGGAAGCCGACGGCGGCGGCAAGCCGAACTACAAGGCCGCCGCCTATTGGTTCCTGAAGGCCGCCGCGCACGGCGTCGCCGACAGCCAGTTCAATCTCGGCATCCTTTATGCGCGCGGCATCGGCGTCGAACAAAACCTCGCCGAATCCTACAAATGGTTCAGCCTCGCCGCGGCACAGGGCGACACCGATTCCGCGCACAAGCGCGACGACATCGCCAAGCGGCTCGATCCGGCCTCGCTCGCCAAGGCCAAACTCGCGGCGCAGACCTTCAAGGTCGAACAGCAACCGGCCGACGCCGTTCAGGTGGCGACGCCGCCGGGCGGCTGGGACGCCAGACGCGCGCAGAAGACATCGAGCAAATCCGTCAAGCCGAAAGCCGCGAAGCACTCGACCATCTGAGCCTTTCGGTCCTGATCGAAATCAGGACCGAAATTTTTGTTTTGACGCGTTTTCTTCACGCGAACCGGTTTCCCCGCTTCGCTTGAAAACGCCACGGCTCACAGCATTCCGGCGAACATCGCCACGACGCAGACCGCCATCGCGGCGGTCGACAGCCAGCCCAGCCAATAAAGCGCGCCGCCGACGAGGAACGGGCCCATGACGTCGCGGCGGCGAACCATCACCATCAACAACACCATCACCGGCACCGCGAGCACGCCGTTGACCACCGCGCTCCAGTACAGCGCCGCGATCGGACTGATCGGCGTGAAATTCAGCACGATTCCGATACCCGCCGACAGCGCCAGCACCGCGTAGAACGACACGGCCTCGCGCGGCTTGCGCGCCAGACCGACCGGCCACCTTCGCCCTTCGCCGATCGCGTAGGCCGCCGAGCCCGCCAGCACCGGCACCGCCAGCAGACCCGTGCCGATAATGCCCAGTGCGAAGATGATTTCGGCGAATGCCCCCGCGACCGGCCGCAGCGCCTCCGCCGCCTGCGCCGATGTCTCGATCCCGGTCTTGCCGCTGGCGTGCAGCGTCGCAGCCGCCGTCATGATGATGGCGAGCGCGATCAGGGTCGAGAAGGCCATGCCCGCGATGGTATCGACGCGGATGCGCCGGAATTCGGAAGCCGCCTGCGCCCGCTGCTTCCTGAGCGGCTTCTTGTGCGCATCGATGCGTTGCTCCTCGGCTTCCTGCGAAGCCTGCCAGAAGAACAGATAGGGCGAGATCGTGGTGCCGAGGATCGCGACCAGGGTGGTGAAGAACTCCGCCTTCCACTGGATTTGCGGAATGACGAGGCCGCGCAACGCCTCGCCCCACGCCACATGCGCGAACGCCAGCGCGCCGACATAGGCGAACAGGCTCAATGTCAACCATTTCAGCACCGCGCTGTAATGCCGGTAGTCGAAGAAGATCTGCGCCGCGACGGACACGACGCCGAATAAGACCACATAGACGAAGCCGGGACCGCCGATCAGCAGCTTGATCGCATCCGCCATCGCCGCGAGATCGGCGGCGATATTGACCGTATTGGCGACGAACAGGAGCGCGACGATGGTGTTGAGAACGGCGGCGGGATAGAACCGGCAGACATTGCCCGCGATGCCATGGCCGGTGACACGGCCGACGCGCGCGGAAATCTCCTGGATCGCCACCATCAGCGGAAACGTCAGCAGCATCGTCCACGAAATGCCGTAACCGAGTTGTGCGCCCGCCTGGCTGTAGGTGCCGATGCCGGAGGGATCGTCGTCCGCCGCACCGGTGATGAGACCGGGGCCGAGCGTTCGCAGAAAACCGCGCACGCCGCCCTGCTTCTCCGGCAGGGCGCTCACTTCGGCGGTTGCGTCGATGTCATGCTTTGTGTGCGTCATGCCAGTCCCGCCTGACAAGCACAGCCTGTCCTTAAAGTTCCAGCCGTCAAATCTTGCGCGCCACCGCGATCAGCCCCGGCACAGGCACATCGCTCTCCGTGCGCGTGGAAGCCTCCTCGAGGCTGCCCAGCACAAGCCCGGCCCCAGCGATCGCCTCGCGCACATGCGCCGCGCCGTGCGCGTAACGCAGGCCCGCGCCGATTACCACGCCATCGCCGGGGTGCGTCTCCGTGGTGAACGCAACGATCCCGTTCGGACGCAGCACCCGCGCGACTTCCTTCAGCGCCGGAGCAAGATCGGGCAGGTAAATGATCGCATCCGCCGACAGCGCGAGATCGAAGCTGGCGTCCGCCTCATTCCTCAAGCCCTCGACCATGTCGGCGATTTCCAGCCTCCGGTAGAGGCCGGTGGCCTCGGCCTTCGCGATCATGCCGGGCGACAGGTCGATGCCGACGAACGCATCCACATTCTTCTCGAAGGCGCGGGCGGCGAGCCCGGTGCCGCAACCGAGATCGATCGCCGATTTGAAGAAGGCCGGGCGCTGCATGGCGCGGCAGGCCGACAGCACGGCTTTCAACAACAGGCTGGGGCCGCGGTAACCGAGGTTGTTGAGCAGCGCGTCCTCGAAGGTCGGCGCGTATTGATCGAACAGCGAACGCACATAGGCCGGCGGCATGTCCGACACTGTCTCGACGCCAAGACGGATCAGCCGCAATTTGGCGCCGTGGCGATCTTCCGGATCGGCTTCCTGCGCCTTGCGATAGGCCCGGATCGCCTCGCCATGCAGATTGAGTTGCTGCTTCAATTCGCCGAGCGCGAACCACGCCGACGCGAAATTCGGCGCCCGTTCCACCGCCTGCGCCATCAGGTCGGCCGCCCCGGCAATGTCGCCGCGCAATTGCAGGTCGCGCGCGAAATCGTAGCGGCGGTCGGCGATCAGGTCGCCCGATGACAGGAAAAGCGGCGCGGGCATAAGGGTCTCGGAAAATGGCCTTTCTCTATAACCCGGCCCCGCACCGGACAACAGATCGCCGGCAGCCAGATTCTATCGCAGGCGACACGAGGCAGCGGCCTCCAGCCCGGCGATTCAAGGGATTAAATTTATGACAGAAGCCGCTTGCCCCAATGTCCTCCATTGACGGCGGGCGTTTGCAGCCCCACCTGCGCCAAAGTGTGCTAAAAGCAGCGCACACGAATTCTGGAGACGGCAATGCAGAACGAAGCGAAGGAATTACCGGCACGCGACGATCAGTTCTCCCGCTTTCTGGGAGGCTCGCCGCTCGCGGTGGTGCTGAGGCTCATTCTGATGTCGGTTC
Organism: [Pseudomonas] carboxydohydrogena; assembly: GCF_029030725.1. Classification (NCBI taxonomy): domain Bacteria; kingdom Pseudomonadati; phylum Pseudomonadota; class Alphaproteobacteria; order Hyphomicrobiales; family Nitrobacteraceae; genus Afipia; species Afipia carboxydohydrogena. The sequence goes on from NZ_CP113162.1 coordinate 3,058,211, forward strand.
TGGTCGGCATCGTTCTCGCCGCCATCGGGCTCGATCCCTGGAATATCGTCGAGAGCCTGCGCCGCCTCGCGGACTGGATCTGGAATCTCGGCTTCGATGCCATCAACAGCCTGTGGCGCTACTTCATCCTCGGCGCGGTGATCGTCGTCCCGCTGTGGCTGTTGTCGCGGCTGTTCGGCTCCCGGCCGCGCTGAGGCCGCTGCCTTCCATCTGAATGGCTTCCATGAACGACCAGCTCACGCATGGCCGGGTCTTCGCCATCGCGGGCCCGGCGATGCTCGCGAACCTGACGACGCCGCTGCTCGGCATCGTCGCGACCGGCGTGATCGGGCAACTCGGCGAAGCGCACCTGCTCGGCGGCGTCGCCATGGCGTCCGTGGTGTTCGACTGCATGTTCTGGCTGTTCGGCTTCCTGCGCATGAGCACGGTGGCGCTAACCGCGCAGGCGCTCGGCGCGCATGATCCGCTTGAGGTCCGCGCGTCGCTCGCCCGCGGCCTGCTGATCGCGATTCTTGCGAGCGCCGTGCTGCTCCTCGTGCAGAAGCCGCTGGCCGCCATCACCTTCGATCTGATGGGCGCGAGCGGCCCGGTGACGGAGGCTGCGCGGCTTTATTTCGAAGTGCGGCTGTGGTCGTCGCCCTTCCTGCTCGCCAACTACGCGCTGCTCGGCTGGCTGATCGGACAGGCCCGCACCGGCTGGGCGCTCGCGATCCAGATTTCCATCAATCTCATCAACATCGCCGCGACCGTGGTTCTGGTGATCGGGCTGAAGCAGGGCGTCGCGGGCGCGGCCCATGCCGCGATCATCGCGGAGGCCTGCGGCCTCGTGTTCGGTCTCGCGCTGGCCGCGCGGATGCTCGGCCGCGACGGGTTTCGCATTTCGCGCGCGGTGCTGCTTGAGCGCGCCAAGCTCACGCGGATGATGGCGATCAACCGCGACATCTTCATCCGCACACTGGCCCTGACCGGCGCGTTCCTGTTCTTCACCGCGCAGGGCGCGCGCGAGGGCGACGTGGTGCTCGCGGCCAATGCGGTGCTGAACAATTTCGCGCTGATCGGCTCGTTCTTCCTCGACGGCCTCGCCACCGCCGCCGAGCAACTGTCCGGCTACAGCCTCGGCGCGCGCGACCGTGCCCGCTTCCTGCGCACGACCAGACTCGTGCTCGGCTGGAGCATGGTGTTCGCCGTCGCCGTGGCGCTGGCGCTCGCATTGGGCGGCCCTGCGCTGATCGACCTGATGACGGCGAGTGATGACGTGCGGCAGGTCGCCCGCGCCTTCATGTGGCTTGCCACGCTGGCGCCGATCTGCGGCGTGATGGCCTATGCCTTCGACGGGATTTACATCGGTGCGACGTGGGCGCGCGACATGCGCAACCTGATGCTCGCATCCCTTGCGCTCTATTTCGCGGCATGGGCGCTGTTACGTCCGCTCGGCAATACCGGGCTGTGGCTCGCGCTCCTGATCTTCCTGCTGGCGCGCGGATGCTTTCAGGCGCTGCGCTACCGCGCTCTTCTGAAAGCTTCCTTCGCAGGAACGCTTACACCGGCCAGTCTTCGGCAGTAATCATCGCGGCGTCCGCGCCGACGATTTCCGACAGCGATTCCCGGCCCGTTCGCCGCAACGTGGATAACAGATCCGTCTTGATCGCCTCGACGAGGCCAAGGCCCTTGTACACCAGCGACGAATACAACTGGATCAGCGAAGCGCCTGCGCGAATCTTCATCAGCGCCGCGCCGCCGGAATCGATGCCGCCGACCCCGATCAGCGGGAACGCGCCCTCGGCACGCACATAGGTTTCCGCCACCATGCGCGTAGAGAGCCGCAGCAGCGGCCGGCCCGACAGCCCGCCCTGTTCCAGCGCGAGGCCGCGCTCGCGCAGCGTGTCCGGGCGCGCCAGCGTGGTGTTCGACACGATCATGCCATCGACGCCCCGCGCGCGCGCGACATGCACGACATCGTCGAGTTCAGACAATGTGAGATCCGGCGCGATCTTGAGCAGCAGCGGCACCGCGCCCGTCTCGGTCCGCGCGCGGTTGCGCGCATCGATCACCCGCGCCAGGAGATCGTCGAGCGCGGAAGCCTGCTGCAAATTGCGCAAGCCCGGCGTGTTCGGCGACGACACGTTGACGGTGAAATAGCTCGCGACCGGCGCGAACAGCCCGATCAGTTTGACGTAATCCCCGGTGCGATCCTCGGAGTCCTTGTTGGCCCCGAGATTGACGCCGATGATGCCGCCGCGCCCGCGCCGCGCGTTGAGATGGCGCAGCGCCACTTCGGCGCCCTCGCTGTTGAAGCCCATGCGGTTGATGATTCCGGCATCTTCTTCCAGACGGAACATGCGCGGCTTCGGATTGCCCGGCTGCGGCAAGGGCGTGATCGATCCGACCTCGACGTAACCGAAGCCGAGTCGCAACAGTGCGTCCGGCACTTCGGCGTTCTTGTCGAAACCCGCCGCCATGCCGATCGGGTTCGGAAAGTCGAGCCCAAAGGCACGGGTCGCAAGTTTGGGACTGTCCGTTTTCGCGCGCGGCATTGGAAAGCTGCGCAGGCCCTTGATCGCCAGCCGGTGCGCACCCTCCGGATCGAGTTTGCGTAGCAGCGGTAGCGTCAGGTGGTCGAAAGCACGAATCACGTCAAATTCTCCGGAAGCCGGTGCAGGCCGTCTGACCCCAGCACAAGCGTGGCGATGCTGTCGGCGGCAGCCGGATCGAGATCTCCATACAGATGCGGAAACAGATCTCCGCCGCGCGAGGGCTCCCACCTTAACGCCGGACCCAGCGCATCGGCGCTTACCGCGATCAGGAATAAATCAGCCTGCCCGGCAAAGTGCTTCGCCAGCGTGCCGGGAACCTGCGGGGCTGTGGAAAAGTGGATGAATCCATCCCGCATATCGTCCGGGCTGCCGCGATAGACGCCAGCCCGCTCGGCTTCCCGCCAGGCCGGCGCCGGACAGATTTTGTAGATGGTCCGCACGACAGTTCCCGGGAGTGCTTGAGTTCATTATTGTTTTTGATGCAATCACCCTAGCCATCGCGACCCGCGACTTCAAGACTTGACCTTGGGCGCACGGCGCAAAGCTGAAATGCAGCCTCCGACTCATTGCACAAGCCGTCCAATAAAGGTAATAATTCCTATAATCGAAACCCCGCCGAACGGTTCGACGATGCTGACACACGATCAAATCTGGACGGCGCTCGACAGGCTGGCGGCCCGCGCCGGGCTGTCGCCTTCCGGCCTCGCCAAGCGCGCCGGGCTCGACCCCACCACCTTCAACAAGTCCAAGCGCGTGACCAGCGACGGGCGCGAACGCTGGCCCTCCACGGAATCGGTCGCGAAGGCGCTGGCCGCCACCGGCATCAGCGTCGATACCTTCGTGCATTTCATCGAAAGCCCCTCCCGCTCGGTGCAGGTGCCGCTGCTGGGCTTCGCCGAAGCGGGCAGCGGCGGCTATTTCGACGATGGCGGCTTCCCGGTCGGCAAGGGCTGGGACGAGGTCGGGCTGCCATCCGTCAACGACGAACACGCCTATGCGCTGGAGATTTCCGGCGATTCGATGAAGCCCGCCTATCGCGACGGCGATGTCATCGTCGTCTCGCCGGGCGCGCCGATCCGCCGTGGCGACCGCGTCGTGGTCAAGACCAAGGACGGCGAGGTGATGGTGAAGGAGCTGCGCCGACGCACCCAGAAGGTGATCGAGCTGCAATCGCTCAATCCCGCGCACTCCGACCGCACGCTGCCGACATCCGAGATCGAATGGATCGCGCGTATTCTCTGGGCGAGCCAGTAAGCGGCGATAATCCGGATCGCCCACGCCCGCTGAATCCGGTTATAGTTCCGAATCACATCATCGGGGTGGGCGGACATGCATCGTCGGCATTTTCTGAAAACGCTGGCCGGGCTCGCGCTGTGCCCCTTGTGTGCGCCCGCCACTCTCGCCGCCGACGCCCACTGGAGCTATGAGGGCGCGACAGGCCCGGGAAAATGGGGCGACATCGACGCCGCCAGCAAGGCCTGCGCGATCGGCTCGCAACAATCGCCGGTCGATATCGGTTCGACTGTCCGCGCGCAGTTGCCGAGGCTTAACATCAAATGGCCATCGCACGCCGACACCATCGTCAACAACGGCCACACCATCCAGCTCAATTTCGCGCCGGGCGGACGGCTCCTTCTCGGCAGGGAGAGCTACGACCTGTTGCAGGTCCATTTTCACCGGCCGAGCGAACACCTGATCGGCGGCAGGAATTTCCCGATGGAAGCGCACTTCGTCCACCGCAACGCCGCGGGCAATCTCGCCGTCGTCGGCGTGCTGATGACCGCGGGCCGGCGCAACACCGCGTTCGCACGCGTGATCGCCAGCATGCCGGACAAGGAAGGCCCCGCAGTGAAGGCCGATCCGGCGTTCAACCCGCGCAAATTGCTGCCCCGACAACTCGGCTATTATCGCTATCCCGGCTCGCTGACGACGCCGCCCTGTTCGGAAACCGTCGAATGGCTGGTGCTGACGACCCCGATCGAGGTCGCGGCCACGGATATCGCGGCCTTCGCGAAACTGTATCCGATGAATGCGCGCCCGGTGCAGAAATCCAACCGCCGCGCGGTGCTGCGTTCGCAATAACGGGCGGCAAAAACTCTTACGCCACCAGCGGCGCGACGATGGCGTTCAGCACTTTCGCCGCATCGTGCGGATTAAGCCGCACCTGCAACCCGCGCTGTCCGCCATTGATGTAGACGAGGTCCTGCGCCATCGCCTCTTGCTCGATGGCCGCGCGCGGCGGCTTCATCTGCCCGAACGGGCTGATGCCGCCGACCTTGTAGCCTGACAGCCGCTCGGCATCGGCCGGCTTCATCATCTGCGCCGACTTGCCGCCGAACGCTGCTGCGAGCTTTTTCATCGAAACCTCGCGGTCGGACGGCACGATGACGCAGACCGGCTTGCCGTCCACCAGCGCCATCAGCGATTTCAATACGCGCGAGGGCTCCTCACCAATCGCCTCGGCGGCCTGCAACCCGATGCGGTCGGCGCTGCTGTCGTAATCATAAGTCCGCACCGAGAAGGCGACACCCGCCTGCTCCAGCACTCTCGTCGCGCGCGTGACTTTCGACATGACGCGAGGTCAGGCGTTGCGCGCGAGCGCCGCGTCGATCATCGCCACCGCATTATTGAGACCATAGACCGCGACGAACGAGCCGAAGCGCGGACCCTTCTCCTGCCCGAGCAGCACCTGATAGAGCATGTTGAACCAGTCGAGCGACACGCCCGGACGTCCGTCCTTGCCCTTCTTCACCGGATCGAGAAACGGCTCACGGCGGCCGATCTCGTAGACGACATTCTGGATGTCTTCGGCGGAAGCGTCCGCGGGCAGTTGCGACAACGCATCGCGCAGATCCTGCAATGCCGCGCGCTCGCCGTCAGTCGGTTGACGGAAGGTTTTGGTCGGCGCGACGAAATCGCGATAGTAATTGATCGCGTAGCCGACCAGCGCGTCGAGCTTGGGATGGCTCTGCGGCGTGACGCCCGGCCGGTAGCGGCCGATGAAGCCCCACAGCGTTTCGGCGTTTTCCGCGTTGGACGACGACACCAGCGTCAGCAGCAACTGGAACGTCACCGGCATCTCGGAGGCCTGCGGCTGGCCCGCATGGATGTGCCACACAGGATTGCCGAGCCGTTGCTTGGCGTCCTGCCGCGAAAAGCCGTCGAGGAATTGCTGATACTCGTCGACGTTGCGCGGGATCACGTCGAAGTAAAGCCGCTTCGCCGCCTTCGGCTCGCGATACATGAACAGCGACAGCGATTCCGGCGAGGCATAACGCAGCCATTCGTCGATGGTGAGGCCGTTGCCCTTCGACTTGGAAATCTTCTGGCCCTTGTCGTCGAGGAACAGTTCGTAGTTGAAACCTTCCGGCGGCGTGCCGCCGAGCGCGCGGCAGATCTGTCCCGACAGTTTCACCGAATCGATCAGGTCCTTGCCCGCCATTTCGTAATCGACGCCGAGCGCGACCCAGCGCATCGCCCAGTCCGGCTTCCATTGCAGCTTGCAGTGCCCGCCGGTAACCGGAACGGTGACGCGCTCCTTGGTCTCGGGGTCATCGTACGAAACGGTGCCGGCCTTCTTGTCATGCTCGACGATCGGCACCTGCAACACCACGCCTGTGCGCGGGCAAATCGGCAGGAACGGCGAATAGCTCGCGGCGCGCTCCTCGCGCAGCGACGGCAGCATGATCGCCATCACCTTGTCGATGTTCTCAAGCATTTTGAGCAGCGTCGCGTCGAACCGGCCCGAGGTGTAGTATGCGGTCGAGGACGCAAATTCGTAATCGAAGCCGAAGTGATCGAGAAAACGACGCAGCTCCGCATTATTATGCGCGCCGAAGCTGTCATGGGTGCCGAACGGATCGCGCACTTTCGTCAGCGGCTTGCCGAGATCCTGCTCCAGCATCTCCTTGTTCGGCACGTTGTCCGGCACCTTGCGCAGGCCATCCATGTCGTCGGAGAAGGCGAGCAGCTTCGTCCTGATCTTGTCCTCGGTCAGCACGCGGAACGCATGGCGCACCATCGAGGTGCGCGCGACCTCGCCGAAAGTGCCGATATGCGGCAGGCCCGAGGGGCCGTAGCCGGTCTCGAACAGCACCTCGTCCTTCGGTTTCTTTTTCAGGCGCGCGACGATCTGTTTCGCCTGCTCGAACGGCCACGCATTGGATTGCTCCGCAACCGCACGCAGATCGCTCGCCGACAGGTCTTCAAATCGCGTGATCGTCTCCGACATCTTCACTCCGCTGCACGCAGGGCCTTCCCGCGCGCCTTTATTTTCTCTCAAAACGGGCTAACGGAAAAATAGCGCAACCACAAATCGGTGTAGCGGCCTTTTTCCCAGACCCGGAACATCGCCCAGTTCAGCGCCTGACGCAGCACATCGTTGCCTTTCCTGACCCCGATGCCGATGCCTTCACCGAAATAACGGCTCTCCACGAACGGTCCGCCGCTGAACGCACAGCATTCCGCTGAATCGGTGCCGTTGATCCAGAACCCCAGCGAGATCGCATCGCCGAAGATCAGATCGACCTCGCCACGGCGCAGCGCCGAACGCATCGCGTCCTCGGAGGGAAACCCGACCGCAAGCGCATCGGTAAAGAACGCTTTCAGATACGCCTCGTGCGCCGAGCCGGAAATGACGCCGACCTTCTTGCCGGTCAGGTTCTCCGGCCGTACATCGGCCAGAACCTCGCCTGCGCGGGAGACGAAACGCGCGGGCGCGCGATAATAGGGATCCGTGAAATCGAGCTTGGTGCGGATATCCGGCGTCATTGCGATCGAGGCAATCACCGCGTCGCCACGCCCGGTGTTGATGGCATCGACCAGCGACTCGAAACGCCGCATCTGGATCGTGCAAGGCACCTTGATTTCCTCACACAGCGCGCGCGCGAAATCGACATTGAAGCCCGCCGGATTGCCGTCCGATCCGGTGAAATCGAACGGCGGATAGTCGGTTTCGGTGAGGAAGCGGATCATGGTGATGCGCGACAGGTCCGGCCGGTCCGGGCGGCGGCGCGGGTCCCAGAAACCCGGCACCGCCTGGGGGGCCGCCGCCACGGCCGACTTCACCGCTGGTTGTGCCATGGCCTCGGGGCCTGACGACCCCGCGATGAAAATCCCGAGCAAAATCGTGCGCATCGTCCGGCTTAAGCCTTTTGGCCAGCCGCCCGATCTTTCATTGCCGGAAATTACCATCTGTGATTGCATTGGAAAGCATCCGCGAGGGGGTCTTATAGACCATCCGGCGGCGGAGGCGAGCGGCGTTTGAGTGGCAGCGTCTGGGGGGCGCATGGCTCCGATCTCCGGTCATCCGAATGACATGGCCGGACCGGTGCGTAAAATCCGCCGCCGGCGCCCCGCATGGCCTTATCCCGGGCTTCTCCCCGACCTCCTCAAACGTCCCCGTGTCCAGCCTGCCGCCGCGCCGCCCCGGCGCGAGACCGGCCACCCGTTTGAACTCGATTGCCTGCACGGCGTCCTGCCGTCCGAAATTCTCGCGGAAGCCGTGCGTTGCGCAGGACTGCTCGGTGTCGGCGCCGATCAGGTCCTGATCCGCCGCGGCATCATCACGGAAACCGAATATGTGGTGCGGCTGGCGCAGCGCTGCGAACTCGCGGTCGAGGGCTTTCGCGATATTGCCCGCACCGACTGTCCGTTGACCGACGCGCAACTGCGTTATGCCGCGCAACACCGCATGCTGCCGCTTGAGCGGCCGGACGGGCTTTATCATGTCCAGGCGCCGCTCGGCCTCGCCGCTCGGCGGATCGCCGCGTTGTGCGCCCGGCAGGCGCGGCCGCGCATCCGGCTGGCCACGCGCGCCGCCTTCGACCGCTATCTGATGCGCCACGAAGCCCTCGCCCATGACGCGGCCGAGGGCCTCGCCCTGCAACTGCCCGAGATGTCATGCGCGCCGATTCATCGCGATGGCGGCGGCAGGATACGGCGCTACCTGCTGCACCTGCCGGGCCTCACGGGCGCCTTTGTCCTTGCGCCTGTCTTCATCATCCAGTTCTGCGGAGCGGTGCTCGCGATCTGGTTTCTGTTGTTCAACAGCCTGCGCTTCGCGGGCTCCCTCGCGGGCAACAAACGCCCTCAGCCGCTCGACCGCCTGTCCGACGAGCATCTGCCGATCTACACCGTGATGGTGGCGCTCTATCGCGAAGGCCGTTCCGTCGCGCATCTCCTGCATGCGCTGGCCGAGCTGGATTATCCGCGCGAAAAGCTCGACATCAAATTGCTGCTGGAAGCCGACGACCGCGAAACGCAGGCCGCCATTGCGCGTCTCGATCTGCCGCCGAACGTCGAAATCCTGTTGGTGCCGCCATTCGGGCCCCGCACCAAACCGAAAGCGCTCAACGCCGGACTGCCGTTCGCGCGCGGCGACTTCGTCGCCGTGTTCGACGCCGAGGACAGGCCCGATCCATCACAGCTTCGCGCGGCGCTCGACACGTTCCGCCGTCACGGCGGTGACGTCGCCTGCGCGCAGGCAAGCCTCTGCATCGACAACAGCGCCGACAGCTGGCTCGCCTGCATGTTCACCGCAGAATATGCAGGACAGTTCGACGCCTTCCTGCGCGGCTTCTCGCAATTCGGCCTGCCTTTGCCGCTCGGCGGATCGTCGAACCATTTCCGGACCGCGACCCTGCGCGAGGTCGGCGGATGGGACGCCTATAACGTCACCGAGGATGCCGATCTCGGATTCCGTCTGGCGCGGTTCGGCTATCGCGCGGTGATGTTTTCCTCGACGACCTATGAGGAAGCCCCGGCCCGCGCGGGCGCATGGCTGCGGCAACGCTCGCGCTGGATGAAAGGCTGGATGCAGACCTGGATCGTGCACATGCGCTCGCCACTGCGGCTGATCCGGCAAAGCGGGCTCGCCGGATTCTTCACCCTCAATCTTCTCGTCGGCGGCAATGTCCTGACCGCGCTGGCCTACCCGATGCTGATCGGCGCCTGTCTTCTGGAGATCGGCCTCACCGCCGCCGGCAGCACGGCGATCGAGATGTTCGCCGATCCATTCGCCGGGCTGCATCTCGCGACCATCGCCGCAGGCTGTCTTTCCACCGTCGTCGTATGCCTGATCGGCCTCACGCGGCGCAGGCTTCTTCATCATGCCTGGGTGCTGCTGCTGACGCCGCTTTACTGGGCCTGCCTGTCGGTCGCGGCATGGCGGGCGCTCATCCAGCTCTTCCGCGATCCCTACCGCTGGGAAAAGACCGAACACGGATTGGCGCGCCATTCGCGCCTGGCCGCGCATTCGGCAGGACGAAAATTAAAAAGCAATAAGGGCCGCGAGAACGCCGCCTTCGCGCAGGCGCCGGCCGTCAGAAATAACGCTTGAGGTCGGTGGCAGCCTGTTGCGGCGTCTGCTTCAAATTGAACGGCACGACGAACCGGCCCTCGCGATCCAGCAGATAGACCGCCGCGGTATGATCCATGGTGTAGTCGCCGTCTTTCAGCGGCACCTTCTTGGCGTAAACACGATACGCCTTGATCATCTTGGCGATGGCTTCCGGCGAGCCGGTCAGACCCTTGAGATGCGGATCGAAGCTTTGCAGATAATCCTTCATCACCGGCTGCGTGTCGCGCTCCGGATCGACCGAGACGAAATAGGCGTTGATGCGCCCGGCATCCGGCCCCATCGCCCGAAGGATTTCCGATATTTCAAACAGCGAGGTCGGGCAGATATCCGGACAATGCGTGAAGCCGAAGAACATCAGCGTCGGCTTGCCTTGCAGATTCTTCTCCGTGACGGTCGCGCCGGTCTGGTCCGTCAACTGGAACGGGCCACCGATCGACGAGACCGGGGTGTTGCTGCGAAATCCACCGACGAGGAAAAGAACGCCCATCAACCCGATTGCGAGGCTGATGGCGAAGGCGGCGATGACGACGCCCGGTCGCGTTGAACTCGTTGCCATGGGAACCTGAAAACCTGGAATTGCGGCAGATGGGCTGCGGTCCCGTTCAAATAGCCATGAAAGCATCCACGGGCAAGCAAGCCGCCCGCGCACGAGCCATGCGGCGATCACATCATGGCGAGGCAAGACGCCGCCAGAGCGGCGTCAGCGGGCCGCAGCAGCAGCATGAGCGTCCATGTAGCAGGGCTTGTACATCGATGTCAGCTGGTGGCCGCGCAGGAAGATCATCCGTGGCTTCAAACCGCCGTGCCGCGCGATCCAGCGCCGAATCGAGGCCGGATACATCTTGTAGAGCATGTGGGTCGCCTCGACATTCGTGACCGGACGGCCGCCCGCGCCCGGGTCCCACGCCGCATGGAAACCAAGGCTGGCCCGCGAAGTGACGCAGATGCGGTCGTGCGGGACGGCACCGAGCACGATGGTGCAGGCCGAGGCGCACAACCCGTCGATCACGACGGTTTCGCCGGACGTGCGGAGACCCTGATATTTGTCGACATAGGTGCCGATGCGCCCGCCGCGATCATCGGCGATGCGGACCACCGCATGGCTCGCGGTCAACCCGGCCAGCAGCAACACGCCCGCCAACAATCCGGTCACGAATCTCATCGTCGCGTCCCCCGCCCGGCTGTGTCAGCAAGGCATCGACAGCGTGTTGCGAGTCCGGAGCTTTGTCCAGATCGCCCTTCTCAGGCGCGGATGATTTCGATGCGGTGTTGCACGGCGGATGCACTCCGGCGGAACTGCGTGGCCGAAGCGTCACGGATGGAACGCAAGAGGAGATGGAGCGGGCGAAGGGAATCGAACCCTCGTATGCAGCTTGGGAAGCTGCCGTTCTACCATTGAACTACGCCCGCGAAGTCCGTTCCACCATCGCCCAACCGTCCGGATTTTGCAAACCTGACGGCAGCGGGACGGAGCCGCGTTAACCAAACGCGCCTTCAGCCCGGCGCGCGGAAATGCTTGGAGAGCTTCAGCCCCTGGCCCTGATAGTTCGAGGCGATGCGGGTGCCGTACAGCGTCTGCGGCGGCGCCAGCATCTTTTCATAAACAAGACGGCCGACGATCTGGCCGTGTTCGAGAATGAAGGGCACCTCGCGCGAGCGCACCTCGAGCACCGCGCGCGATCCCTGCCCTCCCGCGCCCGCATGGCCGAAACCGGGATCGAAGAAGCCCGCATAGTGCACGCGAAATTCGCCGACCAGCGGGTCGAACGGCACCATTTCGGCGGCATAGTTCGGCGGCACCTGCACGGCTTCTTTCGAGGCGAGAATGTAGAACTCGCCGGGATCGAGGATCAGGCTGCCGTCCGGCCGGGCGCGGATCGGCTCCCAGAAATCGTCGACGGCGTAACCGCCGCGCCGGTCGATATCGACGACGCCGGTGTGACGCTTGGCGCGGTAGCCGACGAAACCGTCCGAGCCTTCTCCCGACAGATCGACACTGACCGCGACGCCGCCGGTCAGATCGGCGTTATCGCAATCGACGAGAGGCTCGCGCTGATGCAGCGCTTCGAGTTCGTCGTTGTCGAGGAGCGGCGCGCCGGTGCGGAAACGGATCTGCGACAGCCGCGATCCCTGCCGCAGCAGCACCGGAAATGTCTTCGGGCTGATCTCGGCATAGAGCGGGCCGTGATAGCCCGCGCCGATCATGTCGAAGCGCCGCGTGCCGTCCGCGATCACGCGGGTGAACACATCGAGCCGCCCGGTCGAACTTTTCGGATTGGCCGACGCCAGAATCGATTGCGGCAGCGCGAGGCTTTCCAGCAGAGGGACGATGTAGACGCAGTTGGTCTCCAGCACCGCGCCGTCGGAAAGATCGACCTCATGCAGCTTCAATTCGTCGATGCGCTCGGCGACCGTGACATCCGGCCCCGGCAGGAAGCTCGCGCGCACGCGATAAGCCACCTCACCCAGCCGCAGGTCGAGGCTCGCGGGCTGAATCTGGCTCTCCACGAACGGAAACGCCGGCAGGATCAGGCCACTCTCCTCCATGGCCGCGATCATGCGATCGGGCAGAATACCGTTGGCGTTGGCGGGGAGAGAGAAGGCCAAATCCGGTCCCCTCGGGAGTGAGCTATGCATGGGCATTTACCCCGTTATCCGATGGGCTGCTTGACGGAAAGAGCCGTGCGGATTAAGCCTCGGACTTATCCCGTGGTGATTTGGGCCGGCCGGCTTGCAGCCACGTAAAATAAGTCGCTAAACAGGCCGCGGACCTTGTGCCCCCGGCCGTTGGATTTTTTCCAGGCCGGTTTTTTGCGCCTTGTTTCCAGGCAAGACGCCATTGGAGGTCCGCATGTCCGACACAAAAAGCGATCTGAATTCATCCCGTTACCGCCCCGAAACCCGCCTTGTCCACGCCGGAACGATCCGTTCGGATTTCGGCGAGATGTCGGAATCGCTGTTCCTGACGCAGGGTTTCACCTACGAGAGCGCGGAGGAATGCGAAGCCCGCTTCAAGGGCGAGAAGCCCGGCTTTCTCTATTCGCGATTCTCCAATCCCACGGTTGCGATGTTCGAGCGCCGCATGGCAGCCCTTGAAGGCGCCGAAGCCGGGCGCGCCACCGCGACCGGCATGGCCGCGATGACCACCGCGATGCTCGCGCCGCTTCAGGCCGGAGATCATGTCGTCGCGGCAAGGGCGCTGTTCGGTTCGTGCCGCTACGTCATCGAAACGCTGCTGCCGCGCTACGGCATCACCTCCACGCTGGTGGATGGCCGCGACCTCGACGCCTGGCGCAAGGCGATGCGCCCCAACACCAAGACGTTGTTTCTGGAGAGCCCGACCAATCCCACGCTCGAAGTCGTCGATATCGCGGAAGTGGCGAAGATCGCCCATCAGGGCGGCGCGCGTCTCGTGGTGGACAACGTGTTCGCGACGCCTCTTTACCAGAGCCCGCTCGCGCTCGGCGCCGATGTGGTGGTCTATTCCGCGACCAAGCACATCGACGGTCAGGGCCGCTGTCTCGGCGGCATCATCCTGTCGTCGCAAGAGTTCATCATGGAGCACATCCATAATTTCTTCCGCCAGACCGGGCCCTCGATGTCGCCGTTCAACGCCTGGGTGCTGTTGAAGGGACTCGAGACGCTCGGCGTGCGCGTCAAGGCGCAGACCGAAAGTGCCGCGAAGATCGCGGACTTTCTCGCCACGCATCCGAAAGTGACGCGGCTGATCTATCCCGGCCGCGCCGACCATCCGCAGGCCGATGTCATCAAGAAGCAGATGCGCGCGGGATCGACGATGATCGGCTTCGAGGTGAAGGGCGGCAAGGAAGGCGCATTCCGCGCCCTGAACGGTTTTCAGGTCGCCCGCATTTCCAACAATCTCGGCGACTCCAAGAGCATCGTCACCCATCCCGCCACCACGACGCATCAGCGTCTGACGCCGGAGGAACGTGCCGAGCTTGGTATCGGCGACGGTTTTATCCGCTTCTCGGTCGGCCTTGAACACGTCGACGATCTGATCGAGGACGTTCAGGGCGCGCTGGAAAAAGTCTGAGGCAAGCGCGCCGCCATTCAAAAAGCCCGCCGTCTGGCGGGCTTTTTTCATGCCCTCACATCGGCCTGAAGCTCATGACGCTTCCCGGCCTTTCGGTGCCGGGTTCGGCTTTGGCTTCCCCGACCGATTTGATGATGGTGTCGCCGAGCAACTGGGCGAAGCAAGCGTATCCCCAATCGTTCATGTGCAACCCGTCGGAGATCGAGAAACTCTCGAACGGCAGTTTCTCGTCCTCATGCCATTGCCGCATCACCTCGAAGCGCGGGAAGACCGAGACATGACGCAGCCGCCCGACTTCGCGGATCAGCTTCACCATCTTGTTCGCGCCTTCCTTCTTCGCGGTCACGGCGGGAACGTATTGCGGATCGATCAACACCACGTCGGCACCCCTAGCCTGTATCCTTGTGATGCCAGACTCGACCAACGCCGCGATGCCGGAACTATCCTCACCACGCACCACCGTATTGGTGCCGAGCTGCCAGATCACGAGATCCGGATTTGAATCGAGCACGCTCGATTGCAGACGCTCGACCATCTGCCGCACCTCCTGACCGCCCATGCCGCGATTGATGACGCTGATGCGCGCCCTCGGATATTTTCGCCGAAGCTGTTCGGCCAGACGGCTCGGATAGGTGTAGGTCGATGCGGTCGAACCGTAGCCCGCGGTGGACGACGATCCCAGCGCCACGATGGTGATCGGCTCTCCCGCATTGAGCTTGCGCGCCACGCGCGGCAGCGAGGCGGAGACCGCCCCCGCGCCTTTCGGCGGCAGGCACGGAATGCGGGTCAGAACATCGCCGGCCCGGCTCGCGGCATTTTTCGCGGCATCGATCGCCTTGCCGGGAAGGCTGCGCCTTGCAGGCGCCCCATCGGTTGCCGCCATCGGCGTCTCCGACTGCGCGAGCGTCTCGCCCGCGGCAGGACACGGCGCGCTCGCAAGGATACCGAGCAGCCCTACAGCCACGAGCAATTTGCAATGGCGCTGCCGCATCGTCAGCGCACCCCGAGCTCGGCCGGGTTGATATGCGCGGCCTCGATCACGAGCTTGGACAGCGCGCGCCCGAGGCAATCATGCACCCGCGCGGCAACGCCGATGCTGTGGGCCTGCGCGAACAGATCGAAGTCTCCCGCCTCGCTCCAGGCGCGCATGATCGAAAAACGATCGAACAGCGGCGCACCATGCTCCTGCGCCACGACGCGCAGCGTATCGTTGTAGTTGGTCGCCGCCAGCACCGTTTCCATGCGCGGGCTGTATTGCAGATTCATCAGGATGACGTCGGCATCCGCCTTCTGCACAGCGGCCAGGCCGGTATCGAGCGCGGCGCGAAAATCGTCCGGGTCGATCGAACGCATCGCATCGACGGTGCCGGTCTGCCACACCACTAGCGTCGGCTTGCGCTCGGCCACGATCTTCTCGATCTTCCCGGCGACATCGGCGGCGGTCTCCTTGGGGTGAAGGTCGGTCGTGACGCTGATCTCGATACCGGGCAGCTTGCTGCGCAGCGCCGCTTCGAAACGCGCGGGATAGGAGCTGGCCGCACCATCCGGCCCGCTCAACACCGAGGAGCGGCTGCCGACCACCAGCACGCGAATGGGCGATCTCGTCTTGAACGCTTCCGCGACATTCGACAGAACCGCCTCGGTATGAAGCAGATAGGCCGGTACGGAACAGAAATTGGCGTCGTCGGCCACGGCCGGCGTCACCGCCAGCCAGACCAGAGCGGCCATTCCCGCGATCCGCGCGATCCGCATCAATTGCTCCCGACCATATCGGCGCTGACGGCCAAAACAGGCCGTTTACCGCTCTTGTTGACCTCCGCCTTGTACCATGACAGCAGCCACGCCGCGCAGGACATGATGACCAAACCGATCATACTAATGACGAAATGCAACCCCGCCCCGCCCGAGGTTTCGGCCAGCACGAAGTGGCCGGCGAAGGCGAGAAACACGCCGATGCAGAATATCTCCAGCGAGTGCTGTCCGCACAGGATTACCGGGCGCAGCCAGGGCGATTTCAACCCCGGCCAGTCCTTCTTCAGGAAGCGGACCGTCACCGCCGCGAGCGCGAGGAAATGGGCGAACCGCAGTACGTCGAGATCGGTCTTGTTGATCGGATACATCCAGCTTTCCAGCCAGCCCGGCAGATAGCCGTGCAACTGCGGGACGTGCCATGTCAGCGTCACGTAAAAGGCGAACAGCAGATAGGCCACCGCCAGCACGAGCGTGACGCGCGAGGCGAGGATCGGCGCCATCCGCTGCGCGCCGCCGAGAGCGCACCACGCGCCGAACACGAACAGCAACTGCCAGGCGAACGGATTGAACACCCACGTTCCGTTCGGATAGGCCGGCAGCGCGAAGCCGAACTGCCATGTCAGCGCATAGACGAGAACCGCCAGCGTCAACGTGAGATCCGGGATGCGGCGCATCAGCCAGATCGTGAGCGGCAGGAACAGCATCAGCACGATATAGAGCGGCAACACATCCATATTGACCGGCTTGAATTTCAGCAGCAGCGCCTGGATGATCGTGACATCCGGATGCTTGAGAAAATCGAGAATCCCCATTTCCTCCGAATAAAGCGGGTTCTCGAAGCTCGTCGCGATGTAGGAAATCTCGGCAAGATAGATCATGAACAAAAAGACGTGCGCGACGTAGATCTGCCAGACCCGCTTGAAGATACGCGCGCTCGAAATGATGAAACCGCGCTCGTCCATCGCCCGGCTGTAGACGAAGGCGGCGGTATATCCCGAAATGAAAATGAAAATCTCGGTCGCGTCGGAAAAGCCGTAATTGCGGATGGTGAGCCAGGTCAGGATATTCGGCGGCAGATGATCGATGAAGATCAGCCACAGCGCGAGGCCGCGAAACAGGTCGAGCCGCAATTCCCGCTCGCCCGCCGCCACCGGAAGAGCGGATTTTCCGGCATCCCGTGGAATGATCTTGGGTTCGGGCGCTGAGGCGGTCAGGGTTGTCATCGGCTCGAACTGTTCAGGGAGAACGCAGCGACGGCATCGCCGCAGGATAGAGGTTCGTCAAGCAGCCGCAAACCGCTACCATGGAACCTCACCGCGATTTGCACGCCGCCGGGCACAGGCAGGCCATGCACAGCCCAAGATGAACCCGGCTTGAACGAAATCGCATCAACAAGGCTCCGCAAGATCGCGCGCGACGTTTTGCCATTGCCGCCGCTTGGGTCTATCATCGGAACGAACCATCCGATTGAAGCAATGTATCGCGCCGTCACCCGCCAGATCGAAGTCCTCGTCGAACCCGAGTTCCTTCCCGAACGCTCATCCCCCGAAAACCGGCAATTTTTCTGGGCCTACAGCATCGTGATCGTGAACGAAGGCAGCGAAACCGTCCAGCTCAAGACCCGGCACTGGATCATCACCGATGGTCTTGGCCAGCAGCAGGAAGTGCGCGGCGAAGGCGTGGTCGGCGAGCAACCCGTCATCGCGCCCGGCGAACGGTATGAGTATACGAGCGGCGTGCCGCTGACCACGCCGTCGGGCTTCATGACCGGCAGTTATCAGATGCTGACGGAAAGCGGCGAGACGTTCGACCTCGCGATCCCGCTGTTCTCGCTCGACAGCCCGGACGCCAGGCGCACGCTGAATTAGAACTGACTCAAAATCGCCATGCGCGGACTTGATCCACGCATCCATCTTTTCGAGAAGAAAAATGGATTGCCGGGTCATAGGCAAGCGAAGCGACGCCGTTCTTCAAACGGCTATACCCGGCAATGACGCCTCGTGCCGCGGCTATTCCTCCACGCCCGCTTCCTGCGGGGTGAATTCGTAGGTCGAGCTACAGAACTCGCACGTCACCACGACCTTGCCGTTCTCCACCATCTCGGCGCGATCCTGCGGATCGAAACTCGCCAGCATGCCCGCCACCGCATCGCGCGAGCAGGTGCAGCTTGCCAGCAGCGGCAGGCTCGGAAACACGCGCACGCCGCGCTCGTGGAACAGCCGGAACAAAAGCCGCTCGCCCGACAGATCGGGATCGATCAGTTCGACATCCTCGATGGTGGCGAACAGCGACTGGCTTTCGGTCCACGCGTCATCTTCCTCCACCACATGCGACACGCTGCCTTCCGGCGCATCGCCCGGATCAAGATCGGCCTGCTTGGCGCGCTCCGGCGCCTTCGGCAGAAACTGGATCAGCGCGCCGCCGCCGCGCCAGCGATGCTTCGGCCCGTCGCCGCCGCCGCGCAATTCCTCACCGACAGCGAGGCGCACGCGGGTCGGAATCTGCTCCGAGCGCAGAAAATATTCGTGCGCGGCATCCTCCAGCGATCCGCCCTGCAAGGCGACGAGGCCCTGATAGCGGCTCATGTCCGGCCCCTGATCGATGGTCATCGCAAGATGGCCGTGCCCGAGCAGTTCCCCGGAGGAAAGACCGGGTTTCAGCCGCGCCTTGTCGAAACGCGCATAGGCGCGCAGCCGGTCCGGCGCGATAAAATCGACGACGATCAGCGATACCGGACCATCGGTCTGGGTCTGAAGGATGAAACGGCCCTCGAATTTCAGCGACGAGCCAAGCAGCGTCGTCAGCACGATGGCCTCACCCAGCACCTTTCCGACAGGCGCGGGATAATCGTGGCGCATCAGAATATCGTCGAGCGCGGGCCCCATCCGCGTCAGCCGCCCGCGAACATCGAGCGCGCTGACTTCGAACGGGATCACCGCATCATCGACCGGCACGGCCGAGGGCGCGCGAATAGAACCTTGATCCGCCATGAGGCGTCCTTTTTTGAAACATCATACGAGAGCAAGACCGCAATGTAAGAAGTGCCTGCGGCCGTTCAAGCGTAGCGGTGCTTAACCCACGGCCCCGAGGCACCAGGCGAGAATGCCCTTGTGCGCGTGGAGACGATTTTCCGCCTCGTCGAACACCACCGATTGCGGCCCGTCGATCACCTCATCGGTGACTTCCTCACCACGATGCGCCGGCAGGCAGTGCATGAAGATCGCATCCGGCTTCGCCAGCGACATCAGCTTCTCGTCAACCTGATAAGGCTGCAACAAAGTGTGCCGGTGCTCGGCATCCTTGTCGCCCATCGACATCCATGTGTCGGTGACGACGCAATCGGCGCCGCGCACGGCTTCCTTCGCGTCGGTGCCGAGCACGATCGGCGCATTGGCGGCCTTGATCCAGTCGCGCAGCCTTTTGTTCGGCGCCAGCTGCGGCGGCGTCGCGACGCGCAAGGTGAAGCCGAAACGTTCAGCCGCATGCGCCCAGGACGCCATGACGTTGTTGTCGTCGCCGACCCACGCCACGGTGCGGCCCTTGATCGGCCCGCGATGCTCCTCGAAGGTCATGACGTCGGCCATCACCTGAGTGGGGTGCGAACGCCGCGTCAGGCCGTTGATGACCGGCACGGTCGCGAACTCCACCATTTCGGCGAGCGCGTCATGGCTGAGAATCCGGATCATGATGATGTCGACGAAACGCGACAGCACGCGCGCGGTGTCCGCGAAGGTTTCGCCACGGCCGAGCTGCATCTCCTGCCCGGTCAGCATGATCGCTTCGCCGCCAAGCTGGCGCATGCCGACCTCGAACGACACGCGCGTGCGCGTCGAGGGCCGCTCGAAGATCATCGCCAGCGTCTTGTCCTTGAGCGGGCGATCCGGGTGGCCCGCTTTCAGGTTCTTCTTCATCGCGATCGACGCATCGAGAATCGCCCGCAGGTCATGCACCGGCAGTTCGGACAGATCGAGAAAGTGGCGCAAAATCTTGCTCATGATGCAGCCTTCTTGCCCGGAGCGGTGGGCAAATCCTTCGCGAGCCGCGCGCAGGCCCTCTCGACCCGGCCGACAGCCTCCTCGATCTCGGCTTCCGTCACGATCAAGGGCGGCAGCAGCCGCACCACATTCTCGCCAGCGCCGACGGTCAGCAGTTTTTCCTCGCGCAACGCCACGATCAGGCCGGGCGACGGCACCGCCGCTTGCAGGCCGATCAGCAATCCTTCGCCACGCACCTGCGTCAAAACATTTGGATAACGGTCGATGATGGAGGCGAGCTTCTGCTTCAGAAGCAGCGAAGCACGCTTCACATGATCGAAGAAGCCCGGCGCCAGCATCACGTCGAGCACGGCAGTCGCGGCCGCGATCGCCAGCGGATTCCCGCCGAAGGTCGAACCGTGGCTGCCCGCCGTCATTCCCGATGCGGCTTCGCGTGTCGCAAGACACGCACCGATCGGAAAGCCGCCGCCGAGCGCCTTCGCCAGTGCCATCACGTCAGGCTCGACGCCGAGACGCTTGTAGGCGAACAACTCGCCGGTGCGGCCCATGCCGGTCTGCACCTCGTCGAAAATCAGCAGCAGGCCCTTGTCGTCGCACAACTGGCGCAGCGCCCTGAAGAAGCCGTGCTCGGGCTCGCGCACGCCGCCCTCGCCCTGCAACGGCTCGATCAGGATGCCCGCGGTCTGCGGCCCCACCGCCTTCTTCACCGCCTCGATGTCGCCGAGCGGCACCTGATCGAAGCCCTCGACCCTTGGCCCGAAGCCGTCGAGATATTTCTCCTGACCGCCGGCGGCGAGCGTCGCCAGCGTGCGGCCATGAAAGGCACCCTCGAAGGTGATGATGCGGAAGCGCTCGGGATGTCCCTTCGCCGCATGATATTTGCGCGTGACCTTGATGGCGCATTCCATCGCCTCGGCGCCGGAATTGGCGAAGAACACCTCGTCGGCGAAACTGTTCTCGCACAGTCGTGCGGCGACCTTCTCGCCGTCCGGGCTCTTGAACAGGTTCGACATGTGCCAGAGTTTCGCGGCCTGCGCCTGAACGGCTTCGACCAGATGCGGATGCGCATGGCCGAGCGCGTTCACCGCGACGCCGCTGGTGAAATCGAGATAGCGCTCGCCGTTGGTGGCAATCAGCCACGCCCCCTCGCCGCGTTCGAAAGCGAGATCGACCCGGGCGAAGACCGGCATGAGATGGGACGAAGCGGTGGTGGTCATGGCAACCTGACAGGACGAACGCTGGACCTGCCGGGAACCGCGAGATTCCCCCGGTCGTGACGGTCCGTAAAAATGAAACATGCCGCCCCGACGGGGCGGCATTACGTGATTATCCTCTCCGCATGTCTGGGCTGTCAACACGCCAGAGAGTCCGTTTTGCTCCATTCCGGACCCCGCCTGCGGCACCCGATGCGGCCCCTGCATCGGCAAATTGGTGTGCATGACTGATTCGGAACATGTGGACTTCGAAGCCGGACTCTTGCGCGTGAGTCACGGCATATTGTAGCGTTTTTCTCACTGGCTACGACATCTCGTGCGGCGTCCTGAATTCTGAATCCAAAGACAGCCAAAACGTCCGGTCCTTCCGACCGGCGAGGGCTAAGGGATTCTGCCGGCACGAGTTTTCGGAACCATCAATCGGAGTGCCGGATTCACCTTCCAGGCACGAGAGAGAAGGATGAGAGCGATGACGGTAATGAATTGGACCGACGATCGCGTCGAACAGCTCAAGAAATTATGGGAATCCGGCCTCTCGGCGAGCCAGATTGCCGCCGAACTCGGGAACATCACGCGCAATGCCGTGATCGGAAAGGTTCACCGGCTCGGTCTGTCCGGCCGCGCCAAGAGTCCGTCCTCCGCCACGCCCCGGCAGCGCAAGGTGCGCGCCCCGCAGCACATGATGCGCATCAGCCGCCCGATGGCGCGCGGCAACACCGCGCTCGCCCATGCCTTCGAGACCGAGGCCGAACCCGATCCGATCGCATTCGACAACGTGGTGCCGATGAACCAGCGCCGCACCCTGCTCGAATTGACGGAAGACACCTGCCACTGGCCGGTCGGCGATCCGGGCAGCACCGAGTTCTTTTTCTGCGGCGGCAAAGCGCTCGGCGGCCTGCCCTATTGCGCGCATCACTCGCGCGTCGCTTACCAGCCCGCCGGCGACCGCCGGCGCGACCGGCGGCCGAACAAGTAACGCCCTCCAATCCGGCAAACGAAAAAGCCCGCCTGATGGCGGGCTTTTTTTGATTTTCAACTCTGCGCGGAAAACAAACCTGCGCCGATCAGCCTTCCACCTTGGCGAAGCGGTCGTCGAGCGCATAACCCGCGCCGCGCACGGTGCGGATCGGGTCCTGCTCCTCGCCGGGATTGAGCAGCTTGCGCAGCCGCCCGATATGCACGTCCACGGTGCGCTCATCGATATAGATGTCGCGGCCCCAGACGCCATCGAGCAACTGCTCGCGGCTGAATACGCGCCCGGGATGTTGCAGGAAGAATTCGAGCAGCCGGTATTCGGTCGGGCCAAGATCAATCGGACGGCCCGAGCGCGCGACGCGGCGCTTCTCGCGGTCGAGTTCGATGTCGCCATAGACCAACACGTTGGCCAGACGCTCCGGGCTCGCACGCCGCAGCAGCCCCTTCACCCGTGCCAGCAGTTCCGGCACCGAGAACGGCTTGACGATGTAATCGTCCGCGCCGGTGGCAAGGCCACGCACGCGCTCGCTTTCCTCGCCACGTGCGGTCAGCATAATGATCGGCAACTGCTTGGTTTCAGGGCGCGCCCGCAGCCTGCGGCACAGTTCGATACCGGACAGCCCCGGCAGCATCCAGTCGAGCACCACGAGATCCGGCACGCGCTCTTTCAGCCGCGTGTCCGCATCGTCGCCGCGCGCTACCGTCTCGACGTCGTAGCCTTCCGCGTCGAGATTGTAGCGCAGCAATGTCGACAGCGCCTCCTCATCCTCGACGACCAGAATTCGTGCGTTCATGGATACCCTTTTAACCCGCAGATGATGTGCTGGAGAACCTCGTCATATCGCCCTTCGGCCGCGACGCGCCGATCGGCTGCCCCTCGATCATGTAGAACACCGTCTCGGCGATATTGGTTGCATGATCGCCGATCCGTTCGATGTTCTTGGCACAGAACATCAGATGGATACAGAACCCGATATTGCGCGGATCTTCCATCATATAGGTCAGCAGTTCGCGAAACAGCGAGGTGCAGATTGCGTCCACTTCCTCGTCACCCTTCCACACCACCATGGCGGCGGGAACGTCGTGGGCGGCATAGGCGTCGAGCACGGCCTTGACCTGCGATTGCACGAGGTCGGTCATGTGCTCCAGGCCGCGGATCAGCTTCAGCGGGTGGAAATCGCTGTCGAGCTGACCAACGCGCTTGGCGATGTTCTTCGACAGATCGCCCATCCGCTCAAGATCGGTCGCGACGCGCAAGGCGCCGACGATCTCGCGCAGATCGACCGCCATCGGCTGGCGGCGCGCGATGGTGAGTACGCCGCGCTCCTCGATCATGTGCTGCAACTTATCGAGCTCGACATCGGTGGTGACGACGCGCGCGCTCAGATTGATGTCGCGGCGGATCAGCGAATCCACCGAATCGACGATCTGCCGCTCCACGAGGCCGCCCATCTCCGCCACCAGGCGGGCCAGCTCCTGCAAGTCCTCGTCGAACGCCTTCGCGGTATGTTCCATTCCCATCACAGTTCTCCGAACCGTCAGCCGAAGCGTCCGGTAATGTAATCCTGGGTCCGGCGGTCGGCCGGCGAGGTGAAAATCTTGCTGGTCTCGTCGAACTCGATCAGTTCGCCGAGATACATGAACGCGGTGTAGTCCGAGCAGCGCGCGGCCTGCTGCATGTTATGGGTGACGATGGCGATCGTGTACTCTTTCTTCAATTCCGCGATTAGTTCCTCGACCTTCGCCGTCGAGATCGGATCGAGCGCCGAACACGGCTCGTCGAACAGGATCACCTCCGGCCGCACCGCCACGGTGCGCGCGATGCACAGCCGCTGCTGCTGGCCGCCCGAAAGGCTGAGGCCGCTGGCGCTGAGCTTGTCCTTGACCTCGTTCCACAGCGCGCCGCCACGCAGCGCGTGTTCGACGCGGCCGTCCATTTCCGACTTCGAGATCTTCTCGTAGAGGCGGATGCCGAAGGCGATGTTCTCGTAGATCGTCATCGGGAACGGCGTCGGCTTCTGGAACACCATGCCGATCCGTGCGCGCAAGAGATTGAGATCGAGCTTCGGATCGAGAATGTCGGTGTTGTCAAGCTTGAGATCGCCTTCCGCGCGCTGGCCCGGATAGAGATCGTACATCCGGTTGAAGATACGCAGCAGCGTGGATTTGCCGCAGCCCGACGGGCCGATGAAGGCCGTCACCTTGTTGGCGCCGAGCACGAGGTTGATGTTCTTCAGCGCGTGGTGCTGGCCGTAATAGAAATTCAGGTTACGCGCCGTCACCTTTGCCGGACCATCCGGAACGACGGATGGCGGCGGCATGGAGGGGCGGGGAACGGCGATCGTCGAGACGTCGGTCATTTTGCAGTCCTCTCAGAGCCCAGTAGCCGCGCGACGATATTGAGTGTCAGCACGGTCAGCGTGATCAGCAGTGCGCCAGACCACGCCAATTCCTTCCAATAGGCGTAGGGACTCTGCACGAAGTTGTTGATGGTGACGGGAAGGTTGGCCACCGCCTTGGTCAGGTCCAGGCTGAAGAACTGGTTGCTGAGCGCGGTGAACAACAGCGGGGCGGTTTCGCCGGCGACGCGCGCGGTCGCGAGAAGGATGCCGGTGATGAGGCCGGAGCGCGCCGCGCGATAGGCGATGCGCTTGATGACGAGCGAGCGCGGCAGTCCGAGCGCCGAGGCAGCTTCGCGCAACGGATTGGGCACCAGAAGCAGCATGTCCTCGGTGGTGCGCACCACCACCGGGATGACGATCACGGCCAGCGCGAGCGAGCCTGCGAGCGCCGAGAAGCCGCCCATCGGCACCACCACCGCGCCGTAGATGAACAGGCCGATGATGATCGAGGGCGCCGACAGCAGGATGTCGTTGATGAACCGGATCACCGAGGTCAGCTTGTCGTGCTTGCCGTATTCGGCGAGATAAGTGCCCGCGAACATGCCGATCGGCGTACCGACACCAACGCCGATAATCGTCATGATGATCGAGCCGACAATCGCGTTGAGCAGACCGCCCTCTGACGAGCCGGGCGGCGGCGTGTTCTGGGTGAAGAGTTGCCAGCTGATGCCCGCGAGGCCGTTGTAGAACAGCGTGAACAGGATCAATGCCAGCCACGACACGCCGAAGGCGGCAGCGGCAAAGCAAAGCCCGCGGATGATCTTGTCGCTGCGGCGGCGGGATGCGTAAATCGGATTCATCGTTCAGCTCCCCGCCTTCTTCTGCAACCGCATCAGCATCAGCCGGGCGGCGGCGAGCACGAAGAATGTCAGCACGAACAGCAACAGGCCGAGCAGCATCAGGCTCGACTGGTGCAAGCCGTCGCTCTCCGCGAACTCACTGGCGATCGCGGCGGAAATCGTCGTGCCCGGCGCGAAGATCGAGGGCGAGATGCGGAACGAGTTGCCGATGATGAACGTCACCGCCATCGTCTCGCCGAGCGCGCGGCCGAGCGCCAGCATCACGCCGCCGATCACGCCGACCCGCGTATAGGGGATCACCACGTTGCGGACGACTTCCCATGTGGTGCAGCCGACGCCGTAGGCGGCTTCCTTCAGCACCGGCGGCACGGTCGCGAACACGTCGCGCGAGATCGCGGTGATGAACGGCAACACCATGATCGCGAGGATCAGCGAGGCGTTGAACAGGCTGAGATAGGACGGCGGCCCGCCGAAGATCGATCCCAGCACCGGAATGCCGTCGAACAGATTGATGAGCGCGGGCTGCATCGTGTTGGCGAGGAACGGGCCGAGGACGAAGAAGCCCCACATGCCGTAGATGATCGAGGGAATGCCCGCGAGCAATTCGATCGCCATGCCGATCGGCCGGCGCGCCCACATCGGACACAGTTCGGTCAGGAAAATCGCGATACCGAGACCGACCGGAACGGCGATCAGCATGGCGATGGCCGAGGTGAGGATCGTGCCGTAGATCGGGCTCAGCGCGCCGAGAACCGGCGGATCGGCTGACGGCGCCCAGCGCGATGTCGTCAGAAACGCGGTGCCGTATTGAACGATCGCGGGCCACGCACCGATAATCAGCGAAATGATGATGCCGCCGAGCAGCACCAGAACCAGAAGCGCACTGAGGCGCGTCATCCAGTAGAATGTCTTGTCGCCCAGCTTGAAGGCGCTCAACGCGCGGGCGCGGTCGTACGGTCCTGCGGCTTCCATCGAGGCACCATGAACGGCCATCTCTGCCACGCCAATCCCCTATCTCTACAACGCAATCGGATATTCAGTCTCGCACCGCAGGGGTGCCGGAAGAAGAAGGGCGGGGGAAAGACCTGCTCTCCCCCGCCGGTCGCAATCAGCTCTTGATGTCAGCCGACCAGGTCTTCTCGATCTGCTTGACCACAGACGCCGGCATCGGGATGTAGTCGAGATCCTCGGCCATCTTGGCGCCCTTCTCGAACGCCCACTTGAAGAACTTGATGGCTTCGGCAGACGCTGCCTTATCCGTCGGTTCCTTGTGCATCAGGATGAAGGTCGCCGCGGTGATCGGCCAGGACGCATCGCCCGGCTGGTTGGTGAGGATCACGTAGTAGCCGGGAGCCTTCGACCAGTCGGCGTTGGCGGCAGCAGCCTGGAACGCCGGAACGGTCGGCTGCACGGACTTGCCCGCGCTGTTGACCATGCCGGTGTAGGTCAGCTTGTTCTGCTTGGCGTAAGCGTACTCGACATAACCGATCGAGTTCTTGGTCTGGCTGATGTTGGCGGAAACGCCTTCATTGCCCTTGGCGCCGACACCGACCGGCCACTCGACAGCGGTACCCTCGCCGACCTTCGACTTCCAGTCAGCGCTGACCTTGGAGAGGTAGTTGGTGAAGTTGAAGGTGGTGCCCGAACCGTCCGAGCGGCGAACAACAGCGATCGCGGTCGACGGCAGATTGACCTTCGGGTTCAGCTTCTTGATCGCGGGATCGTCCCACTTGGTGATCTTGCCGAGATAGATGTCGGCGAGGGTCGCACCGTCGAACACCATTTCGCCCGGCTTCACGCCGTCGAGGTTCACGACCGGAACGATGGCGCCCATCACCATCGGCCACTGAACGAAGCCGTCCTTCTCAAGCTGCTCGGCCTTGAGCGGCATGTCGGAGGCGCCGAACGTCACGGTCTTGGCCTGGATCTGCTTGATACCGCCGCCCGAGCCGATCGACTGATAGTTCAGGCCGTTGCCGGTTTCCTTTTTGTAGGCATCAGCCCACTTCGAATAGACCGGGAACGGGAACGTCGCGCCCGCACCCGTGATGTCGGCCGCCGTCGCCTGAAGCGAGAAGGCGGAAGTCGAGGCGGCAACCAGGCCAGCCGCAACGATGGTTTTGAAAAAATTCACTGGTTATCTCCCTGTGATCAGCGGGGGCCCAGTCGGCCCGCGACGCCCGCTTTAGAGGCGCCCGGTGCAGCTTTTATAAAGGTCAGGTGACATTCATGTGACACCGACAAGCCATTGTCATCAATGGTCTTTTAAGACTCTACCGCCGTCTTCATCGGTGGGAAACAGACCGTGAAGGTCGCGCCTTTCCCAAAGACGCTTTCGATCAGCAAACGCCCGCCATGGCGGCTGACGATATGCTTGACCAGCGACAGGCCAAGGCCGGTACCGCCCTGCGCGCGGCTGTCGCCGACATCGGTGCGGTAGAAGCGTTCGGTCAGGCGCGGCAGATGTTCCGGCGCGATGCCGGGGCCGTAATCGCGGACCGCGACACGAATCTCGGCCGATCCCTCCTCCGGCGCGGGCCGCGTCAGCGAGACCGTGACCCTGCCGCCCGAGGCGCCATATTTCAGGCCGTTCTCGATCAGGTTCTCGAACACCCGCAGCAATTCCTCGGTATCACCGGCGATGAAGACCGGCCCCTCCGGAAACTGCGTCTCGATTACAACCCCGCGCTCCCCGGCGAGCACCTCGAGCCCATCGATCACCTGCCGCAGGATCGTGAGTAGATCGACCTTGGCTTCGGGCCGCACATGCGCGCTCAATTCCACCCGCGACAGCGACAGCAAATCGTCGATCAGCCGCGCCATGCGGGTTGCCTGCGCATGCATGATGCCGAGAAAACGCTCCCGCGCCTTGGGATCGTCGCGCGCGGGGCCTTGCAGGGTATCAATGAAGCCGGAGAGTGCCGCGAGCGGCGTGCGCAATTCGTGGCTCGCATTGGCGACGAAGTCGGCGCGCATTTCCTCGGCGCGGCGCAATGGCGTCTGGTCGCGGAACGTCATCAGGAAGCAGTTGTCCGTGCCGCCGAACTCGGTCGGCACCGCGACCGGCGTCACCACAAGCTCCATCCAGCGCTCGACCGGCACCCGCTCGACATAGGTGGCGCGCTGGGGCTGCAACGTGGCAATCGCATCGCGCAGCACCGCGATAATCTCCGGCGAGCGCAGCGCGAACAGCGCCAGTTCGTGCCGGCGCAGCGCCGGCGCCAGTTGCGCGGCCTGTGCGTTCAGATGCAGCACGCGCCCGACCCGATCGAGCAGCACGGTCGGCTCCGGCATCGCACCGATCACGGCGCGGACCGCGACGCCCTCCGTCAGTCTTTCGCCGCCACTCTCCTCACGCGCCCGAACGCTATCGTGCGACCGTAGCGGGACCAGAGCGGCGCCGGCGATACAGAAAAACACCAGGATCGCGCTCGACAGTCTCAGATCGTGCATCGCGACCAGCGTGCCGAGCGAAACGCCCACGACCAGCACGACAAGGCTGGAACGCCGCAATTGTTTCAGCCAGTACGGGGTCGGAGGTGGCGGGACGGATGCATCGGCCGTCATGAGGACCCTGACGTTTAGGACTCTGATCTTAAGATTCTGACTTGGAGATATCGTCACGCCTGCGCAAGCCCGACTCGCGCCGCGCCCTGGCGCCCAGCATGACTTCCCGAAACAACAGTAGCATGACCGAGATCACGAAAGGCACGATATAGTACAGTACGCGAAACAGCAGCATCCCGGCCAGCAATTCCTCCTTATCGAACTGGCTGTCGAAATGCATGATGCCGTACAGCATCGCGGCATCGAACACGCCGAGCCCGCCCGGGGAGTGGCTGGCAAATCCCAAAAGGGTGGCGGACACGAAGATCACCGCGACCACGACGAAGCCGACATAAGGCTCGTCCGGCATCAGGATATACATCGCAATCGCGCAGAACGAGAGATCGACGATGCCGATCAGAATTTGCATCAGCGTCAGGCTGCCGCCCGGCAGCGTCACGGTCCAGTTGCCGCGCCCGACATTGCGCGGCCGCGACGAGACCCAGATGACGTAACCCAACAGGGCCGCCAGCAGCAGCACCGCCAGCACGCGGTTGAGCCAGATCGGCAACTGGTCGATCGAGGATGCCGCCTCCGGATGATAGGCCACCCCGAGACCGAGCACGGCGGCATTGCCGAGCCAGAAGGTCAGTCCGGCGATGAAACAGACCTTGGCGACATCAATCGCGGTCAGGCCCCATGAGGAATACACCCGATAGCGGACGGCGCCGCCGGTGAAGACACTGGCGCCGACATTGTGGCCGATCGAATAGCTGGTGAATCCCGCAAAGGCCGCGACGCGGTAGGGAATTTCGGTGCGGCCGATCGCCCGCAGCGCAAAGAAGTCGTAGAACGTCAGCGTGAAATATCCCGCCGCGACGCACAACCCCGCGAGGGCAACCGTCTTGATCTCGGTTCCGCGCAAGGCCTTGAGCACGTCATCGAGATGGATATCCCGCAACATCTGATAGAGGATGTGGAGGGCAAAGCCGATGACCATCAGGCTCAGCGCGACACCCAGCTTATGCAGGATTTGCTTTTCTCGCAGAAACGCCAGCGTCCTGCGCACCGGTTCAAGCATCAAATCCTCAAAGCTCCCGTCCCCCGGATCGTCCTAGCAGACCGTTCGCAGGATCGCGAGATAAAGCGTGAGGATTGCGGCATTTCGCAGCCCCGTCGTGGCCGGAATCTCAACCCTCTTCGCCGCGCGGCCTGCCCGGCCGCAGCAGGAGGACATAACGCAACCAGGAGCCGACGGCGCCACCGGCGAGATAGACCCCGAACATGACCAGGCCGAGGTCGAGCCAGTAACCCGGCCGCCCCGGCAGCGTCCGCGACAGCGACACCGCAACCAGCGCCAGGGCCACCGCGAAGCTGATGCGCATCGTCATCGTCGAGAGGCTGCGGACGCGGGAGATCGGCGAAACCCATCCCGTCGCGAAGCCGAGCGCTGCGGCCCCTACGATCCATCCCCAGTTGAACGCCACGAGATAGCTCATCCCTCACCTCACCACGAATTCGATGCGGCGGTTCTGCGCCTTGCCTTCTTCCGTGTCGTTGCTCGCCACCGGCCGCTCGCTGCCGAAACCGACCGCGGTGATGCGCTCTTTCGGGATTCCGGCCTTGGTGAAATAGTCGGCGACCGCCTGGGCACGGCGCATCGACAGAGCAAGGTTGGCTTCCTTCTCGCCATTGCTGTCGGTATGGCCCTCGACCTCGATCTGCGATGCCGGACAGCGCAGCACCGCCTCGATCAGACGGTCGAGAAGCCCCGCCGAATCCGGATCGATCACGGCTTTGCCGGTCTCGAACTGGATGGTGCCTTTCGCGAGCAATCCCGTCAGCAGTTGCTGGCAGATCGTGGCATTGACCGGCGTCGCCACCGGCTTCACCGTCAACTCCGCCTTCTGCTTCCAGCCCTGCGGCAGTTTTGCGGCCAGTTCCTCGCCGATCCGCGCGTTCGCGCCCGGATAAAGAGCGTCGCCGGACAGCGTGACGCTGCGGTCCTGGATCGTCAGCGTGCCGGTGGACAGCCGCGACAGCGCGCTCAGCGCAGTCGTCGTTGCAGCGAGAAAGCCCTGCGGCGCACCGGCGCTCGCCTTGAGCTTGTCCTCGATCTTCACACCGACGAATTTGCGTTCGATCGCGCTGACGATGGCGGCGTGCGCATTGTTGTCCGGGACATAACCGCTCAGCGCCAATGTCGTGGCCACCGGATCCTTGTTGACCTGAAACAGATAGGGTGGCGCGTAGAGAGCGTTCTTTTCCACCGTGTAGCCCTCGGGCAGGTTCTTCAGCGCCGCCGCGATCGCCTCGCGCCCGCCAAGCTCGCGCGCCGAACCTTCCAGCGTCACCTTGGTGTTCGCCAGCGAGATCTTGCCCTCTTTCAGCTTCGAGATCTGGTCGATCAGCAACAGTGCCGCCGCGTCGAACCGCACCGGCGCGCCCCGCGCCAGCGCCATCTGGTCGACGACCTCGGCACCGTTCGCGGCATTGCGCGCCGCGTCGAGCAGCCGCGCCTTGATCGCGGGCAGCGGCGCGTTTCCGCGCAACGTCACATGGACGACGTCACGTTCGACCGACCAGACGAAGGGCGTCACTTCCGCGATCAGCTGGGTCTGGTCGGTGACGAGCCGCACGCCCGGCACGCTCGCGACCTGATCGACGGCGGTCCGGCGGCCCTGTTCGGAGAACGCATCGGCCGAAAGCCAGACGTCGCGCCCCGAGACCTCGATCTGGGTCTTGTCCAGCACCGATTCTTTCAGCGCGGCCGCGGCCTGGGCGGTCAGGTGCTGCTCGATCGGCACGGTTCCGGTCCAGATCGCCGCCACCCACAGCGCAACCAGCGGGATCAGCCCGGGCCACCATTTCCGTACCCAGTTGGAAAACTCGCTCATTCCCATCCTTCGCGTGAGATATGAGAAAAATCAAACCCTTGCGGCAGTGTCAATTTGGAAGATGCCGTCTGGTGCGCATTGCGCGGATGGGCCTCTGGATAACCTATTCTTCAACCGATTCTGCCACAAAATCCGCTCTCAACCCCGGGTTTGGACGGATGCATGAAAAAGCTGCGCGGCACGGTGATCCGGCTTGGTCTGGAAACGATGGCGGCGACCGGTGCATACCGGCTGCTGCAACCGCTGACCGGCGGGGCCGGTTTCATCCTGATGCTGCACCATGTCCGGCCGGCCTCGCTCGCGGCTTTCCAGCCGAACCGGCATCTCGAAGTCACGCCGGATTTTCTTGAAGCCACGCTCAAGGCCCTTCGCGCCCGCGACATCGACATCGTCAGCCTCGACGAGGCGCGCCGGCGCCTCATCGCCCGGCAATTCGAGCGCCGCTTCGCGGTCTTCACCTTCGACGACGGCTATCGTGACAACCGCGATTACGCGCTGCCGGTCATGCGGCGGTTCGATGCGCCGATGACGGTCTATGTGGCGAGCGACTTCGCCGCGGGCACGGGGCGGCTATGGTGGGTGGCGCTGGAGCGCATCGTGGCCCAAAGCGAGGCGATCACCCTTCCCCTCGACGGCGTCGAGGTGCGAATCGAAGCCGCGACGGCCGCGCAGAAACAGGACGCCTTCGCCCGCCTTCACGATCACTTCCGCCGCCTGCCGACGGACCATGACATCAACGATGCCGTCGCCCTGCTGGCGCGGCGTTGTGGCATCGACGACGCGGCGATCAGCCGCGAGCTGTGCATGTCGTGGGATGAATTGAAAGCCTTCGCCGCCGACCCGCTGGTGACGATCGGCGCGCATACCGTCAGCCATTGCAATCTCGCGCACGAGGCCGCCGGTCAGGCGCGTCACGAAATCGCCGCCAGCCGCGAACGCATCGCCGCCGTGCTGGAGCGTCCGGTGAAGCACTTCGCCTATCCCTATGGCGACAAGGCCGCCGCCGGGCGGCGCGAATTCGACGCCACCATCGCACTCGGCTTTGACACCGCGGTGACGACGCGGCCCGGCATGCTGTTTCCCGCTCATGCCGATCATTTGACCGCGCTGCCGCGATTGTCGCTCAACGGTAATTTCCAGAACGGACGCGCGTTATCGGTCCTCACATCAGGCGCCGCGACGGCATTATGGAACGGCTTCCGCCGCGTTGATGTCCGATAAAGCAAATACCTATTTCTTTTCAGCACCATTGAAAAATGTAATGTAGCCAAATCGTTGAACGGCCTCTTCGCCGTGCTATATCCCGATACAAATTCAGTAGGTATCGCAGATATGGATGGTATCAGCGCAATCGATCTCGCACGCGCGCAATTCGCTTTCACGATGTCGTTTCACATCGTGTTTCCGGCATTCTCCATCGGCCTCGCCAGCTATCTCGCCGTGCTCGAGGCGCTCTGGTTGTGGACCGGCCGCGATGTCTTCATCAACCTGTTCAATTACTGGCTGAAGATCTTCGCGGTCACTTTCGGCATGGGCGTCGTGTCCGGAATCGTGATGTCGTACCAGTTCGGCACCAACTGGGCGGCGTTCTCCGACAAGACCGGCCCCGTGATCGGGCCGCTGATGGCCTACGAGGTGCTCACCGCCTTCTTCCTCGAAGCGGGCTTCCTCGGCGTGATGCTGTTCGGATTGAAGCGTGTCGGACACAAACTGCATTTCTTCGCGACACTGATGGTCGCGATCGGCACGCTGGTGTCGGCCTTCTGGATTCTGTCGGCCAATTCCTGGATGCAGACGCCGGCCGGCTACGCCGTCAATGCCGCCGGCCAGTTCGTTCCGGCCGACTGGTGGGCCGTGATCTTCAATCCATCTTTCCCCTACCGGCTGGTGCACATGGTGCTCGCCGCCTATCTCACCACCGCTTTCGTGGTCGGCGGCGTCGGCGCATGGCATCTCTTGCGCGACTCCTCGCGCGAGGGACCGCGCATGATGTTCTCGATGGCGATGTGGATGGCGGCGCTGGTCGCGCCGATCCAGATTCTCGCGGGCGATGCGCACGGCCTCAACACGCTTGAACATCAGCCCGCCAAGGTGATGGCGATGGAAGGCCACTTCCAGAGCCATCCCGACGGCGCGCCGCTGATCCTGTTCGGCTGGCCCGACCAGAAGGATGCCCGCGTCAAGTACAGCATCGAGGTGCCGAAGGCTTCCTCGCTCATCCTCAAGCACTCGCTCGATGCGCCGCTCAAGGGCCTCGAAACCGTGCCGCGCGCGGATTGGCCGAACGTCCCGCTGATCTTCTGGTCGTTCCGTACCATGGTCGGCATCGGATTCCTGATGCTAGGGCTCGGCCTGTTCAGCCTGTGGACGCGCTGGCGCGGCACCCTGTACGGCGCGAAATGGCTGCACCGCTACGCGCTGGCGATGGGACCCGCCGGATTCATCGCGGTGCTGGCGGGCTGGATCACCACCGAGGCCGGACGGCAGCCCTATCTCGTCTGGGGATTGCTGCGCACCGCCGACAGCGCCTCGCCGCTCGATGCGCCCGCCGTCGCCTTGTCCCTGATCGCCTTTATCATCGTCTACTTCACCGTGTTCACCGTCGGCATCTTCTACATTCTTCGGCTGATGGCCGAGCCGCCGCATCAGGACGAGGAAGGGCCGGGCCGGAACACGCCCGTCCGCGCCGCAGGCATCACGCCCGCTTTATCGGTCGCGCAGGAGCGTCATTCATGAGTGCGATGATCGATATTCCGATGATCTGGGCGTTCATCATCGCCTTCGCGGTGTTCGCCTATGTGGTCATGGACGGCTTCGACCTCGGGCTCGGCATGCTGTTCCCGCTGTTTCCCGCGAAGGAGGATCGCGACGTCATCATGAATTCGGTGGCGCCGGTATGGGACGGCAACGAGACCTGGCTGGTGCTGGGCGGCGGCGGGCTGATGGCCGCGTTTCCGCTGGCCTATGCCGTGCTGATGCCGGCCCTCTACACACCGATGATCGCGATGCTGATCGGCCTGATCTTTCGCGGCGTCGCCTTTGAATTCCGCTGGCGCACGCAGCAGAGCGAGCGCAACCGCTGGGACACGGCTTTCGCCGGCGGCTCGCTGCTCGCGGCACTGGCGCAAGGCATCGCGCTCGGCGCGATCCTGCAAGGCGTGCCCGTGGCGGGCCGACATTACGGCGGCGGCTGGTGGGACTGGCTGACACCATTCAGCATCCTCACCGGACTGTCCGTCGTCGCGGGCTACAGCCTGCTCGGCGCGACCTGGCTCGTGATGAAAACGGAAGGCGATCTGCGCGAGCGCGCCTATCACTTAAGCTGGCGGCTGTTGTTCGCGACGCTTGCTGCGATCGGCGTCGTCAGCCTCGCCACGCCGTTCCTGCAAAACGGATATGCCGAGCGCTGGTTCACCTGGCCGAACATCGTCCTGACCGCGCCGGTGCCGCTCGCCGTCGCGATCGTCTCCGCGCTGTTGATGATAAATCTGAAGAAACGGCACGACTACCGGCCGTTCTTCCTCACGCTTCTGTTGTTCGGGCTGTCCTTTGCCGGACTCGGCATCAGCATGTGGCCTTACGTCGTGCCCAACAGCATCACGATCTGGCAGGCAGCCGCGCCGGAGAAGAGCCTGACCTTCATGCTGGTCGGCGTCGCCGTGCTGGTCCCGCTGATTCTGGTTTACACGTCATGGGCCTATTGGGTCTTCCGCGGCAAGGTCCAGGCCGGAAGCGGCTACCATTGACCAGGCCCGAACAGACGCCTCGCCCCCTGATGACGCGGCTGATCTGGTTTGTGACGCTGTGGGCCGGCGGCGTCGGCACTGTCGTGCTGATCTCGTATATCCTGAGGCTCTGGATCGCCCCGCACCGGTAAGTGACTGCTGCCGCGATAGTGTCGTGCGACCTGTAAAATTTGAACGAACGAAATCTCTGTCCGCCGGATGACTTGCCAGCGCGGCAGCGGTCGGATTTGATAGCAGCCATCATGCGGAGCTTCAGATGATCGCATCCCGGCTGTTCCCCCTGCTCTCCTGTCTCGCGGCGTTCGCCGCCATGGCAATTCCCGCCGCCGCCGCGCAAGGCCGCTATCCGGCGCAATATGTCGATGGCGACCAGCCCGGCTACGTGCCGAGCGAGGCGGAAGAAGAACTGCCGCCGGAATTCAAGCGCACCACGGTGTTCTATCGCACCACCGAGGCGCCGGGCACCATCATCGTCTCGACATCCGAGCGATTTCTCTACGTCGTGCAGGGCAACGGCCGCGCATTGCGCTACGGCATCGGCGTCGGGCGCGAGGGCTTCCAGTGGCAGGGCCTGCTGAAGATCACCCGCAAGCAGGAATGGCCGGACTGGACGCCGCCGCCGGAGATGATTCAGCGCCAGCCTTACCTGCCGCGCTTCATGGCGGGCGGACCGGGCAATCCGATGGGCGCGCGCGCGCTCTATCTCGGCACCACTGTGTATCGCATCCACGGCACCAACCAGCCGCAGACCATCGGCACCGCCGTCTCGTCCGGCTGCTTCCGGCTGGTCAATGCCGACATCATGGATCTTTACGACCGGATTCCGGTCGGCACCAAGGTCGTCGTCCGGCAGAAGCCGCAGATCTGATTCCGCTACAGTCCTGAACGATCGGGGAAACGGGGCATCGACATGGCAATCTTTTCACGCACCTTCCGCTCAGGGCTCCTGCTCGGGCTCCTCGCCGCGCTGATCGTCGCGGCTGCCGCATTCATCGGTCTCGACCGCTACGACACCCAGACGCTGAAACGTACGGTGAAACGCGGCGCCGTGAATTGCGGCGTCAACGCCGGACTGCCCGGCTTCGCCAACAAGGATGCCAACGGCAACTGGTCCGGCTTCGATGTCGATATCTGCCGGGCGGTCGCGGCCGCCGTGTTCGACGATCCAGCCAAGGTCAATTTCATTCCGCTCGACGCCAACCAGCGGTTCAAGGAATTGCAGAATCGCACGGTCGATATCCTGTCCCGCAACTCGACATGGAGCATGTCGCGCGAGGTCGATTACGATCTGACCTTCGCGGCGGTCTCCTATTACGACGGCGAAGGCTTCATGCTGCGGCGCTCGCGCAATGTGGATTCCGCGCTGGAGCTTGGCGGCACCCGCGTCTGCGTGCAGTCCGACACCACGACGCAACTCAACCTCGCGGATTATTTCAAGGTCAACAACATCACCTATGACGAGATGAAATTCGGAAATGTCGGCGACATGATGAAGGCTTATGAAGCCGGAAAATGCGACGTGCTGACCACCGATACCTCGCAGCTTTATGCCCTTCGGCAGAATCTCGCCAAGCCGGACGATCACGTCATCCTCGCCGACATCATCTCCAAGGAGCCGCTCGCCCCGGTGGTGCGCCAGCGCGACGACCAGTGGATGCTGATCGTGAAATGGGCGGTCTACGCGATGCTCAACGCCGAGGAGCTTGGTGTCACCTCGAAGAACATCGACGAGGCGTTGAAGTCGAAGAAGCCGGACGTGATGCGGCTCGTCGGCACCGATGGCAATTACGGCGAGCGGCTCGGCCTCACCAACGACTGGGCGGCGCGCATCATCCGCCATGTCGGCAATTACGGCGAGATGTACGAACGCAATGTCGGCCTCGGCTCCAAACTCGGCATTCCGCGCGGCCTCAACCAGCTCTGGAACGCGGGCGGTATCCAGTACGCGCCGCCGATCCGCTGAGGACAGCGCATGGCGAATCCGACGCCGATTGCGGCAGGCACGCGCATCGGCCACGTTCATCTCAAAGTCGCCGATCTTGAGCGCGCGCTCGGTTTCTATTGCGGCGTGCTCGGCTTCGAACTGATGCAAACCTATGGCGATCAGGCCGCCTTCATCTCGGCGGGCGGCTATCATCACCACATCGGCCTCAACACCTGGGAGAGCAAGGGCGGCTCGCCGCCCGCGCCGGGCACCACCGGCCTGTTTCACACCGCGATCCTCTATCCGACCCGTGCCGCGCTGGCCGATGCGCTGCACCGGCTGATCGAAGCACGCATTCCACTCGACGGCGCCAGCGATCACGGCGTCAGCGAAGCACTGTACCTGCGCGATCCGGACCAGAACGGCGTCGAGCTTTATCGCGACCGTCCGCCGGAGGAGTGGCCGCGTAACGCCGACGGCTCGCTCGCGATGTTCACGCGCAGGCTCGATCTTGATGATTTGCTCGCCGCGCGAGAAATTGATTCTTGATAAGACGCGTTTTCTTCACGCGAACCGGTACCCACTTCACTCGAAAACGCTTTAACCCCACCCCAGCGCCACGGCGATGTGGAAGGTGATGAAGGCCGCAAGATAGGCCAGCGCCAGCATGTAGAAGAAGGTGATGAACATCCATCGCCAGCCGCCGGTCTCGCGGCGGATCACGGCGAGCGTCGAGGCGCATTGCGGGGCGAAGATGAACCAGGCAAGGAACGCGAGCGCGGTGGCGAGGCTCCAGTTGCTCGCGAGCGCCTGACCGATCTGCGCCGTCGCCTCGTCGCCGCCGCCGATGGCGTAGATGGTGCCCAATGATGCGACCGAGACCTCGCGCGCGGCCATGCCGGGAATGAGCGCGACGCTGATTTGCCAGTTGAACCCGACCGGCGCCAGCGCCGGCTCGATCCAGCGCCCGAGGATGGAAGCGAGGCTGTAGTCGATGGCCGGCCCGGTCGCACCCGCAGGCGGACGCGGGAACGACGCCAGGAACCAGATCACCACCATCATCGAGAAGATCGTGGTGCCCGCGCGCTTGAGGAACATCATCACGCGGGTGTAAAGCGCCATCGCCACGCTGCGCAGTTGAGGCAGCTTGTAGTCGGGCAATTCGAGCATGAAGGGCGGCGTCGCACTCTCGCGCCAGAAGAAATGATTGGCGACGAAGGACACCGCGAGCGCGCTGAAAATGCCGATGGTATAGAGGCCGAACATCACGAGGCCCTGTAGCCCGACCACGCCCCACACCGTGCGATCCGGCACGAATGCACCGATGATGAGCGTGTAGACCGGGATGCGCGCCGAGCATGTCATCAGCGGCGCGACCATGATCGTGGTGAGACGGTCGCGCCGGTTGTCGATCACCCGCGTCGCCATGATGCCTGGAATGGCGCAGGCAAAACTCGACAGCAGCGGGATGAACGCACGCCCATGCAGACCCGCGCCGCCCATGATGCGATCCATCAGGAAGGCCGCGCGCGCCATGTAGCCGAGGTCTTCCAGCAGCAGAATGAACAGGAACAGGATCATGATCTGCGGCAGGAACACGATGACGCTGCCGACACCCGCGATCACGCCTTTCTGGATGAAGCTCTGCAACAGCCCGTCCGGCAACAGATCATGGACGACCGTGCCGAGCGCGTCGAACCCGCTGGAGATCAGATCCATGACCGGCTGCGCCCAGGCGAACACGCCCTGGAACATCACGAACAGCACGGCCAACAGAATGATGAGTCCCGCAACCGGATGCAGCAGCACCGCGTCGATACGGCCGGTCAGCGTGTCAGGCCGCGCCGGTTCGCTGACGGCGGCCTTGATGACGCGATCGGCTTCACGCTGCGCCGCGCGCAAATCGGCGGCGGTCGGCGCGCTCCATTGGTTTTCGCCGGCCTCGCCCGCGCCGTTGGCCGCGAGTTCATCGAGACGCCGCAACAATTCCTCGGTGCCGCCGCGCCGCACGGCGGTCGATGTCACCACCGGGATGCCGAGTTCAGCGGATAAACGCGCGAGATCGATCTCGATGCCGCGGCGGCGGGCGATGTCGATCATGTTGAGGACCAGCAGCATCGGCCGCCCGGCACGCTTGAGTTCGGTGACGAGACGCAGCGCCACGCGCAGGTTGGTGGCGTCCGCCACGCACAACAACAGATCGGGTTGCGCTTCGCTATTGATGCGGCCGAGCACCATGTCGCGCGTCACTTCCTCGTCCGGACTGCGGCCGCGCAACGAATAAGTGCCGGGCAGATCGACCAGATCGATCCGGTGGCCCGACAGCGTCTGAAAGGTGCCGGTTTTCCGCTCCACCGTGACGCCGGGATAGTTGGCGACCTTCTGGCGGCTGCCGGTCAGCGCGTTGAACAACGCGGTCTTGCCGCTGTTGGGAGTGCCGACCAGCGCGAAGCGCCACGCGTGGGTCTCGGTGATGCTGGTCATTGCCGGTCAAGCCACGAAAATCGACATCGCTTCGCGGCGGCGCAAGGCAACGGTGTTGTTGTCGATACGCACGGCGATCGGATCGCCCGCGATCGGTCCTTCATGAAGCACCTCAACCCGCGCCCCTTCGACGAAGCCAAGCTCAAGCAGCCGGCGCTCGATCTCCGCCGCCGGCACGCCGTTATGATCGCCGGCCACGGTGATCGTTTCGATCAGGCCGCGGAAGCCGCGCGGGGTCTTCCCGAGGCAGATCGGGGCGTTGCCGTTCGATTTGTGATCGTCATTCATATCCGCTGTCCCTGGGACATCAACTGGCCCAAGGATCGGTCGCGATCAAGTCAATGGAGGTTGATCGGGCACAAGATTAGAACGGTTTTAAATTGCTGGGGCGATATTGCGCTCCTGATTGCGTTCCTGGCCACTATCGGCGCGGCGTTATGACGCCAGCGCCTTCATTTCTTTATAGAGGCTGGACTTGCCCTCGAAGCCGATGCCCGGCAGGTCCGGCATGATGATATGGCCGTTCTCGACCCGCACGCCGTCCGGAAAGCCGCCATAGGGCTGGAACAGATCGGGATAGCTCTCATTGCCGCCGAGACCGAGACCGGCCGCGATGTTCAGCGACATCTGGTGGCCGCCATGCGGAATGCAGCGCGATGGCGACCAGCCATGGGTACGCAGCACATCGAGCGTACGCAGATATTCGACAAGGCCGTAGGACAACGCGCAGTCGAACTGGAGATAATCGCGATCCGGCCGCATGCCGCCGTAGCGGATCAGGTTGCGCGCATCCTGATGACTGAACAGGTTCTCGCCGGTCGCCATCGGCCCCGGATAGAATTCGGCCAGCGCCGCCTGCAACTGGAAATCGAGCGGATCGCCGGCCTCCTCGTACCAGAACAGCGGATAGTCGCGCAGCATCCTGGCGTAGGCGATCCCGGTCTCCAGATCGAAACGGCCGTTGGCATCGACGGCGAGCTGCGCCTGCGAGCCGATCTCCTTCAGCACCGCCTCGATGCGCTGGCGATCTTCGTCGAGCGGCGCGCCGCCGATCTTCATCTTCACGACATTGTAGCCGCGATCGAGGTAGCCGCGCATTTCCGCGCGCAGCGCCGAATTGTCCTTGCCGGGATAGTAGTAACCGCCCGCTGCATAGACGAACACGCGCGGATCGGCCTCGCGCTGATGCCGCTCGGCGAGCAGGCGAAACAGCGGCTTGCCCGCGATCTTCGCCACCGCATCCCACACCGCCATATCGATGGTGCCGACCGCGACCGAGCGCTCGCCATGGCCGCCGGGCTTCTCGTTGGTCATCAGCGCCGCCCACACTTTATGCGGATCGAGATTGTCGCCGCTTTCGTCGAGCAATGTTTTGGGATCGGCCTCCAGCACGCGCTGCGCGAACCGCTCGCGGATCAGCCCGCCCTGCCCATAACGGCCATTGGAATTGAAGCCGTAGCCCACCACCGTCCTGCCATCGCGCACCACATTGGTAACGACCGCGACGAGGCTCGACGTCATTTTCGAGAAATCGATATAGGCGTTGCGGATCGGCGATGCGATCGGCTTGGTGACTTCGCGGATATCGACGATACGAACGGTCATGGGCCAATCCAGTTGGAGGACGCGGACTAGCCCGCCAATCTAGCGATGGATGCCTTGCATGCAATGCCGTAAAATACAGAGAGCGACCGGGCATTCCGCTGGCCGCGACACGATACCCGATGGAGTCCGCATGTCCGTAGCCCACCGCATTGCTGCGGACCTCCGGCTTTTCGAGCTCATCACCGGCAGCTTCCGCCGCCTGACGGGCCGCGAACTCGCCGATCCGTCGGCCGGAGCGGAATGGCTTTATCATAAGGCGCCGTTCGTCGTGCTGGCCCATGACGGCGGCAACGATCCGCGTTTTATCTATGCCAACGAGACCGCGCAGACCTGCTTCGAATATTCGGCCAACGAACTGATCGGCCTGCCTTCGCGGCTATCCGCCGAGGCGCCGGAGCGCGCCGAACGGCAGAGGCTGCTCGATCGCGTCAGCCGTGACGGCTTCATCCCGGACTATTCCGGCATCCGCATCGCGAAATCCGGCCGGCGCTTCCGGATCGAGAACGCCATCGTCTGGCAACTGATCGATGCGGATGGGAGAGGTCACGGCCAGGCCGCGACGTTCTCGGAATGGCACAACCTTCCGGTGTGAGCGCGCGCTTCAGAAGATCGACCAGCCGTGACTGCCCGCGACCGCGCCGAACACCGTGATCCATGCCAGCCCAACCAGCGCCCAATGCACGCGCTGCACCCAAAGGAAGGTGAGATCGGGATTGACATGCACCCAGCGATGGAAGCGCGGCTTGAGAATGAACGGCTCACCGATGAACAGTACGAAGGCGAACAGCGCCCACACGCACACCATCGCATGCATCCACCAGAACGACGCGGAATGGAAGCGATCCCACAGATCGAACTTCCACAGCATGTAGAACCCGCTGAGGCCGACCACGAGCACCGTGGTCCGCGCCTGCCAGATGAAGCGATGCTCGACCGCCTCGAATGTCGCGAGCATGTCCTTGCCGAACACACCGCGCCGCAACGCCGGCAGGAACACCGTCGTCGCCATCGAGGCGCCGCCGATCCAGATCACGACAGCGAGGACATGCAGGGCACGGGCGAGAGCAAGGTCATCCATGACAGGCTCATTCCTTCCGCGATCCGCGCTTCATCCCTTCCGGCGATTCTCCCGGAGGGTATAGCACGGTGTGATCCGGCCCCATCTCGGCACCGGGCGTCATCTTCGCAGGCTCGACATGCCCCGGCCCCAGAATGTGAAAAACCTGTTTGCCCCGCGCCAGCAGATAATCGGCGATGATGCGGCGATGGCATCGCCACCACACCGCTTCCGCGCACATGATGGCGCAGCGCCGCTCCGCGCCGAGATCGAAAAGCCGCGCGAAGCCCTGATGAAAGGCCTCGCCCAGCGCGTAGTCGGCATAATTGTGAAAGCTCTTGTTCTGCCAGAAACCATTGATCTGAGGATCGATACCCTTCTTGGCGCGCAGACCGCCAAGCTCGGCGATGTGCTCGTAGCCGATCTGGAAAGAGCCGAGGCTTTCCGGCAGCGTGTCGCGGTTATATTGCGGATTGGTGCGCGAGCGCGGAATGGTGCGCACATCCACCACCACTCCGATCCCGGACTCCTTCAGCAACTCGACAAACTCTTCGATCGTCCTGGTCGAATGTCCGATGGTGAAAAAGGGTTGTTCCATGGCTTGGCTGCTCGCCCGGCAACCGGCCGGGCTCATCGTTCCGTAGCTTGGTTATCCTCCCCGAGTACGGAAATGATCCAGAACAATTCTGGCCGAATCTTTTGCTGGCAGCCAGCAGCCATCCGGCAGAACCCGTAACCACAGCGCCTATCGAGGGCGGGCCCCATTGAGGAAGAGGG
Organism: [Pseudomonas] carboxydohydrogena; assembly: GCF_029030725.1. NCBI lineage: Bacteria > Pseudomonadati > Pseudomonadota > Alphaproteobacteria > Hyphomicrobiales > Nitrobacteraceae > Afipia > Afipia carboxydohydrogena. The sequence continues at coordinate 3,101,333 of NZ_CP113162.1, forward strand.
TCCAGGCTTTCTCGAAATAAGCATTCTGGGCACGCGTGGAGGCGTAAGTGGTGCGGCCGAGCATGGCCTCGATCGTCGGGCCGATAGCGATACAATTCAAAAGGTGTGCCGCCAGAAACAGAATGTCCCCACGCGCGAGTTCGCCCGTCTTTTGAGCCTCCCGCAGAAGACCCAGCAACCGGTCCATAATCGGATCGTCGGTTTTGTTGGCGACGGATTGCCCGATCACCAGCGCCTCGCTGAAAGCAATTCGCTTGAAGGCGATCAGCGTGGGATCGAGGTTGACGGTCAGAAGCCAGCGCGCCACGGCCCGCAGTTGCTCCATGACATCGCCTGTCTGTGCGGCCATGGTGGTCTGAAAATGCGCTTGAGTCCGCAGGCGCGCGTGCTCGACCACTCCTTCAAAGAGGGCGAGCTTCGAGGGAAAACGGCGGTAGACCGTATCCTTGCCGACACCGCAGGCGGCAACGACCTGCTCCACGGATGTCGCCGCGTAGCCCTGCCGCGCGAACAGCCGGGATGCGGTTTCGATAATATGCTGTGACTTCGTCTGGCTGTCGGATTTGTACGGACGGCCGCCTTTTCGAGTCATCGCAACGCCCTCGCCCGTGCGCTCACGGCTCCAATTCCCCGCCTGGTTTTTCGAGCAATTCCAATTTCAGATTTGCCATCTTTTGGCAATATTTATGGACAGGACGGTGCCGTCCCGTTATTGCCCCGATGAAACAGACATGGGGGACGATACATGGGACTCGATCACAAACCACTGTTGTGGGCGGCTGTGGCTGTGACTGTTGCCGCCGTGAGCGCTTCGGAAGTTCAGGCACAACAAGCTCCGGAGCAGAGCGGCGCGACGCTTCCCCCGGTGACGGTGCAGGCGCCCAAGCCGCAAGTGCGCCGCGCGGCCTCACGCCGCCGCGCCGCTAAACCAGTGACAGCTCCCGTCGTCCCAAGGCAGGCAGCCGCGCCGCGCGCGACCACCGCAGCGAGCAATACAACCGGCAGCTATCTCGACCAGCGCTCCATAGCGGCCACCAAAACCGACACACCTGTTCTGGAGACACCGCAATCGATCTCGACCATCACGCGCAGGCAGATCGACGACCAGAACGCCCAGACCGTCAGCAACGCGTTGCGCTATACCGCCGGCGTTCTCTCCGATGCCGACACGAACTCGCGATACGACAGCATCTTCATCCGCGGCTTCGGCTCATTCGGGACCACGACAAACTACGTCAGCTTCCTGGATGGACTGAAGCTGCCGCGCGGTCAGGCTTTCGCCAACACCGCCATGGACCCGTTCCTGCTCGATCGCATCGATGTCCTGAAGGGACCCTCCGCTGTTCTCTACGGACAGACGAGCCCCGGCGGTCTCGTCAATCAGGTCAGCCGGATGCCGAGCGCCGTTCCCTACAACGAGGTCCGGATTGAGGGCGGCACCTATGGCCGCATCCAGTCGGGCATCACCAGCCAGGGCGCGCTCGATAAGGACGGGCATTGGCTCTACAGCCTGAGTGCCATCGGCCGGTCGTCCGGCACACGCTATGATAATGTCGACGAAGAACGCTACGCCGTCGCGCCGGCCATCACCTGGGCGCCGGATACGGACACAAGGCTCACGATCCAGAGCTACTATCAGAAGGACCCGAAAGGCGGTTACTTCAACTCTCTCTACGCGAAGTCGCTCGCGCCGCCGCAATACCAGCCGTATCTGAATTCGAAGCTCAATGTCGGCGACCCGAACTTCGACAGCTTCAAGCGCGAGCAATACGGCATCGGCTATCAGTTCGACAAACGCCTGACCGATGTCGTCAGTCTGCGCTCGAGCCTGCGTTATTCGCATGTCGATATCGACTTCCAGTCGTTGCAGATGAATGCGCCGCTCACATCCACCGGGATGCTGCCGCGCTGGGCGATCCGTTCGCTGGAGAACGTCAACGGATTGTCGGCGGACAACCGCTTGCAGTTCGATGTTGCCACCGGCGCATTGCAGCATAAGATTCTGACCGGCGTCGACTTCCAGCAGTCGCGCAGCAACTGGATTTACCAGCTCGGCGGCGCGACCCCGCTCGATGTCGTCAACCCGGTTTACAATCAGCCTGCCGGACCGCTCGCTTCCCTCATCAACAATGGTCAGGACCTGTCACAGACCGGACTGTACGCGCAGGATCAGATCAGCCTCGGCAAATGGCGCGCGACGCTGGGTCTGCGCCATGATTGGGCCGACCAGACCACCGAAAGCCGACTCGCGAATTCGACGTCCAGCCAGTCGGCCGACAAGACCACCTACCGGGCGGGACTGCTGTATCTGTTCGACAACGGAGTCGCGCCTTACGCCAGCTATTCGACATCGTTCGAGCCCGTGGTCGGAGTTGGCTCGACCGGACTGCCGTTCATACCGACGACGGCTGAACAATACGAAGCCGGCATCAAATATCAGCCGACATTCCTGCCAATTTTGCTCACCGCATCGGTGTTCGACATCCGGCAGCAGAATGTGCTGACGCCGTCAGCGGTGCCTAACTTCAATGTGCAACAGGGCGAGATCCGCTCCAAGGGCACGGAATTCGAGGCGCGAGGCAATGTCACCGAGAGTCTGGAACTGATCGGCGCATTGACCTTCCTCGATACCCGGGTCACGAAGTCGACCGATGCGCTCGTCATCGGCAACCGCCCGCAGGCGGTGCCCGACTTCTTCGGATCGGTCTGGGCGAACTACACGTTCAAGTCCGGCCCGATCAACGGCCTGACGCTCGGGGGCGGCATCCGCCACGTCGGCGCGAGCTTCGGCGACGACGCCAACACGCTTCGTACCCCTGCCTACACGGTGCTCGATGCCGCGCTCAAATATGAGCTTGGAAATTTCGCGGCCAGCTTCAAGGGCGCGATGCTGACGCTCAACGTCAACAATCTGCTCGACAAGGAATATTATTCGAGCTGTTCGTCCGGTTACTACTGCCAGTTCGCCAATCGCCGCACGGTCCTGGCGGGGTTGCGATACCGCTGGTGACACAGGGCGGCTGACGCGCTGCCCCTCGGCCGACCGTTTTGCCTTGATTGGTTTCGAAAAAATCAATCAAGGCAAAAAACACAAGAAGTCGCATCATGAAATCGGCCTCTGATATTGAGGCGAAAACATAGACTTCTCATCATATTGATGGCTTTAGGCGGTCTGGCGGAGAGAGCGTCCTGTATGGGACGGTTTTACTAGCCCGGCTTAGGTCGCTCGTTTGGATAAATGCCGATTTTTCAGAGATTACAGTTCGACCCAGTTCGACCGATTTTGCCGAAAATCGCCTCAAGGCACGGCGCGTGTATGGGTAGAAGTATGGGACAAAAGGTTGGGCGGAGGCCCCTTATTTATCGGACGCTGGCAACAAATGATCATCCTTCACCTCGCCGTCGAATGAGGCATTGCGCCGCCTATTTCGGGAGCGGCGCAACCGCGGCTGCCTGCTCGAACTCCGCCATGGAGCGCGCAGGAGGTTGACCATAAACGTCCATCAAAGCATTCCAGAAACGGAACAGAAGAGACCGCCGTTCGTCCGGCGACCACGTCTCGAATTCGTCGTCAACATTTACGCTTGCGCTGACGGCTGGGAACCGTTCCCATTGATAGGCACCAGGCAATACCGTGTTGGTCAAATTTCCTGCCCCTAGCTTGACCCCGATCGGGCCTTTTCCGCCCATCGCCCGGATGGCAGCTACACCCTTGCGGAGAAACTCATCTAGTGGTGTGAACGGCAACGCAGATGCGAAACACGGGCCACCGCTATTTTCGGCAAAGCAGTTGCTGTTGACCGCCCAAAGCTCGCCGTTCGACTGGAACCATTGAGTCGCGTTCGTGACAATCATGTCGTTGCGTTCGCGGGTGATCAGTCCCCATACTGAAAGTGCGCCATCGCCATTGAGCCCCCAATCGCCGTCCCGCGAGCGGATGCTCAGCCCGACATCAGAAATACGCTGTTCAAGTTCGACACGGGCCGGCATCGACCATTCGTGGGGCGCAATGCGGGCAAATATCCGCGTCCCTTGTCTCAGTTGGATATTTCGGCGCGGCTCTCCCATCGCATTGTTGCGAAATTCAAGCGCCTTCTCCGCCGCCGGCCAGATCGCCGGATCGCTGCTGCTCGATGGCTGCCAAGAAATCGGTGGTGGGAGTGCCTTTACCGGAGCTTGCTCGGCCAGGATGGGCATGATGCAGCTCTTCAGTACCTCCGCGAAACGCTTCTGCTCAGCCTTAATCTCCTCCTTAGTCGCGCCATCCCTGAGGATGTAGACCTTCGCGCCGCTGCGATGACGCCAGTCGAAAGGAAGCGCAACGGGACCGGGATAATGCGCACCGTTCGCCACGAGAACGATGCGGCCCTGTGAAAGCGCATGCTCGGCGTAGCCAAGTTCGGACATGACGTTCGGGTTTTGAAGATACTTGGGATCGGAACGCTTTTCCGCTGGTGTGTCGGGCTGGAGAACTGAGGGATCGGTCGTGCCGACCGGGGTCATGTCGGCGACAAAGACATGCGCGCCAGCGATCTTTTCTAGGATCGTTTTCGTGATGTCCGGAGTTCCGGCGACGTTCTTGGTGTCATGGTCGACCTCTGGACGTTCTGCCTCCTCATAATCAGGGTCGATCGCGATGAGCTTGCAGGCGTCCTTTAGCGCATCGCGTACAAAGTAGTGATGCAATTTCGGATCACGATCGCTCTGCCAGGACCAAAATATCTTCATTGGCAAACGTCACTTGCCACTGCGCCGTGTAGGTTCACACATTTCTCCGCGATCATTCTGCCGGGCCGTTTGCGTTCAGACGCGCCTCCAGCGCGCCAATGCTGTCGAGAACCGCCGCAAACTCCGGCGGATTACCGAAGATCATGCCCTGCATGGCCTGGTAATCGACGCGTAGTCGTTCGATCATCGCATCGTGCGGGGCGAGAGCGAATGAGCCGAGCGCTGCGCTCGCAAGATCGAAATCGGGTCGATTGAAGAACATCCGCGCGTGCGCGACGCAATCCACACCGAGCATTGTATCAGCGACGGCGGCAGCGCCGACCTGTGTCGCAGCCAATTGGTGCAGGTCATAATAGTGACGCGACACGCGCTGGCCACCGCCTCGCAACTCGCCACGCTTATCGAACCAACGTCGCAGCCCATGCAGGATAACGACCTTGTCCCAGAAGGTACGTTCAGGATCGACCGTGCGAACAGCCGGTACAGTCAGATCGAGCGCGGGCAGATCATCGTCGACATAAGGTTTGATCGGTACGTCGCTGTTCGGATCGAGTGCGGATTTCGCGCCCGACTCGACCTTGATCGCCGCCCGCACATAGTCCGAGCGCGGCGTTGCCGTGGGATACCAGATCAACAGCGTCTGCCCATCGAGATCAGTGTCGTCTGCCTCTACCCGTGCCGCGCTGGCATCAAAGCCGGCGGCTTTAAGCCGACCTTGCAGTATTTGCGTCAACTCAGCGCGCAACGGGCCATTGATATAGATTTGGCAGGCGTCCTTGATCGCATCGAGTCGCGCTCGACGCTTCTTACCGCTTAGTGCTTCTAGCTCCTCAATAGTCGCTCCCTCGCCGATATCATCCCGAAACACTGTAACGTCGATGTCTTCGGAGAAGCGGTTGATCAGACCGAACCCCTTGGATAAAGAGGTGCCACCCTTGAAAAGGAGTCGGGGACCTCCCTCTTTCAACCCGTGAAACAGGGCGTCCAACGTCCAGCACACCCAGAAATCCTTCTCGATATTCTGCGATGCCGTACCGAGACGCTGCGCCGTCGTGTCGAAGGCGCTTAACATTGCGTCCGATCCGGCGGCGAGAACTTCATCAAAAGCTGGATTCATGCCTTCGTCGTCCAGGTTACACCGCGTTTGGAGGGTCGTATCTTTTGGGCGGAGAGTAGTCTCCGTTTGGGACAAACTGCAGCGGAGTGCTCAGCAGCAGCAGCGACATCATCATCGTCGGGAAGTCGACGATGAGCGTGAGTCTCCCCGTCGATGAGCGGCTTGAGAAACATCCACATCCATGTCGGAAGCGCCGTCATTCCCGCGCTGATGTCGGCTGTCAGTGGTGGCCCCGTCACCGGATCCTCGAAAAGCTTGGCAAGTTTGCGTTTAACCTGCTCACTCTCTCCCTCGCGAGCCAGAAGATCGCGCAACCAGTAAAGCGCTTGAACGACGCGCATCGCTGGTCGTCCGGCCCAGTACAGCTTGCTAGCGGCGGTTGGACGAAAGGTAATTATCACGTTTCCGAGCTTGATCGCGCGACGCCGCGCGTCGGTGTGCACCACGATCTTTGCCGGGACTGCATCAGTCAGACCAAGATCATTTGCCGCAGTCATGCCGTCGACAAGCATCCGGGTTTGGTCGCGGCGCCCGACGGCGTCGATGACCGAGCGCGGATCAGGCGGGTTAGGTTTCTCGGTGAGCTTGTTGAAGCCGGGCTGATCATAAAGCCCGCGATCGATTCGCCTGAGAGTTTCGGCCGTCGTCATCCGTTGCAATGCCTTATCAACGGCGTCCCGCGAGGCGAGGTCGACGAAATCACTGGGCGTCCAGACCTTGCGCGGCGTGTCCGCACGGATGCGCTCGAGCATAGTTGTTCTCAGATTAGGCGAGTTGGTTCCCATGTCCGAAAATTGTATACTTTTTTCGGACATAAGTCAAGGAATATGTCCGAAATAAATATACAAATTTCGGACGCATCGAACCTATAAGCCGCCTAAATATGCCTCCTTCCAAACCGAAAGATAGGTCTTCTCGTTCCCGCCACGATCATTGAAATGATCGTTTTTAGCCGATGTCTTTTTGATCTAATCGTTTGATAGAACACCGAAAATTACAAATATCTGCTGTATTTTGGCCGATTTGCTGGCCGATCTTCTGAGCAAATCCAAGTTCATCGAGATGCTGTCTCCCATCAAACTTTCGAACTCATGACGCTTCTGTCCAAAGAGATACCTGGCGTGACCCATGCCGATCAGCGTTGCATGGTAACGCTACGGCTGATTCTATGATGGCCGGTCGGGAGAGTTGGGGGGCAAGCGACGTGACGGAACTGAACTTCAAGGGCAAGGAATTCGTTTACAACCATCATCTGGCGGTGCCCTTTCGTCCCCTCGTGCCGCATCCAAAGAAAGGCATCGGGCCGGTCGCGTTCGACAGCAACCTGATCGTCCACGGCGATAATTTGTACGCCCTGAAGGCGCTTTTGCCGATGTATGCCGGAAAGGTGGACTGCGTTTTCATCGACCCGCCCTACAACACCGGAAACGAGGGCTGGGCTTACAATGACAACGTGAACGCCCCGATGATCAAGGAATGGCTCAACGCCAATCCGATCGGCATTGAGGACGGGCTGCGCCACGACAAGTGGTGCGCAATGATGTGGCCGCGACTGCGGCTACTGTACGAGATGCTTTCAGATTCCGGCAGCTTTTGGATCACACTTGATGACAACGAGGTTTATCGTGCGAAATTGATGCTGGATGAAATATTCGGCGAGGAAAATTTTATCACGAGTCTTGTTTGGGAAAAGACAACGAGTGCAAGAAACGATGCTCGTTTCTTTTCGATAGATCACGACCATATTCTTGTCTACGCTAAACGGATTGATCAGGTAATGATCAATCGAGTAGTGCGCACAGAGAGTTCGGATTCAGCGTACACTAATCCAGACAATGATTCTCGCGGTCCATGGCGAGAAGGCGATTACAAATGCGCTAAATCGGCCGATGAGCGCCCCAATCTTTTCTATCCTATCAAAAATCCCATTACCGGAGAGGAGGTTCTGCCTAGGCGCGAAAGAGTATGGGCCTATAGCAAATCGGAAAACGACCGGCACGTGCGAGAAGATCGGTTGTGGTGGGGAAAGACAGGAAACTATTCATTTCCCAAACTGAAGCGATTTCGGTCGGAAGCTCCAGCCGATCTTGTCGCGCGCACGCTATTACAAGCCAAAGAGGTTGGACAGACGCGAACAGCGCGAACGGAAATATTGGATATTTTCACTGATCAAGCTTTCGCCACACCGAAACCAACGAAATTGTTATCCCGATTACTTGACCTTGCGACTGACTCCAGCTCGCTGGTTCTGGATTCTTTTGCTGGCTCTGGAACAACCGCCCATGCTGTTCTTCAACTCAATAAGCGCGACGGCGGCAATCGACGTTTTGTCCTCGTGGAAATGGAGGACTACGCCGACAAGCTGACGGCGGAACGAGTTCGTCGCGTTATCAAGGGTTACAAGTTCAAGGGAACGCAAAAGACCGAGCTACTACGCGAAAATCTGAACTGGCGGACGCTAGAACGCTCCCAGGATCTGGTTCATCGGGTGCAGGGCATCGAGAACCTGGAAAGCGCAGACTTCGACCGCATCACCAAACAGATTAAGGACGGCGAACTGATCGTTACCGGTGAGAAGGCTGTTACCGAACGCGCCCAAGGCCTTGGCGGTGAATTTACCTATTGCACGTTGGGCGACCCCGTCGAACTGGACAAGGTCCTGAGCGGAGAATCGTTGCCGCCCTATGCCGCCATTGGAGCCGCGCTGTTCCACATGGCGACCAATCAGGCGCTCGATCCGAAGGCGATCCGTCAGAAGGATTTCTATCTCGGTGAAACCGCAGGTCAGCATGTCTGGCTGATCTACAAGCCTGACCTCGATTGGCTGAAAACTCCGAACGCCGCACTGACGCTGACTCGCGCCAAGGCGTTCGCCGAGGCAAAGCCTGGCAAGCGGCATCTGGTCTTTGCGCCAGCACGGTTCGTCAGCCAGAAGATGCTGACCGAGCAGAATATCCCCGTGGAATTCGTACCGCTACCGTTCGCCCTTTACCGTATCGAGCGGAGCTGACGGGATGTTCCGGGATCTTGAATATCAGAGCCGTGTGATCTCGACGCTCGACGCCTATCTCGATGTTTTGAAGGACAAGAAAAAGGAAGCTGACGAAGTCGCGGAGCTTGCCGCGACCAAACCCCATCTGAAGTTGCCTATCCCTGACTTTGCTAAGGAGACTTGGGATGCGCTGAAAGCGAGCGGCAAGTTGCCAGCCTCTCGCGCCAGCATTCCATTCTCGCCACGAACTGATGGTCGTGCGTGGCCAGTGCCGAACGTCGTCCTCAAGGTGCCGACGGGTGGCGGCAAGACCTGGCTTGCGGTTTCTGCGATGTCGCGTGTCATGGGGAAATATCTCAACCGTGACACTGGATTCGTATTGTGGATTGTACCGAACGAAGCAATCTACACTCAGACGTTGAAACATCTGAAGGACCGCCAGCATCCCTATCGGCAGGCGCTCGACCATGCCGCCGCTGGCTGTGTCCGGATCATGGAAAAGACGGATCGGCTCGACGCCCGTGACGTCGAAACCAATCTCTGCGTCATGCTCTTGATGCTGCAATCGGCGAACCGCGAGACGCAGGATTCCCTAAAGATGTTTCGAGATCGGGGCGACGTTCACGGCTTCTTCCCGCCAGAAGGCGAGCAACAGCTTCACCAGGCCACGCTTACCCAGACGCCGAACCTCGATGCCTACGTTGATATGTTCCCGATGGTGAAGGATTCGCTCGGCAATGCCTTGCGGATCATCCGGCCTATGGTGGTGCTCGACGAGGGCCACCGTGCGATTTCCGACCTCGCCTTCCGGACGCTCTACGGGTTCAATCCCTGCTTCGTGCTCGAACTGACGGCGACCCCGCTGGATGTGCAGCCGCGCGGTGGCAGGAACCCGCGTGATGCCCGTTATGCCAATGTGCTGGTCGAAATCACGGGACGGGACCTCGATCGCGAGGGCATGATCAAGATGCCGCTCAACCTAGATCCCCGACAGGGGACCGACTGGAAGGCAACGTTGAACGCGGCGTTGGATCGGCTGAAAAACCTCGACCGTGACGCGAAGAAACTGAAAGCCAATACCGGACGGTATATCCGCCCCATCATGCTTATTCAGGTGGAGCGCACGGGGAGCGACCAACGTTCAAGCAAGCACATCCACGCCGAGGATGTTAAGGACTGGCTTCTGACCGCCGGTTTCGATGCTGCCGAAGTCGCCATCAAGACGGCGGAACAGAACGACCTGAACCAGCCTGAAAATCAGGACCTCTTGTCTCCGACCAACCGCATCCGGGCGATCATCACAAAGCAGGCGTTGCAGGAAGGGTGGGACTGCCCGTTCGCCTATGTCCTGTGCGCGCTGGCCGCCAGTTCCAACCTCAATGCGATGACGCAGTTAATCGGTCGTATCCTCCGCCAACCTGGCGCGCTGAAAACAGGCGTCGGGGCGCTCGACGAATGCCACGTCATCACCCACCACGCCAAGACCGCCGATGTCGTCGATGCGATCAAGGACGGCCTCGAACAGGACGGCCTTGGCGACCTCGTGCTTCAAGTCTCCCAAGAGGATTCGAAAAAGTCGGGCAAGGGATCACAAAAGATCAAACGACGTCCGGCTTTTTCATCGCACCAGATCTATCTGCCCAAGGTTCTGTTGGTCGATGGCGAGGACGCCCGCGACCTTGACTACGAAACCGACGTGCTGTCTGCCATCGACTGGCGCGACTTCGATCCGAAGGACGTCGCCGCACGCATTCCGAAGAATGCGCAGGCGGCGGAAAGCCAGCTTCAGCGGATTCGTCTTGCTGACAACGGCGACGAGTTGTTGGTCGGCGAAACTGTCGCCGTAAATCCGGAGGTGCTGGCCTTCGATCCCGCTCATGCCGCCCGGATGATCTCCGATCTCGTGCCAAATCCGTTCGTCGGCCGCGAGATTGTCGGCCGCCTGCTGAACGCGCTGCGCAAGCGAGGTTTTGATGATACCAAGATCGGCACTGGCGCTAGTCTGATCGTCGAGGAGCTCCGGAAGGGATTGGATAAGGAACAAACCGCACGGGCGGAAGCCCTGTTCAAGGCGGATGTCGCGGAGGGACGTATCCAGTTTCGGCTGCGCCTCGATGGTCGTAACTGGCAAATGCCACTCGAAACCGAAACAAGTCAGCCAGAGGGCGCGCGCCAGCTTGTCGGCAAGGATGGCGGGCCGCTCCAGCGAAGTCTATTCTCCCCGATCTATGAAGACGACCTCAATGGCGAGGAGCGTGACGTCGCGGTCTATCTCGATGGCGACGCTGCACTCACTTGGTGGCATCGTAACGTCGCCCGGTCGGAATATGCGGTGCAGGGCTGGCGCAAAGCGAAAATCTATCCCGACTTTATCTTCGCAGTGAGCCGCAAGGACAGATCATCACGGATCACCGTTCTCGAAACCAAGGGCGATCAGCTCGACAACCTCGATACGGCCTATAAGCGCGAGGTTCTGAGATACTTGTCCAAAAACTTCAGTTGGGACAGCACTGTCCCGGCCGGCATGCTGGAGCTGGTCAAGAACTCCGGCGAGACGGTTGATATGATGCTGATCCTTATGAGCGAACAGAAAACGAAGCTGCCCGAGTATTTGAAGCCCTAGGTGCATGGGCTGGGTGTGGTTTGGCGGAAAGCGTCACTGAAAAGTCAGTTATGCTCGCGGCGCCAGAAAAACCCGTCAGTTCAACGCGCCTAAAGGCGCATTTATCAGCAGAACGCCACCCTTGCTGGCGAAGATCCTATTGCCGAGGGCGGCACCAATCCTGCCTGCAATAGCCACCGCAGCGTCATCATCATCTATCAGATTCCACGCAAGTTCGTAGAATTTGAACTGAATCCGCTTCCGTCTATATCGCCGGAATGCGGAGTTTGTCGGCGTGGTTCACTTCAAAAGGCTCTCGGACAAAAAGATTAGAAGCCAGCTTGAGCCTGGCCTCTATTCGGATGGTCTCGGCCTTTATCTTCGCGTCGGCACGGGCAATGCCAAAAGCTGGATTTATCGATATCGCGCCGGTGGGCGGTTGCGTGACATGGGGCTAGGGCCGCTTCACACGGTACCCCTCGTGGAAGCGAGGCGGCTTGCCGAGGAGCTTCGCGTTAAACGCCAAAATAAAACCGACCCGCTCGCTGAACGCCGGCAAGCCGCGGAGGCGGCTGCACCCGCGCCACCCAAAACCATCATCACTTTTGAGCAGTGTGCCAAGGAATACGTTGTTTCCCATGCTTCCGGCTGGAAAAATGCCAAGCATGCGGCGCAGTGGACGTCGACGTTAGAAACTTACGTCTATCCCGTCTTCAAGAAGACCTCAGTCGAGGATATCGACGTCCACTTGGTCATGAAGGTGCTCCAGCCGATCTGGAACAAGAAGACCGAAACAGCTTCCCGCGTCCGCGGACGTATCGAGCGCATTTTGGATTGAGCTCGCGTCAAAAACCTGCGGACGGGCGATAACCCAGCGCGGTGGCAGGGGCATCTTAGCTTTCTGCTCTCACCTCGTAACAAGGTGGCGAAAGTCGTCCACCACGCCGCGCTTCCCATTGATGAAACGCCGCCATTAATGGCTCGCTTACGCTCGGAAGATTCCGTCACGTCGCGCGCACTCGAGTTTTGCATTCTAACCGCAAGCCGAACGAGTGAAACCCTGGAAATGAAGTGGGACGAACTTGATTTCGAGAACCGGCTTTGGACCATTCCTGCGGAGCGCATGAAAGCGGCGCGTGAACATCGCGTTCCGTTATCGGCAAGAGCGCTCATTATTCTTTCTGAAATGGAGAAGCTCCGGTTCAGCGATTACGTGTTTCCTGGTCTGCGCCGGAATCGACCCCTCAGTAATTCCGCGCTCGGAATGGCGCTGGGGCGCCACGGCCAGCCTGATGTAACCGCACATGGCTTTAGGTCTACATTCCGGGATTGGGCGGCGGAGCGTACCGACTTCGCGAACGAGGTCGTCGAGATGGCCCTTGCTCACACAATCTCCAACAAGGTCGAGGCTGCCTACCGGCGTGGAGATCTATTTGAGAAGCGCCGCAATCTTGCGCAGGCCTGGGCTGATTTCTGCGAACCCACCACTCTCTAGCCATCACCGCCTGTCTGCGTAGCAGGCAGCCTTTCTATATCCACCACCGGCAAAGGCCGGCTCGCGTACAGGAGAACTATCCATGTCTAATTTGAACAATCGCGGTGCCATGTCCGTGAATGAGTTCGCTATTTGGGCCGCCATCGGCCGCACTACCGCCTGGAAGGAGATCAAGGAGGGACGCCTTCGTCCCGTCAAGGTTTGCGCTCGCACCATTGTTCCGATGGAGGAAGCCGAGCGTTGGCTTCGGTCATGCAGCACCGTTTTCAATACTTCAGATGGTTTCGCCCATGAGCCCACTCTCTAAGGAGCAACTCAATGACGAACTCAAATCGGAAGTATGAGCGGCTCTACCTCTCAACCGACACTGACGATGTTCGCGTGCAAATACATGCGATTGTCGACAAAGGCCATTACGTCGAACGCCCAAGCGAATATCAGCTTAAAATCGGCGCGGTAAATTATTATCCGCACACAGGAACGATCACTATTGATCGGAGCCGCCGTTACCCTCTTAAGGGAATCGACGCACTTCTCGAACTCCTCGAAAAGCAGCGCTCCAGATTCGTAACGCTATAGCTGTAGGGCCTTTTGAAACTTGCGCCTGTCTTGACAGGCGCTTATTTTTAAAAAGCCCCATCAAGTCGTACGTGGACTCATACTCACCTAACGGTCAGTCATCAGATAGTCCGTAACGCACTGGGAGAAGGGACCGGGCGGGCCCCTCTGGAGAAGAGGGGCCAAATTTTTTGCCCGGCTAGCGCAAAGAAAACCCGGGCTGCATGCCCTGCTCTAATGTTTTGACTAGTTGCTGCAGCTCCCAACCACCAAAGTCTTCATTGTAAGGCTGCTTCGTTTTGCCACTCCAAAACTTCGAGTGAAACCTCGCTTGAGCTTGCGCGGTTTTACCGATGCTATGTGAAGCCCCGCACAGTTTCATGGGCGGGATCGGAAGAGCAGTTCTCGCTCTGAATAGTCGAAAGACCTGCCTCAAGGGCTTCCAAGAATATTGGTCACTTTCGTCTCGTTCGCAGCAGCCATCTGTATCGTCGTGCTGTTTCGTCACGTAACGAAACCAACCCCACGTCCTCTGGACGCCTGCATCCATTGTCTTTGGATGGCGATAAATCAAACGAAACGCATCAACACGCACGTGCTGCCTGATCAAAACAGCAAGACTTTCTCTTGACCACTTTTCAAAGGCTTTGCGGTGCACCCCTTCGAGATTAATCAGGACATGTGAATGGAAACCGCGGCCCGGTGCATTTTCGTGGACATAGAGATAATGCATCTCCCATGAGATGCGCGAACGACCCCCCTGCCGTGCCCATTTCTGGGCCCGATGCAAGTACTGACACAACAGCCTCGCACCTCGATGCGGCTCGATTCCCATCAGCTCCCAGGCGATGACAAGATGCGTGTTCATCGGAGCCTGATAACGCCACAAAGCGAAAGCCAGAGCCTCGTAGAGCTTTCTAAACTCCCTCGTCGTCAACCCAGATGTTCGAGATGCAACCGGCGAGGGCTGTCTGAACGGATTTGCTTGTGGTTTGGCGAATGTGCCGCCTTCATTCAGGGACGGTGCATTCTTCGCAATCTCGTCAAAGTACGCTTCTAGTTCATCCATCGACATCTCAACGATGCCATTGCTGCTCATTTTGAGATTCGTATTCATGTTCTCAAACCCCGCCAGCACTTGTCATCCTTCTTCCAGGATGGATTAACAGGATGGTTTGGCCGACGCTGGCGCGGTGCTCCGTTACGAGATTTTTTATCCGGCGGGGGGCAATAAGGTGGCTAGTAGGCGACTATAGTAACCATCGCCCATCGCCGCGATATTGATCACCTTCCGCAGTTTCGGGTCGTTTGTAAGCCAGAGGCATCTTTCATGAATAGCGCGTGCGCGACTCTCCGCGTCAGGGAATGAATTGATAAGGTCGAGAAGCTCGTTCTTAGCCATTGAAGGCCCTTTCTTGATTTCAAAAATCGCCAGTCCGAAATCCGGGTCGTTGCGGCACACAACCACTTGAGTTACCTCAACAATTTTCCTTATTCATAGATCGGATATCCAAAACGCTCGAAAACGCTTCCAAAAACGTTTTTGGAAGTTGGTTTAAACCTTGTCCGCAGCGCCAACAGGTTCTCGGCGCACGTACGGATCGCCCTTCTTTGCGCCAGTACGCAGAGCGACGGGCCAGTTCAAGACGCGACGTGAGCCAGGCGAGCCCCACGTCTGTATGAGAGCCGTACTGAAATTCCACCAGTCAACATTCGAGATAGAACCGCTCTCTTCCAGCCGCTTCACCACCGGCCACGTCTTCATGTGCTGGTATAAAGAGAAGAGATTCCACGCTGCTCGCATAAACAGACGCGACCGATAGTCATCGAAAACAGAACCGGCCACACAATTCGCGAAGGGAAAGTCCAGGCCTCTATATGCATCCAGGAGCGCCTGTTCATCCGGCAACACAAAATGCAAGAGAGCGCTCTCAAATCCATCGTCCAGCACTTCATTGATAAGCT
The DNA here is from genome assembly GCF_029030725.1 of [Pseudomonas] carboxydohydrogena. Taxonomy (NCBI): domain Bacteria; kingdom Pseudomonadati; phylum Pseudomonadota; class Alphaproteobacteria; order Hyphomicrobiales; family Nitrobacteraceae; genus Afipia; species Afipia carboxydohydrogena. Next base: position 3,116,790 of record NZ_CP113162.1, read on the forward strand.
TGACGATGGTTTCATCCTTTGCTGGCTTCTTACGAGGCACAACATACAAAGGCATGTAGCCGAGCAGCACGACAACGCCATTCTCGCACAGCAGGCGCTTCGCTTCAGCTATCGCAGCTTCAAGTCCGAAAAAGTGGCCTTGCTCAATCACAACCAAGGAGAATGTTTCGTCCGGAAAAGGCGTTCGTGGCAATTCTGCCAAGCGATACTCAATGCCTGGACGGATGACGTGCTCGCGCAAAATCCGGGGATGCCCATTCGGATTACGCAAATGGTTGACCACTGCAGCTTCCCCGCCCAACACCCTGGCTTTCAATGCTTCAACAATCAGCGGATCGGAATGCAGCACGGCGATATCGTATTGATGGGCTTCTGCGAATTGCGCTGCAAAAGCTCCTCCTCCACCTGACATCAACAATGTCCGGCCTGCGACAGGCTTCATGCTGCGAATATGATCCACGAGCTCATAAGTAGCTTCTGGGCCTCCAAGCCGCGAAGCCAATTCCTGCTCGTGCTGGACCTCTGCCAACATCGGCACCGAGACCGGCCGAGCCGTCGCGGGTGCGGTTGCCACCCCCGTCAAATAGCGGAAGTTGGCCCAGCTGGTGGTTGCAGTTTGGGTAGATACGATCTTCGTCATAGGTGATGTCCTTCTGTTTATGATGCAGAGGACGTCACCGCAGTCGCTGCGTGATGGCTTGAGACGGACGGTACCGATCCCTGCCCTATAGATTCAGATGAGGGCCCGAGATTTTGCGGGCTTTCGCGACAAAACTTGAAGTGTTGCCAAAACAACACGATTTTTGCTCAAAAATGGTATTCAGGGAGAGGTTTGCCGCCGATCGCAAAGACCTGCTCAAGGGAGGCGAGCCCCACGAGCACACCATTCCGTCGGCCGTAAAGCCCTCCAAACAGGCTGATGGCAGGTCTTCCGGCAGATATTTGCCGCTAAGAGACAAGTCGAACAGGGCTTTTCAAACGGACCAAAGGCTCACTGCATCCCACGATATGGCCTGCCTCGCCGTAAGCAGACGCGCGAGAGCCGTTTCCATCTGGCACGCCGAAGCACGGCTTTCTTCGCATGGCAAAACTCGTCGCGCTCCTCTCCCGCATAGCCATGCACACGGCAGATGACGTGCGACCAACAGTGACGATTGATCAAGAAGTTGAGTTCACGAAGTCGGAAGATCAACGCAACAACTGACCCATCAAGCTGAATCTCCTCCACTCTCAGAGGAGATTCAGCTTGACCACATCCACCACGTCCAATGCCATTGCCTCCTTGCCGCGGTGCCCGCTCGTTTCCGACGCGATCGCCAAAGAAAACAACGTCTATTTCGAGATCGACACGCGGTTTCGCCGCGCTGCACGCTTGCTGCAAGCCTTGTGGTTGAAAGATCATTCGATCGAGACCGGCATTCATGTGCGCGGTGAAGGCGAAGACGCGGTTGTTATGCCGCTGGCGTCAAACCTCTCCAGCACCGCCGCCGCGTCCGGCAAAAACTTTCTCTCGTCAGCCATCCATGCATTCGTAAGGCAGCAGTTGATCCTGCGCGAAGATGGCGCCGCGATCGACGAGGAGCGCTTGTTCGGAAATGCACTGTCATCGATGCCGCTGACGTTCAATCTGTTCGCGCCGCTCGCGATGGATCTTGACCTCGCCACGCGTGTTCTGAAAACGCTTTTCCCGACCTTCGTCGAGAAGGTCGAGGGCTTCTTGTTCGAGCACTCCCCCGGCCGCCGTGAGGAGCGCTTTCTGAATGACGGCACCGCTTTCGACCTCGCCGTTCAGATTATCACGCCAGACGGTGAGCCAGGAACGATCTTCGTCGAAACGAAACTCTCCGAAGACATGATGGGACCAGCAGCGCGGTTGCGTGACCGCTATGATGAAGTGTCCCGTTCATCCCGGCTCTTTGTCAATCCGGACAGTCCGCAGCTTCGTACGCTCGCACTCGAACAGCTCTGGCGCGAAAACATGCTGGCGCAACTTTGCGTCGATCACGGCATTACGCAGCGCGCCGTCTTCGTCGGCATTGGTCCACACCTCAATCGACGTGTGATGGCTGCGTTTCGCGTCTTTCAGAACGAATTCATCCCGGAAGACGACCGTGACGACAATCGCGTCCCCTTCATTGGCCTCACCCTCGAAAGCGTCGTCGATGCCATCGGCACAGCTGGCGCAACCGAGCTGGCCCATAACCTCCGGGCGCGATACCTCGACTACGAGCGCATCTATCACTTGTGTCTGAGTTCGGCCGTCCCTGCCGAAATTGATTCTGCGCCTTCAAAATCAGTAACAGGTGACAAAACTGTCCGAAAGCAGCTTGTCCAATTCCTGGCAAAAGGCTCCCGCGCTTCCTCGCGGAGGGCCTGACATGGCGCAGCTCGGTCTCTTAACGCTCGGTGACCACGTCCAACTGCTCGTCAACGCGCTTAGCCCGGAACGCGACCATGCTCCGGTGTTCAAACTGTTCACACCAGACGCCAATACGACCTGGCTCATCAGCGAATGCGATCCGGATGATCCGGATCGCCTTTTCGGTCTCTGCGATCTCGGCCTCGGCTTTCCTGAACTTGGCTGGGTCAGCCTTAAGGAAATCGAGGGCGTTCGGGGCAAACTTGGGCTTCCTGTCGAACGCGATGTAAGCTTCGTCGGAGACAAACCTCTCTCCGCTTACGCTGCTGAAGCCCACCAACTCGGCCGCATTCAGGTTTAAGCGATGGCGACATTCCGCAATTATTACACCTGCTATCGATGCGACTATGAGTGGCAAGATGAATGGTCAGCTACTTGCGACGACGACTGCCCAGAGTGCGGTGCTCGGCATGTTTCGCCTCATGAGAGCGAAGATGTGACTATTCCGAATACGATATCTGATTTGCGCCACCACCGGAAGGATTCGGGTTGCGGCAGAACGGCTTCTCGCGTTCACGCACCATGCGTTTCGGCGAAGAGAATCACGGCCTTCAAAATAGCAGCCAAGAAGTCTGAACATAAGCGCAGACGGATGGTCGCGACAAAAATACCATTTTAAATCAAATACTTGTGGACACTCTTTCAACAGAGCTTGAGGGAGAGTTCCTGATTCGTCAAAGATACCGCCACGGCTATTCCGCCGGGGTCCGGCAAAATTGCGTTCCGTGAATGAAAACCAAGTACACAGCGATCGATTTGTTTTCCGGATGCGGTGGCCTCACGCTAGGATTGAAGCTCGCTGGCTTCAAAGTTCTTGCTGCCATCGAAAAAGATACCCTTGCGGTACAGACTTACAAGGCGAACCATGCCGATGTTGTCGTGTGTCACGACGATATCGTCGCCGTGAAAGCGGGGTCGCTTCGTAAACGTTTGAATCTTGCTGTTGGCGAGCTTGATCTCTTAGCGGGTTGTCCGCCTTGTCAGGGCTTCTCTGCCTTGCGCACGCGAAACGGCGCGACACAAAAGCGCGACAAAAGAAACGGCCTCATCACCGAGATGATGCGCTTTACGCGCGCATTCCGGCCGAAGACCGTCATGATGGAAAACGTGCCGGGGCTTGCGGAGCACTGGTCGTTTAAGAAGCTCTGCCGCGATCTTCGAAATCTCGGTTATCGAGTCGAATGGGACATCAAGGACGCCCGCTACTATGGCGTGCCCCAACGGCGAAAGCGGTTAATCCTGGTTGCCGGACACCGTTTCGATGTTCCGCTTGCCAAGGAAACGAACAACATAAAAACGGTTTGGGAAGCAATCGGCGGATTGAAGGCTCCCGGTCATAGCCGTGACAAGCTACAAAATCTGACGGAAAACCGGAGCGAGAAAGTTCTTAGCTTGATACGAGCAATTCCGAAAGATGGCGGTAGCCGGACCGATCTACCGAAATCGTGGCAACTTGCCTGTCATCAACGAACGGACGGCTTCAAAGATATATACGGGCGCATGGCATGGCACGAGCCAGCACCCACGATCACGGGCGGATGCTTCAATCCTTCCAAGGGACGGTTTCTTCATCCGGAGGCAAACCGCGCTATCACGCTGCGGGAGGCAGCCATCCTTCAATCATTTCCGCGCCGGTATCGCTTCCCTGCGGACAGAAGCAAGGAATCTATCGCACTAATGATCGGCAATGCGCTTCCGCCCACCTTCATTCGCCGCCACGCTAGTGAAATCGCCAAGAGTTTGGCTAATGCAAAGGCGAGATCTCGTCGAGCCGCCCGCTGACCTCTTCGGGATCGAAAATTCCAGCGAATAAGGCGATATGATTAAGGTAGAGGCAGATGACCGACGTTTTCTCTGCCCGTAAGCGCTCTGAGATTATGTCCCGCGTGAGAGGGACTGGGAACAAGGCGACTGAGCTTCGCCTCGTTGCTATTTTTCGCGCTAACGGGATTACAGGATGGCGGAGGCGATCACCGGTTTTTGGGAAGCCCGACTTTGTATTTCCAAAGGAGAAAGTTGCGGTATTTGTCGACGGCTGCTTTTGGCATTGCTGTCCGCGCCACGGAACCCTACCGAAGACAAATCGAGATTTTTGGCAGCAAAAGCTAGAACGGAATCGTCAACGAGATCGGTTGGTCAATAGAACTTTAAAGAAGAAAGGGTGGGCATTAATACGACTGTGGCAGCACGAGCTACAAGCGCCAGAGCATATCGTTCGACGCATCACTCGCATTCTCCGGCCCAACAATTAGTCTCCCCATACACTCAATGCTCGCGCTCTAGAAGGAGCAAATACAGGGAAGATGCGCTCGTTGAATTTGATCGAGGATTTCGCGCGCAACCCGTCCGAAGAGGCAATGGCGTCCGTTGTCGCTTCGGCAATCGGAGATTCGTGGGGGGTCGATGAGATCGGCCGACTTGCGGAGGTCCTGGCGCACAGCGGAACCACTCTTGCCTTTCCCGACGATATTGTGACTGCGGATGTCGCTTCGACCGGGGGGCCATCATCACTGTCGACATTGCTGTGCCCGCTCTACTTACGCAACCTCGGCTTCCAAATCCCGAAGCTCGGTGTGCCGGGACGGCCAGCGGGAGGTATCGATATTCTTGCCCAAGTCCCCGGATACAAGGCCAACCCAGATGCGCCTACAGCGCGGGCTGTTTTGGATCGATGCGGCTACGTGCACTTTCTCGCCGGGCCCGATTTTGCTCCGCTAGATGCCATTCTCTTCCGATATCGTCAAAGGTCGGGCGCGCAAGACGTACCTCCTTTGGCCGTGGCCAGCATCCTTGCGAAAAAGATTGCATGCGGCATCAAGTCCGCAGGGCTTGATGTGCGGGTAGCACCTCATGGAAACTTTGGGGGTGACTTCGCCACAGCAAGGCAGACAGCCAAATCATTCTGCGTGGCTGCAAAGGCAGTGGGAATAGCGGCCGTCGCAGGATTGACCGATGCACGCACACCCTACCAACCATACATCGGGCGAGGAGAGTCATTGTTGGCCCTCCGCAAGCTGATCGACGATAGTTCAGACCAATGGCTTCTCGAGCATGCCGATCGCTGCCTGCTACTCGCGGCAAACGTCGGCGCCTTGCACCCAGGCCACGCACCGCTTGTCAAAGAAATCGGGAAGCCGTTCTTCGAGAACATCGTCGCACAAGGCGGCACAGAGGCCGGCTTCCTTGACAAGGTAGAATCAATTGCGCGAGCACCACGGGTAGAGATTGCCGCACAGCAAGGTGGCTTTTTCTCGCTCGACCTTGCTGGATTGCGTTCAGTGTTCGCAACCGCGAACGCGTCTACAGACAAAGAGCCATTCCCGGACAACCTCGGCCTGATTCTCCGTAAAAGACCGGGCAGCTTTGTGAAAAATGGAGAAATCCTCGCATCGGTTCGCGCGACTACCGGCGTCTGGGCTGCTTGCGCGGAGCCCTTGACGAAATGCTTTCGCATCACGGAGCTGATGGACTACGCTTTGGGTTTGGAGGAATTTGTCCGTGCCTAGTTATTGTTGCTTCTTTTGTCCCGCAGCGACTTATAACGACAATGGACTAACTGATCCGTGCCCGAGTTGTGGCCGGCCATTTGGTTTCCCGCTGAGCAGTATCCCGGCCGAAATAGGCCCATTTAAGATTCTGCGCCCCTTGGGTCGCGGCTTTTATGCCGCGACATATGTGGCCGAGCGCAAAACGGGACTGCGCAACAAATCCGTTCTGAAGGTTACGCCAAAAATATTTTATGAGTTCTTCCCAGGGAAAGATTTCGAAGAAGAATGCCTGTTGCACCGTGATGTGGCGGAGGGAACGGAGCACCTCGTTAAAATCCGGGACATGTTTCCGGATGTAGAGGTCCAATTTGACAACGTGTCGCTATCATGTTGCGTTGCGGAACTCGATTTTGTCGACGGTCCTCTCCTCACGGACTACTTCGATGACGAGCAGGAGGTTTCGGCAGCCATTGCAGCACAGATGGCCATTGATCTCTTGCGCCTGCGCGAAGAGCTTGAGCGCAAGCAGGTGTTTCATAATGATTTACATGCCGGCAACATCATCGTCGAGCGGCTCAAGAAGGACAGCTTTCGCGCCGACGCTGTAGACCCATCCATACGAGCAGTTGCCATTGATCTTGGTTCTGCCGCGACACAAACCAAGAGCGATCCCGCCAGGCAACGCGAAGGAGATATCAGCCGAATTGCCGAGCACATTGCGCGGTTGAGCGCACGACTCTTGGCCAGCCCGGATCAGGTGTCCGACCATGATTTTCGGTTGGCGAGCACGTTGCAAGACATTTTTCAGGTCTTGGCCGCACCGGCAGAGAATACGCGATTTCCATCTGCGCAAGATCTCATCCGCCAAGTCCGACTCGCGTATGAGATGATACCACGTCATTCGTGGCGGTCGTGGCGGCAGCCGCTGGCCTTGACGAGTTTTGGTTCGGCATACAACGCGCTGACTCTTGAACCGTGGCACGTGCCAGCTCTTCTGATAGATCCAGAAGGAACATGGCTGAAGCAAATCAGCACACCAGGTCCACAGATCATCACCGGCATGCGCGGCTGTGGCAAAACCATGTTGCTGCGCGCGCTTCAGTTTCATGCGCGCGCTTCGCAGGCGCGTGGAGAAACCGCCGACGCCGTCATTGGGCGCATCAGCGGTGATGGATATATCGGCCTGTTCGTCTCAGCTCAAAGACTTATAGACCGACAAGATCCCGGGCAAACGGTAAACGCCGATCCGTTTGCGCGCTTAATACTGGCATACGCCGTCGAGGCGGTTCGCTCGATTATGCACTTGCGCGACATCCGCTCTGCTGGTGTCAATGAGCATGCCCATAAGGTAATTGGCAGGGCATTGACCGATATCCTCACTAATTCCGACGAGTTGGGAGATGCTATCGATCTCGATGATTTCGATGCCCGCCTGCGAAAAGCACTCGTACAGCACAGCCAGCCGGGCAATAGTCTTCGCTTACAAGTTAATCCGAGCGACGCGTTTATTCATATGGCTGAGAGCATTCGAGTGTGTTCCCCACACTGGATGACTGGCCGCGTACTATTCTTGCTTGATGATGTTTCAACTCGCTACCTTAAGGGCGGCCCGATTCGGGAGCTGCTTTCCGCGTTGCTGTTCCAACACCCCGTTTGCGCATTCAAGATCACATCCGAAGTGCAAACAATGGAATTGGAGCTCAAAACGCCCGGAGAGAATTTTCCTGCCCGGGAGGGTCGCGATTATTCCGTATTCGACCTCGGCTCCGAAGTATACGACAAGATAAAAGGGCCGCAGGGAAAGCAATTCGTCGAACGAATCCTGGAGCAACGCGCCGACCACTTTTCCGCTCACCCGCGCGCGACACCATCGCAACTGCTCGGCGACGAATCCATGGAAACTATCGCGCGGGAAATCGCCGAAAGCGCTTCCACTTCAAGTAAACGCAAGGAAGTTTATCGCGGCATCACTGCACTTGCTCATGTCTGTGTTGGTGACATCGGCGATGTTATCAGCCTGTATGAACGGATCATCAAGGCGGCAAACGGTCGAATTCCTGTGCCGACGCAAGTCCAATGCGATTGCTTTCAAGATCACTGCTCGCATCGCCTCTACGATCTCAACCGACGTAGGGGCGAATTGAAAGATGTGGCTCGGTCGTTCGCGGAAGCGTCGTACGAGCTGCTCCTCAAGTCTTTCAAGGAAGCCAAGAAGAATAAAAAGACGGCGCGCCGGCTACGACAATATTCGTCCATCTATGTACGCGTAACCACAGGCGACACGGGCAAGCAGATGGCCCAGCTTCGCGATCTAATCGACGCTGGCGTGTTTGTATTCACTGGCGGGAGCCCGCGAACCAAGACAAAGGACTCCGATCCCATTCTCCAATTCAAGCTGACTTTTAGGCGCATTTACGGGCTAACCAATTTCATCGGCCTCGCCGAAAGAGATCGGTTCGAATTGTCCGGAGCAAACCTGGAGGAATGGCTCGCAAATCCGGCAGCTGGAAAAGAAATTCTGATGCGAAATCTTGGAGGACCTCTTGCGGAAGAGGACGACGTCGAGGCGACGGAGCTGGCCATAGAGCCAGCGGCCGCGACGCCTACTCCCAAAATCACAATGGACCTCTTTGAGAACTTACCACCAGCACAGCCCGAGCAACCAAAAACTCCAGAAGAGCTCCCGCCGGATTCTGGGCGTCTTCCAACGCACAGCATCGATGTCAAGATACTCAACGAGTCGGGGGTCGCCGCAGCGGAGCTGTCACAGATTGTCATCGGCCTCGGCTTTGAGGATCGCACCTTGGCGTCTGTGCGCGCCCTGACAAAAGCACTGCCGCCGACCAAAGTGCTTGCCATTCAATACGAGGATGCGGGCCGATCGAAGGAGATTCTGGACAGCCTCAAGAGTTGGGGCGCCGAGGTCGACATCATTTCATATCGCACCGCGATAGCAGACGGATTGCCGCTCACAAATCAGCCAACCTTGATCGATGTAACAGGATTGGCAAAGCCGGTCATATTTCACGCTGTCCGTGATGGCTTGCAGAAATCGGGAGCCGTTCTAGTGGCTCATACGCAAGCGAAGAGTTATTATCCGACTGATCGAGACATGAAAGCCTTGCTCAAGGCGGAAGAACAGCATAATCGGCAAAAATTCTTCGATACCCTCTCTGGCATTCTGACAGGCGAAATTGGACCTTACGAATGTCTGCCGTTACTTCAGGCAGATGCCGACGAAACAAGACGCAATGTGTTGTTTGCATTCGCATCTCCAAAACATGAACGCCTTCTCTCATTGATTGATAACCACGTAATCGATCGTCTTGAGGTGGTTGCGCCGGAAGGAACCACTTCCCGAAATCGGGTTGCCAAGCAGATTGCCGAGATTGCAGCTACAGACAGCGCCAGCTCGGAGGTAACTTACATCAACTCGGATGATCTTGAAAAAGCGACTACATTCCTTCTTAGGGGTTTCAACAAGTGGTATGTCCGCCAAGGCTTTAATTTTGAAATCGGGCTCACTGGCTCGAAAATGGAGGCAGTCGCATCCGCCGCGGTCTCTTCGGTTTGCAAAATTACGCAATGTTGGTACGTGCGGCCGACGAAATTTGACGCAGCTAGATTTACAAAAGGTGCGGGCGATACGCGCTACTTCCGACTCGACCGGACTGACGTTTGATCCAAAGATGTCGGTATTCGCTATTCAAAGCTAAAGGCAATGGCATAGTTTCCGGTGGGGAAGCGCACCTGGGGCAGCCAGACCGCTTCGCCTTTAGCACTCTTCTTTAGCCGATACATAAAAAGCGTTACGGCATCGGTTGGCACTTCCGTATCTTCTCCGCCGCTGTAGAAGCCTTGCGTCTCGCGACGCGATGCTTCCAATTCGCGATCGCGGCTGACACGAATGTATGCTTTGTTGCCCTTTAACACTTCCATCTTTTCCAACGCCGCACCGATTGTCCTCGCGCTCCAAAGCTCGGTGCCAAGTGTGGGATCGGCCTCACACTTCTGAATCAATTCGATAACGGATGGCACGTCCGTCACATAATAAAGCCGCGAGCCGTCATAGCGGAGGAGCTTGGCATCGAGCCATTGTGTTGCCTCCATCGTCGCAGGTGTACGAAGTGGATAGCGCGGGTTCACCCACCCGCCAGCCACGTAAACACCGATAGCGTTCGGGTCCAGCACATTGCGCCGCGTCGCTTGCAGAGGCGAAGACAGGCAAATGCCCTCAAATTCACCTTGCGGGTGACGCTCGATAAGCGCGCGAAGAGCCTTCTCCATTTGGTGAATGATACGAAAATGCTCGGCGAGTTTATCCGGCAGGAACAGTCGGGTAACCCCAATGTGCTTCTGTCGATAGCCATACATGCGCGCGTGTTGCAGCACAGTATCGGAATTGGGCCGCTTTGGGTTCCTGCCGTAGTAACTCGTAATCAGGTTCGGAATCGTCACGCCGCGGCCGAGCTTATTTCCCCCCACAAAAATGCTGTAAGGATGATCGGGGACAATTTCCTCATGGGAATTAGAATTGATCTCCTTGATACTCGCTGCTGGCAGAAGAAAGGAAATCTTCTGCATAACGGCTTCGAACGGCGGAAGACCAGGCTCGGTCTCGGTCAGGTTATGGTAGGCTGCAGTTAGGTCGCTACGAAGTTTCGTATACGGAGGCTTTGCCGGTTCGGCCAGGGTGTTGACCATGTCTTCCCGAAACCGTTCGAACAATTCGACGATATGGCGATGATCAATCTTTGTATGGCTGATGTGGCAGAGAAACGAGAAGTTCTCTTGTGGGAATTGTATATTCTTTGCACCTGCGGCAACAAAGAAGGTCAGCAATGCTTCGCGGATACCAGCCGGAAGACGATGCGTCGGACGGGGTTGATGTCCCGATTTAAGCTCATCGACTTCATCGATATCGACGGGCACTAGAAGTTTTGAATCATCCTCGAAGAAAGCCTCGCCTCCGACGTAACCCGGCCCCGGAGTGCTGAGTACCGTAAACGAAGGTCGATAAGGATGATCCGGGGTCTGCAAAAAGAGAGCCTGCGGCGTTGCCGTGACTTGTAAATAAGTGTTGGTTCTGAAAAAGGCTCTGAAATCGGAAATCAACTTGTTGATCGTGCTGATCTCGTTCGTGCTCTTCGCAGCATTCTTTTGGGTGTGCGTATTGAGGCTTGCTTGATCCGCTTCGTCATCAATGATCAGTGCGGGAAGCCCGCGCGCGCCGTTCGCAGCACCAATCTTTCGAAACGCCTCGATGAGGCTAGACAGATGATCCGAGTTCTTGGAGCAGACGACAACAAAAGGCGACGTCCGCAATTGCCGCTCGAAAGCAGGGCCATCCCACTCCGATTTTCCAAATACCTTCAGTCCGCGCAATTGGCTTCGAATTCTGCGAAGGGTTTGCGTATAAAGAGGGTTTAGATCAGACGTCAGAATGATGATGCATTTGAAGCCATTATCGACGGCCATGGCGGTGGTAATGGCGATAACGCTAGTCTTCCCGCTTTGGATAAGACCATAAAGAAGCCCATAGCTGGGCCTCTCATCGCCGGACACAGGATCAATCGCGTACTCAAGAATACTTGCGGCCCGTTCCGCAATAACGTGAAGAGAGGCAGGATCGGAGATTTCATTGGCAAGTGCACTCAAAGCTTCCGTCGTGTGCAACCCATCTCGGATGATCTCCCGATTGCGAATGGGAGCGGCGGTTCTAAGCTGCATTCTCGCTCTCCGCCGCTTCGACACCAAAGGCCAACGCTGGCCATTTACCGAGCGATACCTTTCGCTTTAACTCGCCACCGCCTCCCCAAACCGTGTAACTATGGTTATGCTTGCGGGATGCGGCGATCCAACCCGGCTTGCTCCCAAGTAGGTCGCACCCTTGATCCCAATCAATCCCACACACACCGTCGCTACCACACACCAAACCGAAAACCAGCCGTCGATACTTGGCGGCCATACCGATCGACCGCTCTACGTCTTCTTGGTCGAACGTAAAGCGCCAAGGCGACCTCTCTTTGGTTGTGTACTTAATGAGAAGAAAGCTGTCGTCATTTAAGACGTATCCGAGCGACCCAAGCTTACGGATCGACTGGCAGCGCACGTCCTCAAGTATCGGGATGACAGCAGCGCCGTGATAATAGGCCGACTTATCAAGCATGCGAGCAAACCACTAATGAAGCTAATAATTTCATTCTGCAAGTTTTCGTTGGAAAGGCAAATAACCACTTGGATTTTGCGCCCCCATGTGCCGTGAGGAAATCGTAAAGTAGGGCAATCGGCTGGACAGGCGGCTGCTGTCTAATATCCTGATAATGAAGTGGTTTTAAGGACGAAAGATCTATTCCTACGGGACGTGCACGGTTGGCCACTTGTCCATATGAATGTAAAAAACTAGGCACCCTTGTAGACGCCCACCAGCCTAGGTCTCGACCGCAACAACCTCAAAATAGAACTCGCAGAGAATTTGTAATTAATAAGCATGCAAACCACCTGTTAAGCGATGGAAAGGGCTTACCCCCTGAGACTGCGGCTTAAACTTTTCCAATGTCTGCTTCGGGTGAAAGGCGGATGTTCGGCCGATTATTCCTGTAACAATCTCGGAAGAGGCACCGATAGAGCATCGGCGATTCTTGCCATAACAGATAAACTCGGATTGCGTTTACCTCGTTCAATACCGCCCACATAAGTCAGATCGATCTCCGCCTCGAATGCGAGGCGTTCCTGCGTCATTTTCCGCTGCTGACGCAATTTCCGTACGTTTTTTCCGAATATCAAGCACCAATCCCGCATTGCAGGATTGAGCGATGCAGGGCATATAGTCTCTAGGGAATATAGTCCATATTCGACGTTTTAAACATCTCGCGGGGGCGAAGGGTATGACCAAAACTGTTGCGGTTTCGTCCGCAAAACAACCTATTGTGTCTATTCGGCTGGCTGCGGCTACTTGCCTGGCCCTACTGCTGGCCGGCTGCGGGGAATCAGCCGTATGCAGCAAACCGGACGTCTTAGATACGGTTAGAAAGCTCTTCGAAGAACGCGAGCTTGGCCAGTTCAAGTTACCTGGCTTGGTTACAGTTATGGAGAAGACAGCCACCTTTCTATCTACCGATAAACAGTCAAATGCCAGTCACTGTTCAGTAATCGTAACCGTCGACCTGATGCAGATCCTCAAGGCAACCCAAAATTATAGCGACGAACAGTTGAGCAAGGCGAAACAGACTGCCGAACAGAAGGGCCAACCAACCACCAGGGACAATCTGGTCAATTACAAAGTGCAGACGTTAAACGGCGGACAACATTACATCACGGTGCTGCCATGAGCTCCTGGACGTACTTGACGCGAGTTTTGTGCATTGCGTTCACGGCCTTCTTCGTTTCCGTTTTCTCAGACCGCGCTGCAATCGCTAATGACCTTCCCGCGTCTGCAACTCTCCGAACTCGGCCAGGGCCGATGGAGATTCGAGTGCCCGAATTGGATCGGCTTATTTCGTTCGGATCTCTTGAGAAGTTTATGAGCGACTATCCACCGTTCATTTGTGAATTAGTCTTCGCGCCTGAACTCAGCAATCGCATGCTCAAGGCATACCTCTATGACTGCCCTGTCTTTTATAAAGGGCGAAGGCTCATCTTCACGCTCCTGACGGCCCCTCAAGTAAAGAATTGGGTGATTTACAGCGCCTCCGTTCAAGGGCCCGATGGTAATGCAAAGGATCTTGAAGGAGCTGAACTCGCCGAGTTTGTAAAGAAGCCGCGCCAAGCCAAGTTTAATAGCTTCCAGGTACCGCTCGAGGAGGCCGAAAAATGGGCGCTCAACGTAAAGGTAGATAAGGAGTTAAATCCCGTTAGTCAGGTCTCACTCGTGCTGCTGCACCTGCAGATCAAGGGTTACATCTGCTCCGTTGCTGCACAGAAAGATCCAGAGTTCGTTTTTGCTTGCAGGAATGAACGACGCCCGAAGGGCGACATGACCTTCCATTTCACCAGAACGGCCGATGATCAAGCTACGCTCAATCAAATTGAGATCGGAACCAAGGTCATCACCGGGGATCGCCTTGTTCCAGTGGTAAACCAGCTATCCGATATTGGAGACTGAACCGCCTCGGATGCCACTTGCGCGCGTTCTTACGCGTGACGTGCCCAATAATGTTCTCTTTTTTGCCAATGGCAGCTGGCACTCACATCGTTCAAACGCTGAGCGTATTGACGACGTCCTGAAGCATTCGAGGCGGAAGGGTCAGGTCAGACGAGGGTTCAATGCGCGCCATTGCTTATTACCGCACTCGTCCCTGCGACCCAATCGCGTCGAAACGATTGATCTCAGAACAACGGAGTGCCGTTGCACTATGGGTCGCGAGCCATAAAGACCATGAGGTCATCGCTGAACACACAGAACATGAAAATGGGTGTTCAGAGCGGCCAGCTCTGAAAGCGGCGATACAGGAATGCAGAGAAAAGGATGTATGCTTGCTTATCGCTAGTACTGAAGCAATTGGACATGGCGAGCCATTTTATCCGCGTATTTTGAGCGTTCCTTTTATCAAGCCGCCATGGCCGCGACGCGCATCAGGCTATATCAAGCCTACCGCGAAGAATGCTCCTGAAGGGTTTTCACTCTTCTTCGACAATCATGCTGAAGGGTATGAAAGCGATATCTATCTTTGCAATGGATCGGATGGCACAATCGCCAACATCACCGCTCGCCTCGTTGGCGCGACGGCAGTTCTCGACGATTTGTCACCGACCGCCACGGCGAATGACAGTCGCCTACTCGTCACGTCAACTGAAACGCGCTGCATGGAGAGCTTGCAGCCGGGGCACATGGGCCTGTTAAGTGGCTACAATGCTATTTTCGACGGTGACTTCCTTTTGATCTGCGACCTCATTTATCGGGTCGGAGATGGTTCAGAAGCAAAGGCGCGTACCATCGTCGACAAAGGGTACAACGGCCGCGGCTTTGTTCGATTTGGGCACCCGAAAAACGCCAAAGCTATCGTAGATACTACTCGGACGGCGGATTGCACCACACACTTACCGTCGTTTCAGCAAGACAGCCCATGTTGAGCATCGCCTCAATGCGCCGCTCAAGCGAAAGGCCGTGTATGGGACGAAGTATGGGTACGGTGATCGGCCTTAGCTACCGATCATTGATTTAAAAGGGATTTTTACCAAGGCTGGCGGAGAGAGCGGGATTCGAACCCGCGATACGGTTTCCCGTATACACACTTTCCAGGCGTGCGCCTTCAACCACTCGGCCACCTCTCCGTGGCGCCTGTCATGAAGGCGTCGGCCGGATTTTGCAAGCAGGCAAGCCCCTTCCGGCTCACATTTTTGAGGAATAGCGAGATTTTTCAGGGCGATGGCGCGGGAAACAGCCCGATCGCCCTTCAATGCAGGGCGGTGCTTGCCTGCCATTGCAGCAGCCCGCCGCTGCGCCCGAGCGATTCCCGCGTGGCCCGAGGCTCGTCAATCGCGGGCGCGGTGTCACGCGTGCTTTCCAGCGTGGCGATGAAGGATTCGAACCAGTGCTGGATGTTGCCCGCCCGCAGTTTCGTCATCATCGCTTCCCAGCGCAGCCGCCGCTCCGGCGCGGGCATCGCCAGCGCCATGCCGATGGTGCGCGCCATGCCGTCGATATCGTGCGGGTTGACGATCAGCGCGGTGGAAAGCTCATTGGCGGCGCCGGCGAATTTCGACAGCACCAGCACGCCCGGATCGGCCGGGTTCTGCGCAGCGACATATTCCTTGGCGACGAGATTCATTCCGTCATAAAGCGGCGTCACCACGCCGACATGCGCCGAGCGATAGAAGCCCGCGAGCGTGGTCTGGCTGAATCCCTTGTTGAGATAGCGGATCGGCGTCCAGTCTACCTCGCCGTGGCGGCCGTTGACGTCGCTCACGAGTTGCGCCAGCTCGCACTGAAGATTGCCATAGGCCTCGATCGCGCCGCGCGAGGGATTGGCGATCTGCAACAGCGACACCGTGCGTTTCAGCGATGGCTGCATCTCGAACAGACGGTCGAACGCGCGCACCCGATTGAGAAGCCCCTTCGAATAATCCAGCCGGTCGACGCCGATGGCGAGACGTTCGCCATGCAGGCTCTTGCGCAACCGCGACACATCGGGGTGTGAGACAGCTCGCATCGCCTGCGCCGTGAATCCCTCGACATCGATCCCGATCGGGAACGCCGCCAGCCGCGTCAACCCGAAGCGCGAGTTCACCATGCCGTTCTTGACGTTAAGGCCAAACTCCAGCGCGAGATAGCCCGCGAAGTTTTCGCAATCCTCCTCGGTCTGAAAACCGAGCAGGTCATAGGCCAGCATCGCCTCGATCAATTCGCGATGGTGCGGCACGCCCGACATCACGCTATGGGAGGCCCACGGCGTATGCAGGAAGAATCCGATCGGATTCCTGACGCCGAGATCGCGCAACTCCGCGCCCAGCGCGAGAAAATGATAATCCTGCACCCAGAACATGGTGTCGAATTTCTGGAACCGCATCAGCGCGCGCGCCATGAAGGCGTTCACCTCGCGATAGGACTCATAATCGTCCTGCGAGACGCGGATCAGATCGGAGCGCGAATGCAGCGCGGGCCACAATGCGGAATTGGCGAAGCCTTCGTAATAGCCGCCGTAATGCGCGGCCGGCAGATCGAGCAGTGCCAGCGCACCGCGGCCGAGCGACTCGATTTGCGCGAAGGGTCCCTGCTGCTGTCCATCGCGGACGCGTCCGCTGGAACCCACCCAGATCGCGCCGGATTTCTCCACCACCGGCAACAGCGCTGCCGCAAGGCCGCCCGTCATCGGCTCGTTCGTCTTCGCCCGAGCCACGCGGTTGGAAACGACGACCAATGTCACAGGGAGCACTCCGTTTGATGCACAGATAAACGTCCGTTCATCAATATGGTTCCTACGTGCTGCTTTGTGGATTTGACGGCCAGACTGCGGCAAGCGCCGATGGAACTCGCGAAAGAGCCATAAGAGTGTGAAGATTTCCGCAGGCGTTTCAATCTTGACTCGCCGAAAAAACTTCGGCCGAAAATTTCTGAAGAGATTTTAATCTGTCATTGAATCGTCAAGCAGGCCAGCAAGCCAGTTCCGCACATCCGCCGGCCTTGCAAAAAAACCATCGACGCCATGCGCATGGCGGCT
This sequence comes from [Pseudomonas] carboxydohydrogena, assembly GCF_029030725.1. Classification (NCBI taxonomy): domain Bacteria; kingdom Pseudomonadati; phylum Pseudomonadota; class Alphaproteobacteria; order Hyphomicrobiales; family Nitrobacteraceae; genus Afipia; species Afipia carboxydohydrogena. Next base: position 3,133,856 of record NZ_CP113162.1, read on the forward strand.
GACGGAGAACGAAACGCCTTTCAAATCCGGCATGATGGCAAAAACACTTTCGTCGGTCACATCGTCGCCGATGAAAATCGGACGGCGCCCCGCGAACGGCTCATGCCTGAGCAGTTCCCGCACCCCGGTCGCCTTGCTGATGCCGGAGTTCTTGATCTCGCACACCGATTTTCCCGGCAGCACATCGATCGGCGCTTCCGGCAGATCCGCGCGAATGGCCGCAACCGCATCGTAGATCGCACGCTCGAAATTCGGCGCCTGCCGGTAATGCAGCGCGATCGAATAGCCCTTGTCCTCGACGATGATGCGCGGATCGAGACCGCCAATGGCGGCAAACCGCTTTTTCAAATCCTTGTCCATCGGCGGCGCGTGCGCCGCGACCGCTTCACTGTCGACCGACAGGCGCATCTCCGCGCCGTGCCCCCCCACAGCGGGCAACAGCATCGGCGCAAAAATACTGTCGATGTCGGCGAGGGAGCGGCCGCTGACGAGCGCCAGCGCACCGTCGGTTCGCATGTGCAGCCCGCTCAACGCTTCCGCGAGGCCCGGCGGCACCACCACTTCGCCCGGCGTCGGCGCGAGATCGAGCAGCGTGCCGTCGATGTCGAGCAGGAAGGCGCAATCATCGAGCAGCGGCGAGAACACCTGATGGTCCGAAGCCGGATAAGAGGGCAACACGATATGGTCTTCAGTCTTGGTCATCATTCACTCCGCGACGGCCGGGCTATTCCGCAATAGCCAAAGGCCGCGCAATGGTTTCGAGCGATTTGCGCTCCGCATCGATACCGAACCGCCACGCGACGATGGCTGCGACGATCATCAATATGGAGCCGAAAAGATACCCCGCAAAGACGCTGGCGCGCGAGCCGGTATCGACCAGCGCGCCAAGCAGCGATGGACCGGCGATGCCGCCGATCGCGGTTCCGATGGCATAAAACAAGGCAATCGCCAGCGCGCGCACCTCCAGCGGAAAGGTTTCGCTGACAGTAAGATACGCGGCACTCGCCGCAGGCGACGCGAAGAAGAACACCACCATCCAGCACAGCGTCTGTTGCGTGGCGCTCAGCGCGCCGATGGAAAACAGATAGCCGGAGACAATCAGGAGAATGCCCGAGATCGAATAAGTAAAGGCGATCATCCTGCGGCGGCCGATGGTGTCGAACAGCCGTCCCAGCAGCAGGGGCCCGAGAAAGTTTCCCGCCGCGAACGGCAGAATGTACCAGCCGACATGATCGGCCGGAATGTGAAAGAAATCCGTCAGCACCAGCGCGAAGGTGAAGAAGATCGCGTTGTAGAAAAATGCCTGCGCCGCCATCAGCACGAGGCCGACCAGCGCACGCGGACGATAGGTGACGAACAGCGTGCGCGCGACCTCGCGCAGCGGCGTGTGATCGCGCATCCGCAGCCGGATCGCGGGCAAATCCCCGTCATGCTCCGGTGCAAGCCGCGCAGCGCGCTCGATCTCCCGCACGATCCGCTCGGCCTCGTCGGGACGGCCATGCACCATCAGCCAGCGCGGGCTTTCGGGAATCCACAGCCGCATCACGAACACCGCGAGGCCCAATATCGCACCGATCAGAAACGCGAATCGCCAGCCAATGTCGGGATCGATCACGGCGGGATCGAGCAGCACGATAGCCGCGACCGCGCCCAGCGCCGCTCCGATCCAGAAACTGCCGTTGACGACGAGATCGGTCCAGCCCCGATAGCGCGCGGGCACCAGTTCCTGAATCGTCGAATTGATCGCGGTGTATTCGCCGCCAATGCCGGCGCCTGTGAGAAACCGGAACGTCGCGTAACTTGCGACATTCCACGACAACGCTGTCGCCGCCGTGGCGAGCAGATACAGTGCGAGCGTGATGAAGAACAATTTGCGCCGTCCGATGCGGTCTGTCAGCCAGCCGAATCCGAGCGCGCCGAGCACAGCGCCCGCGAGATAGGCGCTGGCGGCCAAGCCGATATCGAGATTGCTGAATTGAAGTGTCCGCGATTGCTTCAGCGCGCCCGCGAGCGAGCCCGCCAGCGTCACTTCAAGACCATCGAGAATCCAGGTGATGCCGAGCGCCGCGACGACGCGGGTGTGAAACGGACTCCACAACAACGCATCGAGCCGCGCGGGAATGTTCGTCGCCACCACAGTGCCGGAAGTGGCCAGCGCGGAAGAAGGATTGTCAGGCTGCACCGCCACCCTGCCTCGATCCTCACTATCAGGCCATGACGAGAACAAAGACGGCCTAGGCAAAAAATAATCGGAAGGACGATGTCCTTCCGATTGCACTGTGTTCAATCCGATAACGGAATCAGCGCGGGAAAAGTTCCCGTCCGGTCACGACGGAATCGCCTGCGCGAAGATCGGCGGATGCTTCTTGTGGAAGTCCGTCGCCTGCTCGTAGGCGTAGGCCATCCGCAACAGAGCCGCCTCGCTGAAATGATCGCCGACGATCTGCAACCCGATCGGCAACCCTTGCGGATCGAACCCGCACGGCACCACCGCCGACGGTAACGCCGTGTAGCTGAACGGGATCGTGAACTGACGTCCGCGTCCGTAATCCTGCGCCGACGCTTTCAATAGCGGTGCAGTGGTCGGAAGCGCGGGCGTGAGCAGCGCATCGACCTTCTCAAACACCTTCTTCACTTCCGCGATGATCGCGGGGCGTTCATTCATGGTCTTCTCATAGTCTTCCTTCGTCACCTTCGAACCCGCCGCGATGTTGTTCGTCACGATCGGGCCGTACAGATCGGCGGCGTTCGGCGTGTTGCGGTATTTCTCGCCGAGGATCTGATTGAATTCGTAGAGGAGAATATTGGTGAACAGCTTGTTGTAATCGAGCTGCCCCTCCAGCGGCTTGATTTCGACCTCGACGATCCTGGCGCCGAGGCTCTTGAGTTTCTCCGCCGCCTTCGCCACCGCGTCGGCCACCGGCTTGTCGACATCCTTGTAGGTGTAGTTCTTCACGGTCGCGAAGGTCATGCCCTTCACGCCATCCCTGATGCCCTTGGTGTAGGACGCCGTACGCTGCGCCAGCGCCGAATGCTTGTCCAGCGGATCAAAACCCGCCATCGCATCGAGCAGCAGGCCGAGATCGAACACATTGCGCGCGAGCGGCCCCGCGCAATCGAGACTGTAGGCGCGCGGAAAAAGCCCGTGCAGGCTGACGAGACCGTAGGTCGGGCGGATGCCCGCGATGCCGCACCAGCTTGCCGGAACGCGGATCGAACCGCCGGTGTCGCTCGACGTGCCGCCGAAGCCGATGCCCGCCGCCAGAGCCGCGCCGTTGCCGCTCGATGAGCCGCCCGGCGAGCGATCCAGCGCCCAGGGATTATGGCAATCGCCGAAATAGGCGTTGGTGCCAGACACGCCCGCGGCGAATTCGTTCATGTTGGTCTTGCCGAGCACGACCACACCGGCTTCGCGCAGATGATGGACGGACGTCGCATCTTCCGTGGACTGGCGATCGACGAAGGCTTTCGAGCCCACCGTCGTCCTGGTCCCTGCCATGTCATAGAGATCCTTCACCAGGATCGGAATGCCGTGCAGCGGGCCGCGGTCCTTGCCCTGCTTGAGTTCGGCATCGCGCTCCGCCGCCGTCTTCAGCGCCATGTCCTTCAATTGCGAAATGAACATGTTCAGCTTCGGCTGATACAGTTCGATGTAATGGAAATAGGCTTTCGTCAGATCGACGCAGGACAGCGATCCGTCGCGCATCCGCTTGCCGGCCTCGCTGATCGACATCGGCAGCGCGCCGCCCGCTTTCGCGGCGAACGCATGGCTCGGTATCGCCGCCGCCGCGAGTGTTGAGGCCCCCGCGATCGCGAAATCGCGTCGCGTCAATCCCGGCCCGTCATGCTCGCCTTCATTCTTGCCGCAAGATTCAAGATCAACTCTGGTCATGGACGATTCCTCTCGACGACCCTGTTGTTCATGGCGCGCCGGTCGAAATCACGCCATACGAAGCGTTGCTCTCACCCATGCAAACGCGGCGATATTCGATGCGATATTTTGAAGAGCGAATTCGCCGCGACGACACGCTAGATCGGCGCGGCCGCGAGTCAATCAGATCGCGCGCAAAGGTCGCGATTTCTCGATGGATTTTGCAAAAAGCGTGAGATGAATTTTCGGAATTCGAAACGCCTTCGAGAAATTTTCATAAAGCGGAATGATGAAAGTCTTGCGCCGGGCGAAAGAGGGCGCCTTTCCACAACCCGTCAGGACTTCTTTTTGTCCTTGTCCTTTGCCTTGTCGCCGTTCTTTTTCTCTTCCTTCCTGTCTCCATTTTTCTTTTCGTCATTCTTCTTGTCGCCGTTCTTCTTGTCCGTGCTCTTTCTGTCGTTGCGCATGGTGAAGCGCGCGTTGCCGAGGCCGGTGCCGATGGTGAGAATGCCCCAGCGCTTGTAGTCCTGCATGAACGGAATTTCGCTGAGACCCTGCGCAACGCCGTCATTGTGCATCAGCACCACGGCGTCGTGATCGCCGATCTTTGGAATCTCTTCCGCGAGAATCGCGGGCAGATTGAAGCGGCTGCTTTCCCAATTGCCGGGCAGGTTTTGCGCGCCCTTCTCGATCGAGCCATCGGCATCGATCGCGCCGGGACAGGAGACGCCGATGAACGGCGCGAGCTTCAACCCTTCCGCCTCGGCCTTGGCGATCAGACCCTTGAGCATCTTCACGAGTTTCTTGATTGCGCTCTCGCGCGTCGGATCGTCATCGGCATGACGCCACAGATCGAACGCCCACACGCGCGCCCTGGAGAGGTCCGGCGCTTTCTTCTGCATCGTCTCGACCACGCCGCAGCGGATGTTGCTACCGCCGATATCGACCGCGAGCAGACTGTCGTAACCTTCGAAGATCCATGACGGCGCCAGATGCGCGCAGCCGATCAGCCCCGCTTCGTCCGGATCAAAGCGGATCGGCACCATCTGTACCTTCAAGCCTTCGGCCTTGAGGATGATGTCGGTGCGCGCGATGGCCAGTTCGCCGACGCGGCTCTGACGGAAGCCGCCGCCGACCACGATGGCCTCGGTCTTGTCCCACGCCTTGCTCTTGAGGAAGCGGCGCGTGACGAACGCCAGCTCCTGCGCGAATTCCTCGATCGCGCTATGCAACACCGCCGCCGCCTCGACATCGTCGCCGACAAGGATCTCGTCGAGCTTCTTCTTGCTCAGTTCGGATGACGCCTTGCCGCCGAACGGATCGTCGCCGCTCTTCTTTAATGGCTTGCGCCAAGCCTCGAGGATGTCCTGAAACGCACCCTTGCTGGCGCGGTCGCCGAGAAAGCCGTCCTCGTCCTTCAGTTCGATGTTGTAGCTGTCGACCTCGACCGACGGCAGCCGGGAGGCACCGTGATTGCCGATGCCGACCGTGCGGGTATCTTCAGACATTCAGGTGCGCCCCTTGAGCCAGAACCGGCAGGACAACACCGGGGGAACCCATTGGTTGCATTCCGGAGAGACACCAAAATCACCGGAATCGGCTGATTTTCCTTCGATTTTGGCCCAATTTACGGACCGTTTGCCTTGACTCGGGGGCTCTCGCCGCTATAAGTCACCCACCCGGCGCGGAGGATTTCGCGCCGTTTGTTTTTGCGTGAGCGCGGCCTCGAAGCCTCGCCTGCATGAACAGATAAACCCATAACGACTGAACAAGAAGCCGGCCCGGACCTGTCCGAGCGCCGGGATCGAACACGAAGGAATAAAACGATGTTCGCAGTCATCAAAACGGGCGGCAAGCAGTACCGCGTCGTCCCGAATGATGTGCTTGAGATTGGCAAGATCGCCGGCGATGTCGGCTCGATCGTGCAGCTTGGTGAAGTTCTGGTGGTCGGCGGCGACACGCCGGTGCTCGGCGGCCCCCTCGTGGCGGGCGCGTCGGTCGCGGCGGAAGTGCTCGACCACAAGCGCGGCCCGAAGGTCATCGCCTTCAAGAAGCGCCGCCGCAAGAACTCGAAGCGCAAGCGCGGCTACCGTGACGAGATCACCGTGATCCGCGTCACCGAGATCCTGACCGATGGCAAGGCGCCGTCGATCGGACCGCGCCCGAAGAAGGAAAAGAAGGTCGAGGCTGCGCCTGCAGATGGCGATGCTCCGGCCAAGACCGCCAAGAAGGCGCCGGCCAAGAAGGCCGCAGCCAAACCGGCGGCGAAGAAGGCGGCTCCGAAGGCCGCCGCCAAAAAGGCCCCTGCCAAAAAGGCGGCCCCGAAGGCGAAAAGCGACAAAAAGTGAGATGATTCCGTTACGGAATCGGGTTAGACACTGAGACGAATTCTGGAGACGAGCCATGGCTCACAAAAAAGCAGGCGGTTCATCGCGCAACGGACGTGACTCGGCTGGCAAGCGCCTTGGCATCAAGGCGTTCGGCGGCGAGATCGTGATTCCGGGCAACATTATTGCGCGTCAGCGCGGCACCACCTGGCATCCGGGCGCGAATGTCGGCATGGGCACCGACCACACCCTCTTCGCCAAGGCTGAAGGCCGCGTGGAATTCCGCGCCAAAGCCAACGGCCGCACCTTTGTCTCCGTCGTACCGGTGGCAGAAGCGGCTGAATAGACGGCAGAAAATCACGTTCTGCCGGTCCTCGTTGACCCGGCGGAGCGCCTGAAGGCTCTCAAGGGGAGACGGGAAACCGGCCTCCCCTTTCACTTTTCCGGCCGCCGGGGACGGCCTGCAAAAGGAGCGAGCCATGTTACAGGAACACCCGACCCAGCCCTTGCGGGAATTGAGAACCGTCGTCCTCGAGACGGCACGACTGGTTCTGCGCCAGCCGACCCTCGCGGACGTAAAAGCCATTGCGCGCATCGTCGCCGACAAGCGCGTGGCCATGAATCTGCGTCGCGTGCCGCATCCCTATACGCTGGAAGATGCCACGCGGTTTGTTTCGTCCGTCGTTGCAGCCGATGGCATGACATTTCTGATCGAGCACAAGGGCGCGGCCATCGGGCTCGCGAGCCTGACATGGGAGCGGCAGGACGTCCCCGAGCTCGGCTATTGTTTCGCCGTGGAGCATTGGGGCAAGGGCTTCGGCACCGAGGCCGCCCGCGCGCTGATCGACTTCGCGTTCGAGGAGTTCGCCATCGACGAGGTCCGCTCCGGGGCGCGCGTGGTGAACCCGGCCTCGCGCCACGTGCTGGAGAAGTGCGGCTTCCAGTGGACCGGCGTCGAGTTGCATCGCTTCGTCGCGCTCGGCTCGTCCACTCCGGTGGACCGTTTCCGGCTGGAGCGCGCGGTGTGGTCGTCGCTGCGGAGCTGGGGCACGGCCCGGCGCTATTAAGGAGTATATGAAACGGGCATGTCCGGCGGTTGTCGGGCGTGTCCGTTCGCGTTACGGGTAGGCCATGAAATTCCTCGACGAAGCCAAGGTCTACATCCGCTCCGGCGACGGAGGAAACGGCTGTGTCGCGTTCCGCCGCGAGAAGTTCATCGAGTATGGCGGGCCGAACGGCGGCAATGGCGGCCGCGGCGGCGACGTCATCATCGAGGCGGTCGATGGTCTCAACACCCTGATCGATTACCGCTATCAGCAGCACTTCAAGGCGCAGAAGGGCGGCCACGGCATGGGCTCGGACCGCCACGGCGCGGGCGGCAAGGACATCGTGCTGAAGGTGCCGGTCGGCACGCAGGTGTTCGACGAGGACCGCGAGACGCTGCTGCACGACTTCACCAAACTCGGCGAGAAATTCGTCATCGCAGAGGGCGGCAATGGCGGCTTCGGCAACGCGCATTTCAAAAGCTCGACCAACCGCGCGCCGCGCCACGCCAATCCCGGCCAGCCCGGCGAGGAACGCTGGATCTGGCTGCGCATGAAGCTGATCGCGGACGCAGGTCTGGTCGGATTGCCGAATGCGGGCAAATCGACGTTCCTCTCCGTCGTCAGCGCGGCGAAGCCGAAGATCGCGGATTATCCTTTCACCACTCTGCATCCGCAGCTCGGCGTCGTGCATGCCGATGGCCGCGAATTCGTGTTGGCCGACATTCCGGGCCTGATCGAGGGCGCGCATGAAGGCACCGGGCTTGGCGATCGCTTTCTCGGTCATGTCGAACGCTGCCGCGTGCTGCTGCATCTCGTCGATGCCACCTGCGAACACGCCGGCAAGGCTTACAAGACCGTGCGCAACGAACTCGCCGCCTACGAGCACGACCTCACGGACAAGATCGAGATCGTGGCGCTGAACAAGATCGACGCGGTGACGCCCGAGCAATTGAAAGACCAGAAAGCACGGCTGAAGCGCGCGGCGAAGCAGACGCCGATGCTGGTCTCGGGTGTCTCCCGCGACGGCGTACCGGAAGTGTTGCGCGCTCTCGCCGATGTCATCAGCGAAGCGCCGGTCTCCAATAAAGCGAAGGGCGCGCCGCCAAGCGAGGACGAAGCCGAGCCGCCGCCATCATCCGGCTGGTCGCCGCTGTCGAATTGAACCTGATTTTCCTATACTTTTGAAAAATGTTCTCCCATGTCGCGTTCGCAAACCCATCCCCGGCTGAATGATTTTCGCCGCATCGTCATCAAGGTCGGCTCGTCGCTCTTGATCGACTCCTCCGCGGGCGAAGTCAAAAGCGCGTGGCTCGAAGCCCTCGCCGCCGACATCGCCACGCTTCACCGCGCGGGCAAGGACGTGCTCGTGGTCTCGTCAGGCTCGATCGCGCTCGGCCGCTCGCGGCTGAAGCTGCCCTCCGGCGCATTGAAGCTCGAGGAAAGCCAGGCCGCCGCCGCCGTGGGGCAGATCGCGCTCGCGCGCATCTGGGCCAAGGTGCTCGATCATCACGGCATCGGCGCGGGGCAGATTCTCGTCACGTTGCAGGACACCGAGGAGCGCCGCCGCTACCTCAACGCGCGATCCACCATCTCGAAACTTCTCGAATGGCGCGCGGTACCGGTCATCAACGAGAACGACACGGTCGCCACCAGCGAAATCCGTTACGGCGACAATGATCGTCTCGCCGCGCGCGTCGCCACCATGACCAGCGCCGATCTTCTCGTGCTGCTGTCCGACATCGACGGACTTTACACCGCACCGCCCGGCGCCAACCCGAACGCGAAACTCATTCCGGTCGTCGACTCCGTCACCGCCGACATCGAGGCGATGGCGGGCGCGGCCGAGTCCGAACTGTCGCGCGGCGGCATGCGCACCAAGATCGAGGCGGCGAAGATCGCCACCTCCGCAGGCACCCACATGCTGATCGCGTCGGGCAAGATCGCGCATCCGTTGCAAGCGATCGCCGACGGCGGCAAGTGCACGTGGTTCCTCACGCCCGCCAATCCGGTCACCGCCCGCAAGCGCTGGATCGCCGGATCGCTGGAGCCGAAAGGCGTGCTGGTGATCGACGCCGGTGCCGTGAAGGCGCTGCACGCCGGACGCAGCCTCCTGGCGGCGGGCGTCACACGCATCGAGGGCACCTTCGCGCGCGGCGATGCGGTGGTGGTGCGCGGTCCCGAGGGCCACGAAATCGGACGCGGACTTGTCGCCTACGGCGCGGACAATGCCGAGCGCATCAAGGGCAAATCATCGGCGGAAGCCTCCAGAATTCTGGGCCTCACAGGCCGCCCGGAAATGATCCACCGCGACGATCTCGTCGTCTCGCACCGGCAGATCGAGAGCGGTTCGGACACGCCGGACAGCCCATAATGCAAGGCTGCTCGGCCATTGGCCGAGTGGCGGCAGCCTCCCCGTTTCCCTATTGTATGCTACGGCATGGACCTGACGACCCGGACCGAGACTTATGAACGCCCCGCTGAAAGCCGTTGACGACGCAACCGACCTGCCCGCGCTGATGACCGGACTGGCGGGACAGGCGCGCGCGGCCGCGCGGGTGCTCGCGCTCGCGCCCGCCGAACAGAAGAACACCGCGCTGGCGGCAATGGCGGCCGCCCTGCGTGCCTCCTCCGCGAAACTTCTCGCCGCCAATGCCGAGGATGTCGCGGACGCCCGCGCCTCCGGTTCATCTGCTTCCTTCATCGACCGTCTCGCACTGACGCCCGCGCGGATCGAGACCATGGCGGAAGGACTCGACGTGGTGCGCGGCCTCGACGATCCGGTCGGCAAGGTCACCGAGAAATGGACCCGCCCCAACGGCATGACCATCGAGCGCGTGCGGGTGCCGCTCGGCGTCGCCGCCGTGATCTTCGAAAGCCGCCCGAACGTGCTGGCGGATGCGGGCGCGTTGTGCCTGAAATCCGGCAACGCCGTGATCCTGCGCGGCGGCTCCGACAGTTTCCGTTCCTGTCAGGCGATCCACGCCTGTCTTGCGCAAGGGCTGCGCGAAGCCGGCCTGCCTGAAGCCGCGATCTCGCTGGTGCCGACGCGCGATCGCGCCGCTGTCGGCCTGCTGCTGTCGGGCCTCGATGGCCGCGTCGACGTCATCGTGCCGCGCGGCGGCAAGAGCCTCGTCGCGCGTGTCGAGGCCGAAGCGCGCGTGCCGGTGTTCGCGCATCTCGACGGCAACAACCACGTCTTCATCGACAAGGCCGCCTCGCTCGACATGGCCAAGACCATCGTGCTGAATGCGAAGATGCGCCGTCCCGGCGTCTGCGGCGCGGCGGAAACATTGCTGATCGACAAGGCGGCGGCGGACGCGCAACTCAAGCCGCTGGTGTCGATGCTGATCGATGCAGGCTGCGAAGTGCGCGGCGACGCCGAGGTACAACACGCCGACGCGCGCGTAAAGCCCGTCACCGAGGAGGACTGGGCCACCGAATACGAGGCCCCGATCATCGCCGCCAAGGTCGTCGGCGGATTGAACGAAGCGATTGCCCATATCGAAAAATATTCCTCGCACCACACCGACGCCATCGTCACCGACGACGCGCAGGCGGCTGCGCGCTTCCTCAACGAAGTCGATTCCGCCATCGTCCTGCACAACGCCTCGACGCAATTCGCCGACGGCGGCGAGTTCGGCTTCGGCGCGGAAATCGGCATCGCCACCGGCAAGTTTCACGCGCGCGGGCCGGTCGGCGTCGAGCAACTCACCTCGTTCAAATATCGTGTCCATGGCACGGGGCAGACGCGCCCGTGACCAATGCACCGGCGCTGCGCGAGGCGATCCCGCCTTACACCGACGGCATGCGCATCGGCCTGCTCGGCGGCTCGTTCAACCCGCCGCATGAGGCCCATCGCGACATCACACTGTTCGCGATGAAACGGCTTAAGCTCGATCGGGTGTGGTGGCTGGTGACGCCGGGCAATCCGCTGAAAGATCAGACGCCGCTTCGGCTTGAGGAGCGCATGGAGGCCGCGCGCAATCTCGCGCATCATCCGCGCATCGATGTAAGCTGTCTCGAATCCGTCATCGGCACACGATACACTCTCGACACCATTGAGTTCCTGCGCAGGCGTTGTGCGGCCGTGCGCTTCGTCTGGATCATGGGGGCCGACAATCTTGCGCAATTCCATCGCTGGAAAGGCTGGCGCACCATTGCGGATCTGGTTCCGATGGCCGTGATCGATCGCCCGCCCGACAGCTTCGGCGCGTTATCCTCACCGGCAGCACAAGCCCTGATACAGTACCGCATTTCCGAACGCGACGCCGGGCAACTCGCCGCCATGGAGCCGCCCGCGTGGACATTTCTGACCGGACTGAAATCGCCGTTGTCCTCAACCAAGATGCGGAACCCGGACGGGAGCTGGAAGGCGTGACGCAAACGACACAGCGGCAATCTCGCAAGGCTGGACGATTGAAAGCATTAACCCCACATGCCTAGAATAGGCACGCGGGCATCGGAAGATTCGATGCCCGCGATACAGTGAAAGGAGTGGTCCCTGACCGCATCTGCATTGTCCCGGACGGCAGCACAGTCTCCGTCCATCGCTGTCCTGAAGGCGCGTCCTGACGCCGACGAGACACTCACCCTGATCCTCTCCCGTCTCGATGACATGAAGGCGGAAGATACGGTCACCATCGACCTTCGCGGCAAGTCCTCCATCACCGACTACATGGTCGTCACCACCGGACGGGTGAACCGTCACGTCGGCGCGATCGCGGAGAATGTTGCCAAGGGTCTGAAGGAAAGCGGGATCGAAGCGCCGCACATCGAAGGGCTCGCCAATTGCGATTGGGTGCTGATCGATTCTGGCGACGTGATCGTGCACGTTTTCCGGCCGGAGGTTCGCGAGTTCTACAATCTCGAGAAGATGTGGACCTCGGAGAAATCGGCGAAGAAGGCGCGTTAAAACCGGCGAGGCGTCGCCGGCGCGTATGGAGTGATCTTGCCCGTCACGCGCGGGGATACCTTCTTCGCGCTCTTGAGAACGGGCGGCTCACGGCACATCCGATATAGTTTTCAATAAAGAGACGGCCCGTCCGACCGCCTCTTTATTAGCTTTGAAGCCTGTCAGCGGCCAAAGTGATAATTGACGCCGAGCCGAACAAGGTCGCCGGTGTTCTTGATGCTAAAAGCCGACGAGGTATTCGCCAGCATGACCGTTTTGCTGCCCATGTCGTAATGCAGGTATTCGGCCTTCACCGACCACTGGTTTGCAAACGCGTATTCCCAACCACCGCCAAGCGTCCATCCAGCCTGCGTCCCGGTCGGCGGGCTGATGAAATTGCTGAAGCTTACAACCTGGCTGTTGAAGTCACCCCACGCGGCGCCGCCTGTCACGTAAAGCAGATTGACGCCCGATGCGAAGCCGAACCTGCCGCGAAGCGTCGCAATGTAACTGCCGTTAGTGGTGATGAAAGTATCGAGGTCTCCCGCATTGTAGAGGCCTGCACCTTTCAATCTCAATGTGCCGATGTCGCCTTCGACACCAGCCATCCAGCTACCGAACTGATAGTTGTATCCGGCCTGACCGCCGCCATTGAAGGATGACGGGCTGGTCGAGAACTGCCCACCGATTTGGTACCACGGCACACCGCTGTAATCCGGCAGATCGGTCGCCTGGGTTTTAGCCCAACCGTAGCCGACGTAACCGCCAGCATAAAATCCACTCCAGTCGTAAACCGAGGGGGCGGGAGCCTTATATGAAGGCCCCCGGGCAGGCAGATCCGCCGCATGCGCGGCCCCACAGGTGAATGCAATCGCAAGTCCGGCAAGAATTCTTTTCGACACGACCTATTCTCTCCGATTCCAAATCGGAGAAGATGGTAGCGGCTGGCGAAGCAGCGCTCTTGGACTGGGCGCGACCGGACCCGGACTGGACGCGCATCTTCCCTCTTTTTGAACCGGCTGTTACATCAAAGCGACATATATCGTAGCGGGATTTTTTTGAGATCTTTTAAGAACACAGCCTGTCAGGTCGGCAATGCAACATATCGTTTTCAACTCGACAGAATTGCCCGGCAACGAAAGCTTGCGCAAAAATCGATGGATCGAACAGCTCTCCTCGGGATATGTGCGTTTGAATGCAGATCCGGTGAAGGATACTCCGTTCTGCGGTGAACTGCGGATAGCCGCGTTGAAACAGGTGGCTGTCGGAACGATTGAGGGGACCGTCGAGGCCGTCCGGAGAACGGCGCGGGAAATTGCACTGGAGGATACCGACAACCTTGTCCTTCTGTGCAATGCCGGCGAGGCACCGATGCGCATCACGCAAAACGGCGCGGCGGTTGATCTGTCCAAAGGCGGGTCGGTTCTGATCGAGCAATCACGACCGTCAGCAATCATCACCCCGTACGGGAAATGCCGCCTGCTTGCACTTCAGGTTCCCCGCTCATGGTTACGCGCGCGTCTGCCGGCCATAGAGACCCAAGTTATGACGCCAATCATCCGTTACTCAGCAGCACTTGGTCTTGCGCAAGCTTACGCCAATGCCTTGCTGCAGAGTAGCAGCGCCTCTCCAGGCCTCATCGCAACTTATGCGCCGGACCACATTGCCGACCTGATGGCGGCAGCCATCGCGCAGGATCATCCTGAAACGGGCAAGGCAGGCGTGCGCGCCGCACGGCTTCGCGCTCTCAAGGACGATATCGCCATCTATCTAGGATCGCAGTCCCTGTCCGCCTCTGACCTTGCGGCACGGCACGGCATCTCTGTGGCTTACGTGCGTAAGCTGTTTTCCACGAGCGGGACGAGCTTCAGCGATTTCGTGCTCGCCGAGCGGCTCGGTCGCACCTACCGCATGCTGCGCGATCCCCGCTTTGCTTCTCGTCCGATCAGCGCCATCGCCTATGAGGTCGGTTTCAGCGATCTTTCCTATTTCAACCGTACGTTTCGCAGGCGCTACAACGCGACACCTTCCGACGTCCGCGCGGGTGCGCGCTGATTCCAGAATGCGCGGGGTCGTGATAAGACCATGCCATGCGTCTTCTCGTCATCGCCATTGGCCGCCTCAAACAGGGTCCTGAACGCGAGCTTGCCGAGCGTTACCGCGAACGCTTCGAAAGCCTTTCGCGCAAACTCGGTTTCCGCGGCCTCGACATCCACGAAATCCCCGAAAGCCGCCACGCCGACGCCGCAGGACGCATCGCCGAGGAGGCGCAGGCCATCGCCGCGCATATTCCCGACGGCGCGATGGTGCTGGCGCTTGATGAGCGCGGCGACAATCTCGACAGCACGACACTTGCCAGCCATCTTGGGCGCTGGCGCGACGATTCGGTGCCCTGCGCGGTATTCCTGATCGGCGGCGCCGACGGGCTGTCCACGGAATTGAGCCGCCGCGCCAAGGTCCGTCTCGCCTTCGGCAAGGCGACGTGGCCGCACCAGATCGTGCGTATCCTACTCCTGGAGCAGATCTACCGGGCCGGAACGATCCTGTCCGGTCACCCGTATCACCGGGCCTGACGGAGGCCAGTTTGATTCTCAACCCGCGCAAATCGTCCGGTGTCTTTCGGCTCTGCGGCCTCGCGCTCGCCGCGTGCCTCGGGGCGACAGGCGTGCGCGCGCAGACACCGGCCCCACCATCGCCCGCGCCCGATCAGGCCGCGCTCGACCAGCGCAATCAGGAACTGGAGGCGCTGCGCGCCAAGCAGAAGGAAGCGGCGGACGCGCAGCAGCGGCTGAAGGACGAGATCGCCGCGATCGGGCAGGACCGCACCAAGCTCAACCAGCAACTGATCGACACCGCCGCGCGCATCCGCGCCATCGAGGCCAACATCAGCGACAGCGAGGGCCGCATCCGCCCGCTCGACGCGCGCGAGGCCGAGATCAGGCTATCGCTGGAAACGCGGCGCGACCGGATCGGCGAAGTGCTCGCGGCCCTGCAACGCGCGGGCCGCCGCGCGCCGCCCGCGCTTCTGGTGACGCCGGAGGATTCGCTGCAATCGCTGCACACCGCGATGCTGCTCGGCGCGACCGTGCCGGAAATGCGCGCCCGCGCGCTCAAGCTCGCGGGCGACCTCGGCGAACTCATTCAGGTGCGCAAAAACATCTCGGAGGAGCGCGATCGCCTCAAAGCCGAACGCGACAAGCTCACGACCGACAACACCCGGCTCGCAGCCCTGATCGACGAACGGCAGAAGAAGCAATCGGATGCCGAGCGCGACATGGCAGCAGAGAAGAGCCGCGCCGCCGAGTTGGCCAGGCAGGCCGGCAGCCTGCAAGACCTGATTGCCAAAATGGAACAGGACATCAAGAGCGCGGCCAGGGCGGCGGCGGCCGCGGAATTGAAGGGAACTCCGCCTTCCGTCAACGGAAAGCCTAATTTGCGCGGCATGCAGGACCCCGCGCGCCTGAGTCCGGCGATCGCCTTTGCTGCGGCAAAGGGGTTGTTGCCTCTTCCGGTCAACGGCACGAAGATTCGCAATTATGGCGGGCCGGATGGCAATGGCGGGCAGGAAAGGGGCATTTCAATCGCAACCCGCCCCGGCGCACAGGTCACAACTCCGTGTGACGGCTGGGTAGTCTATGCGGGGCCGTTTCGGAGCTACGGACAACTCTTGATCCTCAATGCGGGCGGCGGGTATCATGTCCTGATCGCCGGAATGGACCGTATTTCGGTCAATATTGGCCAGTTTGTACTGACGGGGGAGCCGGTGGCGACGATGGGATCACAGTCTCAGGTCGCCTCCATTCTGGCAGCGCCATCGAGCCAACCCGTTCTCTATATCGAGTTCCGGAAAGACGGGGCTCCGATCGATCCAGGCCCATGGTGGGCCGCAAAGGAAGGCGAAAAGGTTCGCGGATGATGCGCAAGACTTCTCTCATTCTTCTCAGCGCCGCAGCCGGCGCTGCCGCGACCCTTCTGGTGACCCAGCCCCGCGCTTCGCTGATGGGTACCTCGGCGCGCGCCGCCGCCGCCGACACCTACCGCCAGCTCAATCTGTTCGGCGACGTGTTCGACCGCGTCCGCAGCGACTACGTTGAGAAGCCGGACGACAAGAAGCTGATCGAGAGCGCCATCAGCGGCATGCTGACCGGCCTCGACCCGCACTCCAGCTACATGGACGCGAAGAGCTTCAAGGACATGCAGGTGCAGACCCGCGGCGAGTTCGGCGGGCTCGGCATCGAAGTCACGATGGAAGACGGCCTCATCAAGGTGGTATCGCCGATCGACGATACCCCGGCCTCGAAAGCGGGCATTCTCGCCAACGACATCATCACCAATCTCGACGACGAGGCCGTGCAGGGTCTCACCCTCAATCAGGCCGTCGACAAGATGCGCGGCCCGGTCAACACCAAGATCAAGCTGAAGATCATCCGCAAGGGTCAGGACAAGCCGATCGAAGTGACGCTGACGCGCGATAACATCCGCGTCCGCGCGGTGCGCGCGAAGGTGGAGGATGGCGACATCGCCTACATCCGCATCACCTCCTTCAACGAGCAGACCACCGAGGGCCTGAAGAAGGAGATGGCCAATCTCCAGCAGCAGATCGGCACCGACAAGGTGAAGGGCTACATCCTCGACCTGCGCAACAACCCCGGCGGCTTGCTCGAAGAAGCCGTCTCCGTATCCGACGCCTTCCTCGATCGCGGCGAGATCGTCTCGACGCGCGGCCGTAACGCCGAAGAAACCCAGCGCCGCACCGCCAAGCCCGGCGACCTCGCCAAGGGCAAACCCGTCGTCGTGCTGATCAACGGCGGCTCCGCCTCCGCTTCCGAAATCGTCGCGGGCGCGCTTCAGGACCAGAAACGCTCGACCACCATCGGCACGCGCTCGTTCGGCAAGGGCTCGGTGCAGACCATCATCCCGCTCGGCTCGGGCAACGGCGCGCTGCGGCTCACCACCGCGCGCTACTTCACGCCGTCGGGCAAGTCGATCCAGGCCAAGGGCATCACCCCCGATATCGAGGTGATGCAGGACGTGCCGGACGAGTTGAAGGCCAAGACCGACACCAAGGGCGAAGCCTCGCTGCGCGGCCACCTCAAGGCCGACGGCCAGGAGGAAACCGGCTCGCAGTCCTACGTGCCGCCGGACGAAAAGAACGACAAGGCGCTGCACACCGCCATCGATCTTCTGCATGGCATCAAGCACAACGCCGCCAATACGACGACCCCGCCGGCGGCCGACAAGGCCAAGGCTGCGAACTAAGAAGGCGGCGAACCAAGGTTCTCCGCATCGCGATCAAAAAGGCGGCCGCTACGGCCGCCTTTTTTATTTCCGGCCCATTCATCGGAGACATTATGACCAGCGAAAAGCAGAAGATGATCGCGGGCGAACTGTATCTGCCCGGCGACCCCGAGATTCAGGCCGACACCGCCGCCAACCAGCAATGGCTCGCGCGCTACAATGCGATGATGGGCAGGCCCGCCGCCGAACGGCTCGCGGTGTTGCGCGAGCGGATTACGGCAGGCGACGGATGCGTCGTGCGCCCGCCGTTCCATTGCGATTACGGCTTCAACATCCGCCTCGGCACCGGCGTGTTCATGAATTTCAACTGCGTCATCCTCGACGTCACCCACGTCACCATCGGCGACCGCACCCAGATCGGCCCAGCGGTCCAGATCTACGCCGCCGACCATCCGCGCGATCCGGTTCAGCGCCGCGACGGCTACGAATTCGCCCGGCCGGTCGCCATCGGTTACGATGTCTGGATCGGCGGCGGCGCGATCATCCTGCCCGGCGTCACCATCGGCGATAACGCCATCATCGGCGCGGGCAGCGTGGTGACCCGCGACGTTGCCTCTGGCGCCACAGTCGTCGGCAATCCCGCAAGGGCGGCCACCCGCAAGGCCTGAAGCCTGCGGCCAGGCGAGGCTATCCCATCCTCTCATGGTAGAATTCGGCGGATGATTCGCAGGGTTCCCCGACGTGACCGATGACCTGAGCGCGCCGCTGGGGCAGACCACGCCGCGCAAGCGCCGCTTCCGCCTGCCCTTTACCGCGCCGCAGGCGATCGCCACGGTCTGCGGCCTGTTCTTGCTGGCGTTCCTGGGCTTCGTCATTTTCGGCCGCGATCCGATGGGCGGCGAGCCGGTTGTCGTCGCCAAATACGATCCGGCCAAGCTGCCGGGCGCAAACCAGTCCGCGATCCCCTCCGCAGCCCCGGCCGCGCCGGCAGGCGCCCCGAACGGGCAGAAGACCGTCACCATCATCGACGGATCGAGCGGCGAGCGCCGCGAGATGAAAGTCGGCGACGACGGAATGCCCGCCGGAGCCAGCCTCGATGCCGATGCGCCGGCGATGATGAGCGGCATCAACCAGCGGCTTCTGGAGAATACCCGCTACGGCATGGTGCCGGTCGCAGCCGATGGCCTGAAGCCGTGGCGGGTCTATGCCACCGGAACCGACCTGCAACGCGCCCGTGCCGCCACCACGCCGACGATCTCCATCGTGATCGGCGGGCTCGGCGTCGGCGCCGCCAAGACCAACGACGCCATCGTGAAGCTGCCCGCGGCGGTGACGCTGGCCTTCACGCCCTATGGCTCCGACCCCGGCAAGCTCGTGGAGCGCGCCCGCGCCCGCAAGCACGAAGTGCTGCTGCAACTCCCGATGGAGCCCTATGACTATCCGGACAACGATCCCGGCCCGCAGACCCTGCTCGCCACCGCGGGCCCCGAGCAGAACGTGGACCGGCTGATGTGGCTGATGAGCCGCTTCCAGGGTTATGTCGGGCTCACGAATTTCATGGGGTCGCGCTTCCTCGTCACCGACTCCGCGATGCAGCCGATCATCCAGCAGGCGGCCAAGCGCGGCCTCGCCTGGCTTGACGACGGCAGCGTGCCGCGCAGTCTGGCCGGCCAGCTCGCGGGCGCGCAGGGCGTTCCTGCCGCGACGGCGGATGCCGTGGTCGATCAGGTTCCGACCACCGCCGAGATCGACAAGAGCCTCATGAAGCTCGAAACGCTGGCGCGCGAGCGCGGCAGCGCGGTCGGCATGGCCTCCGCATTGCCGATTTCAATCGAGCGGATCGGAGCATGGGCGCAACGCCTTGAGAGCCGGGGCATCCTTTTGGTGCCGTTGACAACGACCCTGATGAAATCAAAATCCAGCTAATCTCCCGATTTGTCGCAAGTTTGCGCGGCAAACCGGCCACGGAACCAACTGAAGGCCTGTACGATGTCGCGTTACGATGATCTGCCCTACCGGAGTTGCGTCGGCATCATGCTTCTGAACGCGAAGGGACTGGTCTTTATCGGCCGGCGCATCGGCGGTCCTGAGCATGTCGACCAGGCGCATGGCTGGCAGATGCCGCAGGGCGGCATCGATCCCGGCGAGGATCACTGGGCTGCCGCGCGTCGCGAGCTTTTCGAGGAGACCAATGCGCGCTCGGTGGAAAAGCTCGCCGAGGCCTCCGACTGGCTGACCTACGACATTCCGCGCACCATCGCAGGCCGAGCCTGGAAGGGCCGCTTTCGCGGGCAGCGGCAGAAATGGTTCGCGATCCGCTTCACCGGCGAGGACAGCGAGATCAACGTCGTCTCGCCGGCCGGACACAAGCCCGAATTCATCGACTGGCGCTGGGAGCCGATGGAGAACCTTCCCGATCTCGTGGTGCCCTTCAAGCGCCCGGTCTATGAGCAGGTGGTGAAGAAATTTTCCCGCTTCGCGGGGAAATAATTTTGCCTGACCAACAAAAAAGCCCCGCCAAAGCGGGGCTTTTTGATTTTCAAAATGCGAGCCTCAGTGCATGCCGGTCGAGGTGATGCGCTGCTGGATGACCTTGAAGTGGTCGAGCCGCGAGATCGCGCGATCGAGCGCGCTGCCCGGCTCATTGTCCTTCAGGTTTTCTTCCATATCCTCGATCTGCTTGGCGAACGCCACGCGATCCAGTTCGGCCAGCGACGTCGCCGTGTCGGCCAGCACCGTCAGCCCCTTGTCGGACACTTCCGCAAGGCCGCCGAGCACGATGATCTTCTCGTTCTTGCCGCCGACGGTCACCGTGAGGATGCCCGGACGAATGCTCGCCACCAGCGGCGAATGACCCGCCAGCACGCCGAAGTCACCCTCGACGCCCGGAACATCGACCTGCTCGACTTCACCGGAAAAGGCGATCTTCTCCGGCGAGACGAGATCGAAGTGGAAGGTGTTGGCCATCGTGATTACGCCGCTTCCGCTGCGAGCTTCTTGCCCTTCTCGACGGCTTCCTCGATGGTGCCGACCATATAGAAGGCCGCTTCCGGCAGGTGATCGTACTTGCCTTCGCAAAGACCCTTGAAGCCCTTGATGGTGTCGGCGAGTTCGACGAACTTGCCCGGCGAACCGGTGAAGATTTCGGCGACGTGGAACGGCTGCGACAGGAAGCGCTCGATCTTGCGGGCGCGCGCGACCGTGACCTTGTCGTCTTCCGACAATTCGTCCATGCCGAGAATGGCGATGATGTCCTGCAACGCCTTGTAGCGCTGAAGGATCTGCTGCACCTGACGAGCGACCGCGTAGTGCTCGTCGCCGACAACCAGCGGCGACAGCATGCGCGAGGTCGAGTCGAGCGGGTCCACCGCCGGGTAGATTCCCTTTTCAGCGATCGAACGGTTGAGCGTCGTGGTCGCGTCCAAGTGCGCGAACGAGGTCGCAGGCGCCGGGTCGGTCAAGTCGTCGGCCGGAACGTAAATCGCCTGGATCGAGGTGATCGAGCCCTTGGTGGTGGTGGTGATCCGCTCCTGCAGCGCGCCCATGTCGGTGGCGAGCGTCGGCTGGTAGCCCACCGCCGAAGGAATACGGCCCAAGAGCGCCGACACTTCCGAACCCGCCTGCGTGAAGCGGAAGATGTTGTCGACGAAGAACAGCACGTCCTGACCCTTGTCGCGGAAGTCTTCCGCGATGGTGAGGCCGGAGAGAGCGACGCGGGCGCGGGCGCCCGGCGGCTCGTTCATCTGGCCGTACACGAGGGCGCACTTCGATCCTTCGCCGCCGCCCTTCTTGTTCACGCCGGATTCGATGAACTCGTGATAGAGGTCGTTGCCTTCGCGGGTACGCTCGCCGACGCCGGCGAACACCGAATAACCGCCGTGAGCCTTGGCGACGTTGTTGATCAGTTCCTGAATGAGCACGGTCTTGCCGACGCCCGCGCCGCCGAACAGGCCGATCTTGCCGCCCTTCGCATACGGAGCGAGAAGGTCGACGACCTTGATGCCGGTGACGAGAATTTCAGCGTCGGTGGACTGCTCGGTGTAGGCCGGCGCTTCCTGATGGATCGCGCGGGTGCCTTCCGCCTTGACCGGACCGCCTTCGTCCACCGGCTCGCCGATGACGTTGATGATGCGGCCGAGCGTGCCCTCGCCGACCGGCACCTTGATCGGTGAGCCGGTGTCGGTGACTTCCTGGCCGCGCACCAGACCCTCGGTGGTGTCCATCGCGATCGCGCGCACGGTGGATTCGCCGAGATGCTGCGCGACTTCGAGAACGAGGCGGTTGCCCTGGTTCTTGGTTTCGATCGCGTTCAAAATCGCCGGCAGATAGCCGTCGAACTGCACGTCGACGACGGCGCCGATGACCTGCGTGATGCGTCCGACCTGGTTGGCGGGTTGGGCCATGGAAACTCTCTCCTTGATAACTTAGACGGCGGTCAGCTTGACGGGCACATTGCCCTTGGTCGCCTTCGAATACGGACAAATCGTGTGAGCATCCTCGATCAGGGCCTGAAGCTTGGCCTTGTCGGCGCCCGGCAGGGCGACTTTCAGTTCAGCGGCGAGCGAGAACGCGCCGTCGTTGACGTTGAGGGTCACGTCGCAGGTCACTTTCGCGGCCTGACCGTCGAGGCCGTGCTTCTTGGCGAGCACGAGAATCGCCTGACCGAAACAGGCCGACCAGCCGAGCGCGAACAACTGCTCGGGATTGTGACCGTCGCCGTTGCCGCCGAGTTCCTTGGGCAGCGCCATCGCCAGCGCGAGGCCGCCATTGTCGAGAACGGCGCGGCCGTTGCGGCCGCCGGAAGTCGTTGCCTTGGTCGAATAGGACATGGCGATCTCCTCAGATTGCCTCGGCGCCGGAGATGATTTCGATCAGTTCCTTCGTAATCATCGCCTGTCGGGTGCGGTTGTAGATCAGGGTCTGCTTCTTGATCATGTCGCCCGCGTTGCGGGTGGCGTTGTCCATCGCGCTCATCTGTGCGCCGTAGAACGAGGCGTTGTTTTCCAGAAGCGCGCGGAAAATCTGGATCGCGAGATTGCGCGGCAGAAGGTCGGCGAGAATCTCGTTCTCTTCCGGTTCGTAATCGTAGACGGCGGACGCCGACGCTGCGGTCTCCTGCTTGGCCTCGACCACCAGCGGGATCACCTGCTGCGCGGTCGGCACCTGCGCGATCACCGACTTGAACTGCGCGTAGAACAGCGTGGCGACATCGAATTCGCCCGCCTCGTACATCGTGACGATCTTCCTGGCGATCTCTTCGGCGTTCTTGTAGCCGAGCACCTTCACGGAGCGCAGCTCCATGTGGCCGACGATCTGCTTTTCGAACTGGCGGCGAAGCTGCTCGTAGCCCTTGCGGCCGACGCAGAAGAACTTGACCTCCTTGCCCTGATTCATCAGGGCAAGCGCGCGCTCGCGGGCGAGGCGCACGATGGAGGAGTTGAACGCGCCGGAGAGGCCACGCTCGCCGGTGCAGACCAGCAGAAGCTGAACCTGATCGCGGCCGGTGCCGGTCAGCAGCAACGGCGCGCTGTCGGAGCCAGCCGCCGCGCTCGCGATATTGGAGATCACCGCATCCATGCGCTCGGCATAAGGCCGCGCGGCTTCGGCTGCGGTCTGCGCGCGGCGCAGCTTGGAGGCCGCGACCATCTGCATGGCCTTGGTGATCTTCTGCGTCGCCTTGGTCGAGGCGATGCGGACACGCATGTCCTTGAGCGAAGCCATTCTCTCTATTTCACTCCGGCAATCAGACCATCGATCCGATCGTTAAGACGTCCTGCCACTTCAAAGAATGGCCGGAACAAGTCCGGCCATGACACTTACGCGAACGACTTGGCGAAGCCGTCGACCACGCTCTTGAGCTTGGCGGCGCTGTCGTCCGACAGATCCTTCGAGTCGCGGATCGCGTTGAGAAGATCGATGTGCTTGCCGCGCAGAAGCGACAGCAGGCCGTCCTCGAACGCGCGCACCTTGTTGAGCGGCAGCGCATCGAGATAGCCGTTGGTGCCGGCCCAGATCACGGCGACCTGCTCTTCCATCTTCAGCGGCGAGAACTGCGGCTGCTTCAGGAGTTCGGTCAGGCGCGAACCGCGGTTCAGGAGGCGCTGGGTCGAAGCGTCGAGATCGGAGCCGAACTGCGCGAACGCCGCCATTTCGCGGTACTGCGCGAGCTCGCCCTTGATCTTGCCGGCAACCTTCTTCATCGCCTTGGTCTGCGCCGACGATCCGACGCGCGACACCGACAGACCGACGTTCACCGCCGGGCGGATGCCCTGGAAGAACAGATCGGTTTCGAGGAAGATCTGGCCGTCGGTGATCGAGATCACGTTGGTCGGAATGTAGGCCGACACGTCGTTGGCCTGGGTCTCGATGACCGGCAAAGCGGTCAGCGAGCCGGAGCCGAGGCTGTCGTTCAGCTTCGCCGAACGCTCCAGGAGGCGGGAGTGCAGGTAGAACACGTCGCCCGGATAGGCTTCGCGGCCCGGCGGGCGGCGCAGCAACAGCGACATCTGACGGTAGGCGACGGCCTGCTTGGACAGATCGTCATAGATGATGACGGCATGCATGCCGTTGTCGCGGAAGTACTCGCCCATGGTGCAGCCGGTGAACGGCGCGAGATACTGCATCGGCGCGGGGTCCGAGGCGGTCGCGGCGACGACGATGGAATATTCCAGCGCGCCCTGCTCCTCGAGAACCTTCACGAACTGCGCGACGGTCGAACGCTTCTGGCCGATCGCGACGTAAACGCAATACAGCTTCTGGCTTTCCGGCGCGCCCGCGACGTTGAGCGGCTTCTGGTTGAGGATGGTGTCGAGCGCGATCGCGGTCTTGCCGGTCTGACGGTCGCCGATGATCAGCTCGCGCTGGCCGCGGCCGACGGGAATAAGAGCGTCCACAGCCTTGAGGCCGGTCGCCATCGGTTCGCTGACCGACTTGCGCGGAATGATGCCGGGGGCCTTGACGTCGACGCGCTTGCGCTCGGTCGCCTGGATCGGGCCCTTGCCGTCGATCGGATTGCCGAGAGCGTCAACGACGCGGCCGAGAAGTCCCTTGCCGACCGGCGTATCGACGATGGCGCGGGTGCGCTTGACGGTCTGGCCTTCCTTGATCTCGCGGTCGGCGCCGAAAATAACGATACCGACGTTGTCGCTTTCAAGGTTCAGCGCCATGCCGCGCGTGCCGTTCTCGAACTCGACCATTTCGCCCGCCTGGACGTTGTCGAGACCGTAGACGCGGGCAATGCCGTCGCCGACGGAGAGAACCTGACCGACCTCGGAAACTTCGGCTTCCTGGCCGAAATTCTTGATCTGGTCCTTGAGGATTGCGGAAATTTCCGCGGCGCGGATGTCCATCAGCCTGCCTCTTTCATCGCGTTCTTGATCGAATTGAGTTTGGTGCGAAGCGAACTATCGACCATGCGGCTGCCGAGCTTGACGATAAGCCCGCCGATGATCGAGGGATCGACATTCACGTTGAGATCGACGTCCTTGCCTGTCACTGACTTCAGCGAAGCCTTCAGCGCGTCGAGATTCTTGTCGTTGAGCGGTTCGGCGACGGTGACGTCCGCCGTGGCTTCGCCACGGAATTTCGCCACCAGTACGCGGAACGCGCGGATCACGTCATTCACCGCGAACAGGCGGCGATTGGCGGTCAAAACTCTCAGGAAATTGGCGGCGATGCCGCCGATGCCGGCCTTGGCGAGCACGGCGTCGAGCGCCTTGCCCTGCTCCTGCGCGGTGAAAACCGGGCTGCGCACAAGCCGCGTCAGATCGGCGTTCTCGGCGAGCAGGCCGGCGAATCTGTCGATGTCGGCACGGACCGAATCAATGGATTTCTGGTCCCGTGCCAGTTCGAAAAGGGCAGTGGCGTACCGTCCGGCCACGCCTGAAACTGAGGTATCGTCAGTAGCCACGAAATGCTCTTCTGCTGTTGAAGGTCCCAAGAAAAAACCATCGCCGCTGGACAGGCGCCATGAGTTCGCGCCAAGCGATGTAAGTCCTTGAGATTCAAGCTGGACTTCGATTTCCGATCGAACCGATAAATTCAGCATCGTGAAATCGCGCGCTTGCTAACATAGGGCGCTGGCAGGCGCAATATGACCATAACCACCAGTCGAAAATCGAAAGTCGCAGACGCCCGCGATCCGAAGGCTGATCCGGCGCGATGGCCGAAGTCGCGAGTCTGAAGCCCGCCGCCATGCAGAGCATCCCGTTCAGCTCATGCCGATATGCAAAATAGCTATGGCTGGAGCCCTTAATCCCGCTTTGCCGCTTACTGCGCGAGACCGGATTTTAACTTGGCTATTGAGTATATATTCTCACTTAATCGTATATCTAATGTATAGATAAAGTATCTATACATTACTCAGGCTAATCGCCTTGTTTTCTCCAAATATGTGAAGGAGTACGGAACTTAATCAAGCGCCCTGCTTATGCCTTATTGATCGAAGAACCAGCCGACAGGCGAACAATGGCCATCTATAGCCTGCTCGCTGGATGGATAAACAGGCATAAGGACGACTTGATGTTGAGATCTTCGAGGAAGGCGCCGCGCGCAACCTCTGCGATTCGGAATACCTCGCTGGCCGCTTTCTCGGTGGTTTGTGTTCTCGGTCTCAGCACCCAGGCAAGCGAAGCCCGCAGTCACAAGAAGTCCTGGCGCGAAGCCAACGCTTCCCTCGACGTCCCGTTATCCACGCGTCATTCCGGCCGCACGTTTTCCGGCATGGCCTCCTATTACGGCAACGAGTCGGGCAGCCGCACCGCCTCCGGCCAGCGCTTCAATCAGAACGCCATGACCGCCGCGCACCGCACCCTGCCCTTCGGCACCCGCCTCAAGGTCACCCATGGCGGCCGCAGCGTCGTCGTGACGGTCAACGATCGCGGCCCGTTCATCCGCGGCCGCGTGCTCGACCTCTCCAAGGGTGCCGCGCACGCCATCGGCCTCACCGGCCGCGGCGTCGGCCGGGTGGTCGCGGAAGTTCAGTAAGTGTTGCGTCTGCGTAAGTTGAGTTGAGTATGAGTAAGAGCCGGCGCGAATGCCGGCTCTTTCATTTTGAGGAAAGCGCTATGTCCCGCGTCATTCCGGACATTGAGATTCCGGGTTCGCTCGCAAGCGCTCGCGCCCCGGAATGACTAGCCCTTACAAAAAGCTCTGCGGATCGATATCGACTTCGAGCGTGAGGCTGCCCTTGGTCTTCGGCGCTTCCGCGAGCCACGTCCGCAGATAGCCCGACAAATCGAAC
Organism: [Pseudomonas] carboxydohydrogena; assembly: GCF_029030725.1. Lineage (NCBI taxonomy): Bacteria > Pseudomonadati > Pseudomonadota > Alphaproteobacteria > Hyphomicrobiales > Nitrobacteraceae > Afipia > Afipia carboxydohydrogena. Next base: position 3,160,470 of record NZ_CP113162.1, read on the forward strand.
CCGCGCGACGATTTCACCAACAGGCGAAAACGATAGCGCCCCTTGATGACGGCGAGCGGCGCTTCCGCCGGCCCCAGCACCACGACATGCTCGTCGCGCGGCGCAAGGCTTGCGAGCTTGCGCGCGAAGCCCTCCGCATCGGGCCGGTTCAAAGCCGAAACGATCAGCGCCGCGAGCCGGCCGAACGGCGGATACCCCGCGCGCTCCCGCGCCTCGATCTCGCTGTCGTAGAACGCCTCGCGGTTAGAGGCGACCAGTGCCTTCATCACCGGATGCTCGGGTTGATGCGTTTGCAGATAGCCGACGCCGCGCCCCTGCTCGCGCCCGGCGCGTCCGATCACCTGATTGAGCAACTGAAAGGTGCGTTCGGCGGCACGCGGATCGCCATTGCCGAGCCCGAGATCGGCATCGACCACGCCAACCAGATTGAGGCGCGGAAAGTTATGTCCCTTCGCCACCAGTTGCGTACCGATGATGATATCGACGCGGCCTTCCGCGATCTCGTTGAGTTCGGAGCGCATCGTCTCGATGTCGGTGATGAGGTCGCTGGAGAGGACCATGGTGCGCGCTTCGGGGAAAAGACTCGCGGCTTCTTCCTGCAAGCGCTCGACGCCGGGACCGATAGCGGCGAGCGATTCTTCCGCACCGCATTGCGGGCACAAGCGCGGGCGCGGCATCGAGAACCCGCAATGATGACAGACGAGCCGCTGGCGGAAACGATGATCGACCAGCCAGGCATCGCAGATGTTGCACGAGAAACGATGGCCGCAGGCCCGGCATAATGTCAGCGGCGCGTAGCCCCGGCGGTTGAGGAACAGCAACGCCTGCTCCTTGCGCTCCACCGCGAACTTCACCGCTTCCGCGAGCGGCGGCGAGATGAAGCGCCCGCGCTGCGGGCCTTCGCGCTTGAGATCGATCGCCTCGATATGCGGCATGTGCTGGCCACCGAAACGTTGCGGCAGCGCGATGCGCCGGTAGCGCCCGGTGCGCGCGTTCACTTCGGTCTCGACCGATGGCGTTGCCGACGACAACACCACCGGAATCTTCGCGATGTGTCCGCGCACCACCGCCATGTCGCGGGCATGATAATGCGCGCCGTCGCTCTGCTTGTAGGCCTGATCGTGCTCCTCATCGACCACGATCAATCCAAGATCCGCGTAAGGCAGAAACAATGCCGAGCGCGCGCCGACCACGACCTGCGCTTCGTTGTTGGCGACCGCGAGCCAGTTGCGCGCGCGCGTGCGCGGGGTCAGCTCCGAATGCCATTCAACGGGCCGCACGCCGAAGCGTTGCGCGAAGCGTTCGAGGAATTGCCCCGTCAGAGCGATTTCCGGCATCAGGATCAGCGCCTGACGTTTCTTGCGGATGATCTCGGCAACCGCCTCGAAATAGACTTCGGTCTTGCCAGAGCCCGTCACGCCGTCGATCAGCGCGACCGCGAAATCGTCCTGTGCGGCAAGCGCGCGCATCTTCGCGGCGGCTTCGCCCTGCTCGGGGGAAAAATCCGGCTCGGCGAATGAAGGGTCCGGCGATTGCATCGGTTTTTCGCGCGGCATCGGCTCGACCGCGAGCGTGCCTTCATCGACAAGTCCGTCGATCACCGACGCGCTGACGCCTGCCTCCTGCGCGGCTTCGGATTTCGCGCGCAGCAACCTGTCCGAGAGCAAATCGAGCACGCGCGCGCGGGCCGCCGTCATCCGCTGCGGCGGATCGCCAACGCGACGCACGCCGAGGCGCACGCGCTCGGGGCCGAGATGCTCGCCCATCCGCAGCGTCATCCGCGCCACCATGCCGCGCGAGGCCAGCGTGTAGTTCGACACCCAATCGACGAACCGGCGCAGTTCCTCGCGCAGCGGCGGCACGTCGAGCTTGTGGCTTACATCCTTCAGCCGGTTGTGCAGGCGGGGATCGGGATTGGCATTGTCGCCCCAGACCACCGCTGTCACTTCGCGCGCCGCGAGCGGCACGGTCACGACATCGCCGATCGCGAGATCGAGGCCATCAGGCACGCCATAGGAATAGGTCTGGTTCAGCGCCACCGGGACGAGGACTTCGACAACTCGTCTGGGCATGAGGGCTTTCCGGCGTGGCGATTTAACAAAGGATAAACGGCCCGGTGTGAGTATCGCAACCGCGCGGCGGCCGCCATCCTTCGGGGTTGAGCCTTGCCACGATATCCCGGCGAGCGATTCTCGCCTTCACTTAATATATGTCAGGCGGCATGCCGAAGCCAAAACGCGACCGAGACACGATCCTGCCCGCCACCGCCGACATTGCGGCCGAGGCGGCGCGCTGGCTCGCGCATCTGAAAAGCGAGCGGCGGCTGTCGCCCAAGACGCTGGAAGCCTATGAGCGCGACTTGCGCCAGTGCCTGACGTTTCTGGCGGAGCATTGGGGCAAGCCGGTCTCGCTGAAAGCCTTCGCCGCCATCGAGGCAAGCGACGTGCGCGCCTTCATGGCGTCGCGACGCGCCGACGACATCGGCGGGCGCTCCCTGATGCGCGCGCTCGCGGGCCTGCGCTCGTTCGGCCGGTTTCTCGAGCGCGAAGGCAAGGGCAAGGTCGGTGCGCTGTCCGCGATCCGCGCGCCGAAGATTTCAAAGACGCTGCCGAAGCCGCTCGCCGTCTCCGCCGCGCGCAACCTGACCGACGCCGACATCCGCGCGGGTGAGGATCGTCCGCCATGGATCTGGGCACGCGACGCCGCCGTGATGGCGCTGCTGTATGGCTCCGGCCTGCGCATTTCCGAAGCGCTCGGGCTCAACCGCCGCGACATTCCCGAGCCGGGACGCGGCGACGTCATTACGGTGACGGGCAAAGGCAACAAGACGCGGATGGTGCCGGTGCTGCAAGGCGTGCTGGAGGCCGTGCAGGATTATATCGCCCAGTGCCCCTATCCGCTCGCGCCGGAAAAACCGGTGTTCGTCGGCGCGCGCGGCGGACCATTGTCGCCCCGCATCATCCAGTTGACGATGGAGCGGCTGCGCGGCGCGCTCGGCCTGCCCGACAGCGCCACGCCGCATGCGTTGCGCCACTCGTTTGCGACACATTTATTGTCGCGCGGCGGCGACCTGCGCGCCATTCAGGAATTGCTCGGCCACGCCTCGCTCTCCACCACCCAGATCTATACTGGCATCGACGCCGAACGGCTGATGGACGTCTACCAGAGCGCCCACCCCCGCGCCTGACCTCCCCGCAAAATTCCCCTGAATGAACCCGCCCTGAACAATGTATCGTGCGGGCTTTTTAAAAAATCCGTGTCCATCGCCCGGTGGTCTTGCGCCGGTCACGGCCTTGGTTCAATCGTGGCGCATCATAGCGGAGAATCATCGATGAGCGCTCATGAGAGCATGGAACACGCCGAGCATGCCGAACATGCATCCGGCTCCAACAAGAAGATCGCCCTTCTGATCGCGATCATCGCGTTGTGCCTCGCCTTTTCCGAAACGCTCGGCAAGAGCGCGCAGACCGAGGCCATCAGCAAGAACGTCGAGGCCGCCAACCTCTGGGCCTTCTTCCAGGCGAAAAGCATCCGCCGCACCCAGGTGCAGACCGCCGTCGAACAGTTGAAGGTCACAAGCGACTCGTCCTCCGACGAGGCGCTGAAAACCGCCGCAGCCAAGCAGATCGAAATCTGGCAGAAGACGGCGGCGCGTTACCGCTCCGAACCGGAGACCGGCGAAGGTTCCGAGCAACTGGCCGCGCGCGCCAAGCATGCCGAGCACGACCGCGATCTCGCCTCGGCCCGCTATCATCATTTTGAACTCGCCTCGGCGGCGTTCCAGATCGGCATCGTGCTGGCCTCGGCCACCATCATCACCGGCATGATGGCGCTGGCCTGGGGGTCGGGCCTTCTGGCGCTGATCGGCATCGGCTTCACCGCGATCGGTGTGTTCGCGCCGCATGCGGTGCATTTGATGTAAAAAAGGCCGCGGAAGGAAATCCTGCCGCGACCTTTTTAATCTCAAACGCCGTTCGCGCGCTCACATATGAATGGCGCGCTTGGCGACCGCCATCGCCGCTTCCTTCACGGCTTCGGAACGGGTCGGGTGCGCGTGGCAGGTGCGCGCGAGATCTTCCGCCGCGCCGCCGAATTCCATCAGCACCGCGCATTCGTGGATCATCTCGCCCGCTTCCGCGCCGATGATGTGCGCACCTAATACGCGATCCGTCTTGGCGTCGGCGAGAATTTTCACAAAACCATCGGTGGTCTGGTTCACCTTGGTGCGGCCATTGGCGGTGAACGGAAATTTCCCGACATTGTAGGCGACGCCCGCCTGCTTGAGGTCTTCCTCGGTCTTGCCGACCGAGGCCACTTCCGGAGAGGTGTAGATCACACTCGGGATCACGTCGTAATTGGTGTGACCGGCCTGCCCCGCGAGAATTTCCGCCACCGCGACGCCTTCGTCCTCCGCCTTGTGCGCGAGCATCGGCCCGGCGATGCAATCGCCGATGGCGTAGATGCCCTTCACGTTGGTCGCAAGATGGGCGTCGGTCTTGATACGGCCGCGCTGATCCAGCTCAACACCTGCTTCCTTCAGGCCGAGACCATCGGTGTAGGGCACGCGGCCGATCGCGACCAGCACCACATCGGCCTCCAGTGTTTCGCTCTTGCCGCCTGCCGCGGGCTCGATGTTCACCTTCAGCGTCTTGCCGGAGGAATCGACTCCGGTCACTTTGCTGCCGAGCTTGAATTCGAAGCCCTGCTTCTCGAGGATGCGCTGGAACGACTTCGCGATCTCGCCATCCATGCCCGGAATGATGCGGTCGAGGAATTCGACCACGGTGACCTTGGCGCCGAGGCGCCGCCACACCGAGCCGAGTTCGAGGCCGATCACGCCCGCGCCGATCACCAGCATCTTTTCCGGCACCTTCTCGAGCTTCAGCGCGCCGGTGCTTGAGACGATACGCTTCTCGTCGATCTCGACGCCCTTCAGCTTCGCGACATCCGAGCCGGTGGCGATGACGATGTTCTTCGTCTCCAGCACCTGCGTCTTGCCGTCCGCGCCCTTGACCTCGACCTTGCCGGGCGCGGCGATGCGGCCGGTGCCGGTGAAGGTCTCGATCTTGTTCTTCTTGAACAGGAAGCCGACGCCCTTGACGTTGCCGTCGACGCCGTCGTCCTTGAACTTCATCAGCGCGGCCATATCGAGCTTCGGCGCACCGACGCCGACGCCCATCTTCGGCAGCATGTGGGCCGCTTCCTCGAAGCGCTCGGACGCGTGCAACAGCGCCTTGGACGGAATGCAGCCGATGTTGAGACAGGTGCCGCCGAAGGTCGGGTTCTTCTCGACCACCGCGACCTTCATGCCGAGCTGTGCCGCGCGGATCGCGCAGACGTAACCGCCGGGGCCGGTGCCGATAACGACGAGATCGAAAGACATGAGAGACAACTCCGAACGAGCTTTTCATCGTCGGGGCCGGTTTGCCCCAACCATCCGCATCGAGACATGAACGCCCGGCACGAGACCGGACGCGATGGAAAAGGCAATTACAGATCGAGCACGAGCCGCGCCGGGTCCTCGAGGTTTTCCTTGACCCGCACAAGGAAGGTCACCGCTTCCTTGCCGTCGATGACGCGGTGATCGTAGGACAGCGCTAGATACATCATCGGGCGGATCTCGATCTTGCCGCCGACCACGACCGGCCGTTCCTGGATCTTGTGCATGCCGAGAATGCCGGCCTGCGGCGCGTTGAGGATCGGCGTCGACATCAGCGAGCCGTAGATGCCGCCATTGGTGATGGTGAAGGTGCCGCCCTGCATCTCATCGATCTTGAGCTGGCCGTCGCGCGCGCGCCTGCCGAAATCGGCGATCGTCGTCTCGATCTGCGCGATCGACTTGTGATCGCACTCGCGCACCACCGGCACCACAAGGCCCTTGTCGGTGCCGACCGCGACACCGACGTGATAATAGTTCTTGTAGACGAGGTCGGTGCCGTCGATCTCGGCGTTGACGGCGGGCACCTCCTTCAGCGCCTGCACGCAGGCCTTCACGAAGAAGCCCATGAAGCCCAGCTTGGAATGGTGCTTCTTCTCGAACAGGTCCTTGTAGTGCGCGCGCAGCGCCATGACGTTGGTCATGTCGACCTCGTTGAAGGTCGTCAGCATCGCGGCGGTGTTCTGCACGTCCTTGAGGCGGCGCGCGATGGTCTGGCGCAACCGCGTCATCTTCACCCGCTCCTCGCGCGCGGCGTCGTCGGCCGGCGAAGGCGCGCGGACCTGCAACGAGGCGGCGGGCTGGTTGATCGGCGTCGGCGACGAGGCCGCCTTCTCGATCGCGGCCATCATGTCGCCCTTGGTGACGCGGCCATCCTTGCCGGAGCCGGGCACAGTCCCCGCATCGATGCCGCTCTCGGCCGAGAGCTTGCGGACCGAGGGAGCCTGCGGCGCATCGGCGGGCGGGGATTTCTGCGCCGGAGCGGGTGCGGCAGCCGCCGGAGCGGCGGCCTTCGCGGGGGCCGGTTCGGCGGCTTTCGCAGCGGCGGGCTTGCCCGCGCCTTCGGTGATCTGGCCGAGCAGCGCGCCGACCGCGACCGTCTCGCCATCCTTGGCGACGATCTCGCCCAGCGTGCCGGCGGAGGGCGCCGGCACCTCGATGGTCACCTTGTCCGTCTCCAGTTCAACGAGCGGTTCATCGACGGCGACGGCATCGCCGGTCTTCTTGAACCAGCGGCCAATGGTGGCCTCGGTGACGGATTCGCCGAGTGTCGGAACGCGGATTTCAGCCATGTCTTGCCCTTTTTGCGTTTTCGGCGGCAGGTGCCGCCAACGCGATCAAAAAAACGACAAGGCGGCGCAAAGGCACCGCCTTCAAAATTGTCTCAGCCGAGCGCCTCGTCAAGGAACGCCTTCAACTGGGCGAGATGCTTCGACATCAACCCGGTCGCGGTCGCGGCGGCGGCGGCACGTCCGGCATAACGCGGACGCTTGTTCGCCGCACCGATCTGATTGAGCACCCACTCCAGATACGGCTCGATGAAGTGCCAGGCGCCCATGTTGCGCGGCTCTTCCTGGCACCAGACAAACTCCGCGCCCTTGAAGCGTTCCAGCACCTGCACCATCGTCTTCAGCGGCACCGGATAAAGCTGTTCGATGCGCAGCAGATAGATATCGTCGATGCCGCGCTTCTCGCGCTCCTCGAGAAGATCGTAATAGACCTTGCCCGAGCAGAGGATGACGCGGCGAATCCTGGCGTCCTCCACCAGCTTGATCTCGCCGCCCGCCTCAGCGTCGTCGCGCAGGATGCGGTGGAACGAGGTGTCGGCCCCGAACTCCTCGAGTTTCGACACGGCGCGCTTGTGCCGCAGCAGCGACTTCGGCGTCATCAGGATCAGCGGCTTGCGGAATTCGCGCGCGAGCTGACGCCGCAGGACATGGAAATAATTCGCGGGCGTGGTGAGGTTGGCGACCTGGATATTGTCTTCCGCGCACATTTGCAGGAAGCGCTCCAGACGCGCCGATGAATGCTCCGGCCCTTGCCCTTCATAGCCATGCGGCAGCAGACAGACGAGGCCGGACATGCGCAGCCATTTGCGCTCGGCCGAGGAAATGAACTGGTCGAACACCACCTGCGCGCCATTGGCGAAATCGCCGAACTGCGCTTCCCACGCCGTCAGCGTGTTCGGCTCGGCCAGCGAGTAGCCGTATTCGAACGCAAGCACCGCCTCCTCGGACAACGCGGAGTTGATGACCTCGTATTGGCCGACCTTGCCGCCGAGATGGTTGAGCGGCGTGTAGCGGCTCTCGTCCTGCTGGTCGAACAGCACCGAGTGACGCTGCGAGAACGTGCCGCGCTCCGAATCCTGCCCCGACAGGCGGACATTGTGGCCGTCGCGCATCAGCGAGGCGAACGCCAGCGCCTCGCCGGTCGCCCAGTCGATGCCCTCGCCGCTATCGATCGCCTTGGCGCGGTTTTCAAGGAACCGCTGCACCGTGCGATGCAGGTGGAAGCCCTCGGGCGCCACGGTGATCTTGTTGCCGATGTCCTTGAGCTGTTCGAGCGGCACGCCGGTGATCACGCGGCCCGGTTCGACGCCGGCCTCGGACGATTTGAATCCGGTCCACTTGCCATCGAGCCAGTCGGCCTTGTTCGGCTTGTAGCCCCCGCCGGCCTCAAGCTCGGCATCGAGCCGCGCGCGCCAATCGGCCTTGGCCTTATCGACCTCGCCCTCGGTCACCACGCCATCGGCGATCAGCCGCCTGGAATAGATATCGAGCGTGGAGGGGTGCTTGCCGATCTTGGCGTACATCACCGGCTGGGTGAACGCAGGCTCGTCGCCTTCGTTGTGGCCATGCCGGCGGTAGCAGAACATGTCGATGACGACCGGCTTGTGGAATTTCTGCCGGAATTCGACCGCGACCTTGGCGGCGAACACCACCGCTTCGGGATCGTCGCCGTTGACGTGGAAGATCGGCGCGTCGATCATCTTCGCCACGTCGGAGGGATACGGCGAGGAACGCGAGTAACGCGGATAGGTGGTGAAGCCGATCTGGTTGTTGACGATGAAATGCAGCGAACCGCCGGTGCGATAGCCCTTCAGGTCCGACAGCGCGAAGCATTCCGCCACCACGCCCTGTCCCGCGAACGCCGCGTCGCCATGCATCAGGAGCGGCAAGACCGAGAGCCGCTCCGGGTCCTCGTTCTGGTCCTGCTTGGCGCGGGTCTTGCCGAGCACCACCGGATCGACGATCTCGAGATGCGACGGGTTCGCCGTCAGCGACAGGTGGACCTTGTTGTTGTCGAACTCGCGATCGGATGAGGCGCCGAGGTGATATTTGACGTCGCCCGAGCCTTCGACTTCGTCGGGATTGGCGGAGCCGCCCTTGAATTCATGAAACAGCGCGCGGTGCGGCTTGCCCATCACCTGTGTCAGGATGTTGAGACGTCCACGATGCGGCATACCGAACACGATGTCGCGCACGCCGAGATTGCCGCCGCGCTTGATGATCTGTTCGAGCGCGGGAATGAGAGCCTCACCGCCGTCGAGACCGAACCGCTTGGTGCCGGTGAACTTGAGGTCGCAGAACTTCTCGAAGCCTTCGGCTTCGACGAGCTTCATCAGAATCGCGCGGCGGCCTTCGCGGGTGAAGCTGATTTCCTTGTCCGGACCTTCGATGCGTTCCTGAATCCATGCCTTCTGCTCCGGGTTGGAGATGTGCATGAATTCGACGCCGAGCGTCTGGCAGTAGGTGCGCTCGCAGATCGTGACGATCTCGCGCAGCGAGCCATATTCGAGGCCAAGCACATGATCGAGGAAGATCTTGCGGTCGTAATCGGCGTCGGTGAAGCCGTAGGATTTCGGATCGAGTTCTTCGTGCCCGATCTGCTCCTGAATGCCGAGCGGATCGAGATTGGCATGGAAATGACCGCGCATGCGATAGGCGCGGATCAGCATCAGGGCGCGAACCGAATCGCGCGTCGCCTGCAAGATGTCCTGCGTGCCGGTGCCGCCGGCCGGCGTGGCGGTGGCCGCGCGCTTGGCGATCTTGTCGCCCATCACCTTTTCGACCTGCGCCCAGTTGCCGTCGAGCGCGTTGGTCAGATCGTCGCTGGGCGACAGCGGCCAGTTCGGCTTTTCCCACGACGGGCCGCGCGCATTCTTCTCGACGTCGGCGGGAGCGTCATTGAGGCTTTTGAAGAACGACTGCCATTCAGGATCGAGCGAGGAAGGGTCCGTCTCGTAGCGGGCGTACATCTCGTCGATGTAGGTGGCATTGGCGCCGTCGAGGAAGGAAGTAAGAGCGAAATTGGCGTTCGCGTCCTGGCGGGACATATCGCGTCCTGATGGGCTGGATACAGCAAGAAAACTGAACCTTGCGTTCAGTTCTGCTGCATCGATGTGATCCTCGCACTCTGTACGCTATTTGAGGCAAAAGTTCGCGAAGAAACGACACAAGATATGAATTTGAAATTCGTATTATGCGGTATTTATATTCTGGTGTTTTAAATACCAGATGACGAATTCTCATAAGAAAACGGCCGGGCAATACCCGGCCGTTTGACATTCTGGAAACGTGCGGCGCGACGCCGCGCTTTCGCGATCTGCGACTTATTTTCCGAGCAGATCAGGTGCGATTTTTTTGCAGGCGTCGGTGAGGGTCTGCACGGCCTCGACCGACTTGTCGAAGGCTTCGCGGTCCTTGCCCGTCAGCTCGATTTCGACGACGCGCTCGACACCCTTGGCGCCGATCACCACCGGCACGCCGACATAGGTGTCCTTCACGCCGTACTCGCCGTTGAGATAGGCCGCGCACGGCACCACCCGCTTCTTGTCGCGCAGATAGCTTTCCGCCATCGCGATGGCGGACGCCGCCGGCGCATAGAAAGCCGAGCCGGTCTTGAGCAGGTTGACGATCTCGGCGCCGCCGTTGCGGGTGCGGGTGACGATCTCGTCGATCCGCGCCTGCGAGGTCCAGCCCATCTTCACGAGGTCCGGCAGCGGGATGCCCGCGACGGTGGAATAGCGCGTCAGCGGCACCATGGAATCGCCGTGACCGCCGAGCACGAACGCGGTGACGTCCTCGACCGAAACATTGAACTCGTCGGCGAGGAAATAACGGAAGCGCGCCGAATCCAGCACGCCGGCCATGCCGACCACTTTCTTCGCGGGCAGCTTGGACGCCTTCTGCAACGCCCACACCATCGCGTCGAGCGGGTTGGTGATGCAGATCACGAAGGCGTCGGGGGCGTATTTCGAAATGCCCGCGCCGACCTGTTCCATCACCTTGAGATTGATGCCCAGAAGATCGTCACGGCTCATGCCGGGCTTGCGCGGCACGCCGGCGGTGACGATGCAGACATCCGCGCCCGCAAGCGCCTCATACGAATTGGTGCCTTTCATCTCGGCATCGAACCCGCTGATCGGCGAGGACTGCGCGATATCGAGCGATTTGCCCTGCGGGATGCCCTCGGCGATGTCGAACATCACGACGTCGCCGAGCTCTTTCAGGCCGACGAGATGGGCAAGGGTGCCGCCGATCTGGCCAGAACCGATCAACGCAATCTTGTTACGTGCCATGAGAATGTCCTTGTGAAGAAGGTGACGGGAAAGTCGCAACCCCGTTAAACCTTTCGGCAGGACCGTTCAAGTCAACCTTGGGGCCAGAGGATGCCCCGGTTTTCCGGCTTTTGAAACGCAAATGATGCAGATCAAGTTTCGACCAGGCCCGTGGACGCGCCGCTGGCGGCGGAATCGCTGCGACCGTGCGGCAGAGCGAGGTACGAATCCGATCCCATCTCGATGATGCGCGACACGGTGCGCGCGAATTCGCGCGCCTCGACGCCTTCCTCGGAACGATAGATCGCGGACGGCTCGGCCGCCGCCGAGGCCATCAGTTTCACCTTGTTGTCGTAAAGCGCATCGATCAACGAAATGAAGCGCTTGGCGGGGTTACGCTCCTCGAATTCCATCACCGGCACATGGTCGATCAGGACCGTGTGGTAGTCGCGCGCGATGCGTAAATAATCCGGAGGCCCGAGCGGGCGCTCGCACAAATCCTCGAAGGTGAATCGCGCGACGCCATGCGCGGAATGATCGATGTGCAGCACGCGGCCTTTCAGCGCGATGTCGCGCGGCGGCGCATCCTTGCTGCCGGTGAGCTTGAGCCAGGCGGCATCGAGCTTCGCCGCGGCTGTTTTATCATCCGGTACCAGCCACATTTTAATGCCGGAGAGTTTTTCCATCCGGTAGTCGGTGCGCGCATCGAGCCGCAGCACCTCCATCCGTTCCTCGATGTCGGCGATGAAGGGCAGGAACAGCGCACGGTTGAGGCCGCCCTTGTAGAGATCTTCCGGCGCCACGTTCGAGGTCGCGACGATCACGGTGCCAAGCTCGAACAGCCGCGCGAACAGCCGTCCCAGGATCATCGCATCGGCGATGTCGGTGACGTGGAATTCGTCGAAGCACAACAGCCACGCTTCCTCGAAGATCGAGTTCGCGGTGAGATGGATCGGATCGGCATCGGCGATCTCGCGCCCGGCGATCTTCTGCCGGAAATTGAAGATGCGGTCGTGCACATCGCTCATGAATTCATGGAAGTGCGAACGGCGCTTGTAGATCACCGTGCTGCTCTGGAAAAACAGATCCATCAGCATGGTCTTGCCGCGGCCGACTTCGCCGTGGATGTACAGCCCGCGCGGCGGCGGCGTGCCCTCGGCGAACAATCGTCCGAACAGACCCTGCTTGCGCGGCTTGTAGCGGTCGAGATGCTCCTCGAGCGTTTCAAGTTTTGAAACAGCCTCGGCCTGCGCGGCATCGGGCTCGATGGCGCGCGAAGCGATGAGCTGCTCGTAACGGGCGCGCAGCGATGGCGGCGAGGAAACATCCATGCCCGCAACCGGCCCCACCGCAACAAAAAATGCAACCGCTACGGAGGTCGAACGCCGCGTTATAAAACGGAATATCGTCTCTGGAGGCCGCGATCCGTGTCATGAGACGAAAACGCGTATGTATCCTCGATCACATACGGCCCGCCGCCGACGGAGGCGCGCGAGGAAAACAGCACGAAGCGCGAGGCGATGAATGTCTTCGCCGGGAAATAGCCCCGCACCGAGAGATAATCGGCCACATCGCGGCTCGACGCATCGCGCAGCCGCGCCAGCGTGACATGAGGAATGAATTTCCGGCCCTCGGGATCAAGCCCGAAGCGGCGCATCAGCCGTTCGAGTTCCGCCTGCAACTCCATCAGGGGGCGGCTCGGCGCGATGCAGGCGACCACCGCGCGCGGCTTCTTGCCGCCGAAGCTGGAGAGCCCCTGCACCGTGATCTCGAACGGTTTGCGGTCGACACGCTCCAGCGTGTTCGCGATCTCGCGCGCGACATAGTCGTCGATGTCGCCGATGAAGCGCAGCGTGACGTGATAATTTTCGGGATCGATCCAGCGGCCGCCGGGAAGGCCGCCACGCAGCATCGACAACGATTGGGAAATGTCGGGCGGGATCTCAAGTCCAGTGAATAAGCGAGGCATCGCACTCCCTCGACGCTGTGCCCCGTGCTGGTCTGCCGCCATTGCTGGCGAGAGCAGCCGGGTGCGAATCACTCACCCGAATCAATTGCCGCATTTGTAACGCAGCTACATGACGATGCGAAGCGAGCCGGTGGACAGTTTCGAGGCATCCACCTCACAACGCCGCCCGCACCGGCGGCAATGTCTTCACGAATGCCTCTACGGAAGGCAGAATGCGTTGCACGATCACGTCGACGCCCGCCGCCGTGGGATGCAGGCCGTCGGCCTGCTTCAGCGCCGCATTGTCAGCCACGCCATCGAGAAAGAACGGATAGAGGGCCACGCCGTATTTTGTCGCGAGGTCGGGATAGATGCTGTTGAACGCCTTGCCGTAGGGCTCGCCGAGATTCGGAGCGGCATACATGCCGCACAACAGAACCTTGATGCCGCGCGCCTTCAGGCGTTGAATAATTTGGTCGAGCGCCGCGCGCGTCACCCTGGGCTCAATGCCGCGCAGCATGTCGTTGGCGCCGAGTTCGACGATCACCGCCTGCGTGCCCTGCGGAATCGACCAGTCGAGCCGGTCGCGGCCGCCCGACGCGGTGTCGCCCGAGACGCCTGCATTGACGATCTCCGCCGCGATGCCCTTCTCCTTCAACGCCTGTTGCAGACGCACGGGAAACGCCGCCGAGGCCGGCAGGCCATAACCAGCGGTGAGGGAATCCCCGAGCACCGCGAGCTTCAAGGGCGCGGGATTCGCCGTTTGCGCCATCGCGACACCCCCAAAGCCGGCGAGAACAAACGCCATCGTGAGCAAAAACATCCGCGTGAGCCTCTCGACCCCGGCGATGGAACCCCCATATGGCAAACGCATGGATACTCGCACCGCACCCTCGCAAACGGTCCTCACGGACCAATCCGTTATTTCACTCTCCGGCATCGACCTCTCCCTCGGGCGAGGCGCTGCGAAAGTGCACATCCTCAAGGGGATCGATCTTCGCGTCGGCGCCGGCGAGACCGTCGGGCTGATCGGGCCTTCAGGTTCCGGCAAATCGACGCTGCTCATGGTCATGGCCGGACTGGAGCGGCCCGATGCGGGAGAGGTGGTGATTCAGGGCACCTCTTTCAACGGCCTCGATGAGGACGGCCTCGCACGGTTTCGTGGCCGCGAGATCGGCATCGTGTTTCAGTCCTTCCACCTGATCCCGACCATGACCGCGCTGGAGAACGTCGCGGTGCCGCTCGAACTCGCGGGCAAAACTGATGCGACCGAACGCGCCACGCGCGAATTGCAGGCGGTCGGACTCGGCGAGCGGCTGCATCATTATCCAGCGCAACTCTCCGGCGGCGAACAGCAGCGCGTTGCATTGGCCCGCGCGCTCGCGCCCGATCCCGCGATCCTGCTCGCGGACGAGCCGACCGGCAATCTGGATGAAGCGACCGGCCAGCAGATCGTCGATCTGTTGTTCGCGATGCACGCGGCCCACGACACCACGCTGGTGCTGGTGACGCACGACGCTTCACTGGCGCGGCGCTGTGGGCGCACCGTGAAGCTGCGCTCGGGCCGCATCGATGGGTAGCGGTTTATCCCTCGCGCTGCGCTTTGCGTTGCGCGAATGGCGCGGCGGCTTGCGCGGCTTTTATGTCTTCATCGCCTGCATCGCGCTCGGCGTGTTCGCCATCGCAGGCGTCGGCTCGATCTCCGCAAGCCTGAGCGACGGACTGAGCCGTCAGGCGCGCGTGCTGCTCGGCGGCGATGTCACCTTCGCGTTGTCCCAGCGCGAGGCGAACGCGCAGGAATTATCCTTCCTCCATCGACAGGGCGAGGTGTCGCGCGTCGCCACGCTGCGCGGCATGGCCCGCACCGCCCATGACGATTTCACGCTGATCGACATCAAGGCGGTGGACAACCATCATCCGCTGCTCGGCGAACTGACGCTCGATCCCGCGATGCCGCTCGCGGACATCTTCGCCCAGCGTGACGGCATGTATGGCGCGGCGGTCGATCCGGTGCTGCTGGCACGATTGAACCTGAAAGTCGGCGATACCGTCAGCGTCGGCCAAACCAATTTCAAGATCTGCAGCAGCCTGACCGCCGAACCCGACAAGCTGCTTGGCGGCATCAGCATCGGACCGCGTTTTCTCATCGGCCTTGATGCGTTGCAGGCCACGGGATTGTTGCAACCCGGCGCGCTGGTGCGCTGGACCTATCGCGTCAGGCTCGCCAATCCAGGCGAGGCGGCGGTGACGCAATTGACCGACCGCGCGCGGCAGCAGTTCCCGCAAGCCGGATGGGAAATCCGCAACTCGCTCAACGCCTCACCGCAACTTGAACGCAACGTCTCGCGCTTCACCCAGTTCCTGACGCTGGTCGGGCTGGCCGCGCTCCTGATCGGCGGCATCGGCGTCGTCAACGCGGTGCGAAGCCATCTGGAGCGCAAGCGCGACGTGATCGCGACCTACAAGGTGCTCGGCGCGAGTGCTGCGATGGTGTTCGCGATCTATCTCATCCAGGTGCTGCTACTGGCACTGCTCGGCTCGCTGATCGGCGCGGCGCTGGGCGCGGCGCTGCCTTACATCGCGGTCGCATTGTTCGGCCATCTGCTGCCGCTGCCGATCGCGGCGAACTTGCATCCCGGCACGCTCGCGCTGGCGCTCGGCTACGGCGTATTCGGAGCGCTCGCCTTCGCGCTGTGGCCGCTCGGGCGCGTGCGGGACATTCCCGCCGCCGTGTTGTTCCGCGCCGAGGTCTCGGGCGAGATGCCGCGCGCGCGCCTGCGCCAGTTCATCGCGCCCGCGGCTGCCATCGCGCTGCTCGCGGCGGCGGCCGTCCTGCTCGCCTATGACAAAAAGATCGCGGCGATCTTCGTCGGCGTGAGCCTTGCCGTATTCCTGCTGCTGCGCGTCGTCGCATGGCTCACGATGGCGGTCGCTCGGCGCGTGCCGCGTCCGCGCAACACCATGCTGCGGCTCGCGCTCACGAACATCCATCGCCCCGGTGCCCTCACGCCCTCGGTGGTGCTGTCGCTCGGCCTCGGCCTCGCCGCCCTCGTCACGGTGACGCAGATCGACGCCAACCTGCGCCGCCAGTTCAGCGCGGCGCTGCCCGAGCGCGCGCCGTCATTCTACTTTCTCGATATTCCCTCGGCGCAATCGGCGGAGTTCAGCCGGTTCGTCGGCGGCCTCGCGCCCGACGCCAAAGTTGAAGTGGTGCCGATGCTGCGCGGACGGATCACCGCGGTGAAGGGTGTTCCGGCCGAACAGCTCAAGCCGTCATCGGACGCCGAGTGGGTTTTGCAAAGCGATCGCGGCATCAGCTACGCCGACAAAGTGCCGGAGGGCTCCAAGATCGTCGCGGGCCACTGGTGGGCCCCGGACTACAACGGCACGCCGCTGGTCTCGCTGGAGCAGAAGATCGCCGACGGGCTCAGCCTGCACCTTGGCGACGAGATCACCGTCAATGTGCTTGGGCGCAACATCACCGCGACGGTCGGCAACCTGCGCAGCGTCGATTGGCAGAACCTCGGGATCAACTTCGTGCTGGTGTTTTCTCCAAATACCTTCGCCGGCGCGCCCCACACCGACCTTGCCACCCTGACCGCGAACCTCTCCACCCCGGCCGATGACGCAAATGTTATCCGGGAGGTCGCCCACGCTTTCCCCTCCATCACCAGCGTACGGGTGCGCGACGCGCTCAAGAGCATCGGCGACATCGTGACCAACCTGACCCTCGCGATCCGGGGCGCAAGCCTCGTGACCCTGATGGCCGCCCTGCTGGTTCTGGGCGGGGCGCTGGCGGCAGGCCACCGCCACCGGGTCTATGACGCCGTGATCCTGAAAACGCTGGGCGCGGTCAGGCGCCAGCTCATCGGGGCTTATGCCGCTGAATACGCCCTGATTGGGCTTGCCACAGCGGTATTCGGGGTCGCGGCGGGGTCGGTTGCCGCCTGGCAGATCGTGACCCGGCTGATGCACCTCAGCTTCACCTGGGAGGCGGCCAACGCAGCCCTGGTGGCCGCCGCCGCCCTGGCATTAACCATCGGCCTCGGCCTGATCGGGACGTTCATGGCCCTGCGGTTGAAACCGGCCGCGGTTCTGCGCAATCTCTAGCATCTGCAATGCATTAAAAAGCTGCAATGACAGATATTTTGCGACATTCAGCCGCGCGGAACGACTTGCGTGTGATGTGTTATTCTCCCACATACGGAGCAGGTCCGGATTCGCGATAAAGCGTCGAATGATGCTTCAACGGCCGGAGACAGATTTTCCCGCCGTCATCTCCCGGTAGGTGGCGGTCAACCAAGAGGTTTCGACAATGTCGGACTCGGATCGTAACTACGCCTCGCCGTTCGGCCATGTTGCCGGGCGGGTGGACGCGGCTGCCGTAGACGCCGGCCTGCGCGCGTACATGCTCAAGATCTACAACTACATGACGATCGGCCTCGCCATCACCGGCCTCGCCGCGCTCGGCGTGTACATGGGCGCCGTCACCACCGACAGCGCCGCTGCCGTTGGCCGGGTCGGCAACACCATGCTGACCTCGTTCGGCGTCGCGATGTTCGTGAGCCCGCTGAAGTGGGTCTTCATCTTCGCGCCGCTGGTGATGGTGTTCGCCATCTCCTTCGGCATCAACCGCCTGCGGCCGCAGACCGCGCAGATGCTGTTCTGGGCGTTCTCGGCGCTGATGGGCGTCTCGCTGTCGTCGATCTTCCTTGTCTACACGCACACCTCGATCGTGCGCGTGTTCTTCATCACGGCGGCGGCATTCGGCGCGTTGAGCCTCTACGGCTACACCACCAAGCGCGACATGACCGGCATGGGCTCGTTC
The DNA here is from genome assembly GCF_029030725.1 of [Pseudomonas] carboxydohydrogena. Lineage (NCBI taxonomy): Bacteria > Pseudomonadati > Pseudomonadota > Alphaproteobacteria > Hyphomicrobiales > Nitrobacteraceae > Afipia > Afipia carboxydohydrogena. Next base: position 3,178,243 of record NZ_CP113162.1, read on the forward strand.
CTGATCATGGGCCTGTTCGGCGTCATCATCGCCAGCATCGTCAACATCTTCGTGGCGAGCTCGATGTTGCAGTTCATCGTCTCGATCGTCGGCGTGCTGGTGTTCGCGGGCCTCACCGCCTGGGACACCCAGCGGCTGAAGAACGACTACATCTACGGTTATGGCGCGATGGGCGGCGACGTCGCCGAACGCGCCGCCATCACCGGCGCGCTGTCGCTCTACCTGAACTTCATCAACCTGTTCACGCTGCTGTTGCAGCTTCTGGGACAGCGCGATTAAGCAAGGCGGCAGCCTTCCAGCGATCAAGCCCCGGCGCACCCCGCCGGGGCTTTTGTTTTGGCGCTTTTTGCAGCTTTCGTTTTGAGCCGCGCAAATTTATGGTCGCGCCATGAGCGACTTCACCATCCGCCCCGCCACCGCCGCCGACATTCCCGCCATCACTGCGATCTACGCTTTCGAGGTCCGCGAGAAGACCGCGAGCTTCGAGATGACGCCGCCCGACGAAGCCGAGATGATGCGCCGCTTTGCGGCCATTACCGGCGGCGGCTTTCCCTATCTTGTCGCCGATGTCGGCGGGCATGTCGCGGGCTACGCCTATGCCGGGCCCTACCGGCCGCGCCCCGCCTATCGCTACACGGTGGAGAATTCGGTCTATCTCGATCCGGCCTATTACCGGCGCGGGATCGGCCGCGCACTGCTCGATGAGCTGATCGCGCAATGCACCGCGCACGGTTATCGCCAGATGATCGCGGTGATCGGCGACTCGGCCAACGCCGCCTCGATCGGCCTGCACCGAAGCGCGGGCTTCGCCATGATCGGCACACATCCGAATGTCGGATTTAAGTTCGGGCGCTGGCTCGACTCCGTGCAGATGCAGCTTGCGCTCGGCGACGGCGGCGCGACGACGCCGGCGCGCTGAAATTCCGCAGCATTCACCCCCGCTTCTTGCAGAAGTGTTCGTAGAGAACCTTCATGACCGCGCGCGCAGCCGGATGGGCAAGGACGTAATAGAGTTTGCGATGGTCGCGGCGCGACGCGACAATGCCCTCCGTCTTCAGCTTCGCCAGATGTTGCGACATCGAGCTTTGCGCGATGCCCGTGGTCTCGATCAGATCGGTCACATTGCGCTCGCCCTGCGACAGCGCGCACAGGATCAGAAGCCGATCCGGATTGGACAGGCCCTTCAGAAAATCCGCAGCCGCATCCGCCTTGGGCGGCATTTCGTCGATGAGACCCATCGATCTCCTCTTTACATATTATGTTTTTCTAATATTATAAAAACATGAATTGTCAATAAGGGAACGTGTGATGGCGAAGGATTACAAAGCGATCACCCAGGATATTTCCGAGTATACCCGCGAACTCGCCAAGCTCAGCCCCGACGTCATGAAGGCGTTCTATGCCCTCGCCAGAAGCGCCAGCGCCGACGGCGCGATCGGCAAGAAAACCAAGGAGCTGATCGCGCTTTCCATCGGCGTCACACAGCGCTGCGATGGCTGCATCGGCTTCCACGCGAAGGCGCTGCATGAACTCGGCGCAAGCCGCGAGGAAGTGGCCGAAGCGATGGCGATGTGCGTCTACATGGGCGGCGGGCCGGCGCTGATGTATGCGGCGAACGCGCTGCGCGCCTATGACGAACTCGCGGCTGCGTGAAGTTCACACCAGCGCCAGCTTGCGGTCGATCACCAGCAGCACGCGCTCGAGCTCGTGGCCACGCCGCAGAATCTGGCCACTCGCCGAGACCACGCTGTAGGCACCCTGCTTGCGGGCGAGGCGCGGGTCCTTTTCGATCCGGTAGATCGGCACTTCCGAGGAGCGGCGAAAGATCGAGAACACCGCCCGGTCCTTCAGGAAGTCGATCGCATAGTCCCGCCACTCGCCATCCGCGACCATGCGCCCATAAAGATTGAGGATGCGGTTGAGCTCAATGCGGTTGAAAGTGACCGCTGCGGGCGGCGCACCCCAGCCGCGCTCCGATGCCCGATGATCTTCACCGTCCAAATCGCCAGAGCCGAGCCCCATTCCCATCTCCGTGTCATCGGCATGACATGATCGGCCGCGCCGGGCTGCTTCGCAAGCCCCAATTCGCCTCACTCCGCTCTCACGGCATCGTTAGAAAAAATCATAATGCCGCCCGATTTCCGCCCCCCGGCCGCCGCCAGGGCTTGAGAGGCTTCGTGCGTTGGTTGACCCGGTCCTTTCGGCACCGGATTCCTCAGCCCCCAGCCCCCCGGGGTCGTCAGGATCGGGTCTATTTTCTTGGTTTCTTCCTCACCTGTGATTGGTCTCCGATCCGGGAAACGACTCAAGGGCCGCTTTCACGGCCCTTTTATTTTGCCTGAACGAATCGCACAGCCTTTCGCCCGCATGGCTTCACGCCCGCGCGGCAATGGCCTTGCGGCTATGGGGGATCAATTGGCCAGCGAGGTATAGGCCGCCCCTAACATCGGGCCCGGCCTGTCACGGGTGCCATCCTGCACATAGGCGACAGCGGCATCGACGCCTTCACGCGAGATGTTCTCCAGCGGCACCGACCACGTATTCGCCGTGCCGTCCCAGTCGCCGACCTTGAGGACGTTGCGGACGACATTGTGATAGACGATCTGGTGGCCGCTATTCTCGCCACGGCCGATCGTGATTGGAACCGCTTTCGACACCGCGCAGATCCACACTTCGGCGTAATGACCGGCGGATGCCGCCACCGAGACGTTCAGGTAGTGGCCTTCCCTGGAGAGTTTCACCGGCACGCTCATGATGCCATGCTCGCCGTGGCTCTTTTCGATCGCCGTCTCGATGCCCTTGCGGTCGCTGCCGAGCACATGCCTCACGCCGTTGACCACCACTTGCGGCGTATAGACGTCGCGATCGCCGCGCACCGCGGAATAGGCTTTCTGCCGCGCAGAGAAACGCGAATCAGCCAGCGTGTCCTTCCAGCCGAGATAATCCCAGTAATCGATCGGCAGGCTGAGTGCGATCAGCGAAGGGTCCTTCGTGAATTCGCCGAGCAGCTTGTCGGCGGGCGGGCAGGACGAGCATCCCTGCGAGGTGAACAATTCCACCACCCCACGCGGATCGCCGGCGGCGGCGGGATTTGCCATCAGCAGCGTGCCGAGGATCACCGCGGCTCCGGCGCACAATGATGCGCGCCGGAAGGCCAGTGTGGCGATGGGCTCGAAAGACGTCACCTGCAATCCTCAAACGAAGCGGCGATACCGCTGCAAATTCGCCTCGTCTTAGGCTTTCTTGCAGGGCACTCGCCACTCACGTCGCGGTGAGCCACTTCACAGTTCGTTGTGTGCCGTAAAGGCATCACGCCGCAGCGAGATTGCGCAGAACGTACTGAAGAATGCCGCCGTTGCGATAATACTCGAGTTCGTCGAGCGTATCGATGCGGCAAAGCAGCGGAACCTCCTGTTTGGAGCCATTGCTCGAAACGATCTCCGCCACGAGCTTCTGACGCGGCTTGAGATCGCCCGCGAGGCCGCGGATCGATACCTGCTCGTCGCCCTTGAGACCGATCGAAGCCCACGATGCGCCATCCTCGAAGGTCAGCGGCAGCACGCCCATGCCGACGAGGTTGGAGCGATGGATGCGCTCGAAGCTCTGGGTGATGACCGCGCGCACGCCCAACAGACGCGTGCCCTTGGCGGCCCAGTCGCGCGAGGAGCCGTTGCCGTATTCCGCGCCCGCGAACACCACCAGCGGCACGTTCTCCTGCTGGTACTTCATCGCGGCCTCAAAGATCGACATCTGCTCGCCGTCCGGCCAGTGCCTGGTCAGGCCGCCTTCCGGAATGTTGCCGTCAGCGCCCTTCAGCATCATGTTCTTGATGCGGATGTTGGCGAAGGTGCCGCGCATCATCACTTCATGGTTGCCGCGGCGCGTGCCGTACTGGTTGAAGTCGGCCGGGCGCACCTGATGCTCGGACAGATACTTGCCGGCAGGCGAGGTCAGCTTGATCGAGCCCGCGGGCGAGATGTGGTCGGTGGTGATCTTGTCGCCGAACATCGCCAGGATGCGTGCGTTGACGATATCGGTGGTCGGCTCCGGCTTCATCTTCATGCCTTCGAAGTAAGGCGGATTCTGCACGTAGGTGGAACTCATGCTCCAGCGATAGGTGTCGCTCGCCGTGGTCTTGATCTTGCGCCAGTTGGTGTCGCCCTTGAACACGTCGGCGTATTTCTTCTTGAAGATCGTCGAGGTGACGAACTTCCTGATGAAGGCGTTGACCTCCTTCGTCGTCGGCCAGATGTCCTTGAGATACACCGGCTTGCCATCCTTGCCGGTGCCGATCGGATCGACGGCGAGATTCTTCGTCACCGTACCGGCCAGCGCATGGGCGACGACCAGCGGCGGCGAGGCGAGATAATTCGCCTGCACGTCCGGCGAGACGCGGCCCTCGAAATTGCGGTTACCCGACAGCACCGCCGAGGCGATGATGCCGTTGTCGTTGATCGACTTGGAAATGTCCTCCGGTAGCGGGCCGGAATTGCCGATGCAGGTGGTGCAGCCGAAGCCGACAAGGTTGAAGCCGACCGCGTCGAGATCCTTCTGCAAGCCGGAATTGGCGAGATATTCCGCGACAACCTGGCTGCCCGGCGCAAGCGAGGTCTTCACCCACGGCTTCGCCTTCAGGCCCTTGGCCGCCGCCTTGCGCGCGAGCAAACCCGCCGCCATCAGCACGCTCGGATTCGAGGTGTTGGTGCAGGAGGTGATCGCCGCGATCACGACATCGCCATGGCCGAGATCGAACTTGCGTCCATCGACCGGGAAGCGCGCATTCTCTTCGGGCTTCTTGTATTCGTTCGCCATCGCGACGGAGAAACCTTCCGCCACCGCAGGCAACGCGACGCGCCCCTCCGGCCGCTTCGGGCCGGCGAGAGACGGCACGACGTCCTTGAGATCGAGCACGAGCTTTTCGGTGAACACCGGATCGGCCGAGGCCGCGGTGCGGAACAGGCCCTGCGCCTTGGCGTATTTCTCGACCAACGCCACGCGATCGGCCTTGCGGCCCGAGGTCTTGAGATAATCGAGCGCGGCCTTGTCGACCGGGAAGAAGCCGCAGGTCGCGCCGTATTCCGGCGCCATGTTGCCGATGGTCGCCTTGTCCGCGACCGAGAGATGGTCGAGGCCGGGGCCGTAGAACTCGACGAACTTGCCGACCACGCCCTGCTTGCGCAGCATCTGCGTCACGGTCAGCACCAAGTCGGTGGAAGTCACGCCTTCCTTCAGCTTGCCCTTGAGCTTGAAGCCGACGACGTCGGGCAACAGCATCGACAAAGGCTGGCCGAGCATCGCGGCCTCCGCCTCGATGCCGCCGACGCCCCAGCCGAGCACGGCGAGGCCGTTGACCATGGTGGTATGGGAATCGGTGCCGACCAGCGTGTCGGGATAGGCCACCTCGAAGGTGCCGGTCTTCTTGCCGATGGTGAGTTTTTCCTTCCGCGTCCACACCGTCTGCGCCAGATATTCGAGATTGACCTGATGGCAGATGCCGGTGCCGGGCGGCACAACGGAGAAATTTGAAAATGCCTGCTGGCCCCATTTCAGGAATTCGTAGCGTTCCTGATTCTGCTTGTATTCTTCCTGGACGTTCTTGGCGAAAGCCTTGTTATCGCCGAAGAAGTTGACGATCACCGAGTGATCGATGACCAGATCGACCGGCACCAGCGGGTTGATCTTCTGCGCGTCGCCGCCGAGCGCCTTCATCGCGTTGCGCATCGCCGCGAGATCGACCACGGCGGGAACGCCGGTGAAATCCTGCATCAGCACGCGCGCGGGGCGGAATGCGATTTCATGCTGGAGGGTTTTCTTCCGCGCCCATTTCGAGAAGGCGACGATATCGTCTTTCTTGACGCTGCGGCCATCTTCGTTGCGCAGCATATTTTCCAGGAGCACCTTCATCGAATAAGGTAATCTGGAAATACCTTTCAGGCCGTTCTTCTCAGCTGCCGGGAGGCTATAATAAACGTAGGTCTTGCTTCCGACCTTGAGGGTTTTACGGCTCTTGAAACTGTCGAGGGAGGGCATTAGGCGGGGTCCCGATCTAAAAGGATGACATCACGCAAACACGCTCCGCCGCCTCTAAAGAGGCATCCGCTTTCCACGGTATGGCATTGCGGGCTGCACCAGACGCGGGTTTATAGAATCTTTCCAGACTGCGCGCCACACGACATTGGTCTTTGACTCATGCGGTTCTGTAATAGCGGCGTGTCTGATTTCCCGGATTGTGGAATGGGTTGTTTTTAATGGGGCTCTTCGGCCGAGACATATCGTGTACCAGGGGTGGGCGGACGGTTTTTACCGGCGTGAGCTTCGATGTCGCAGCCGGCGAGGCGCTCGCAATCACCGGCGCGAACGGCGCGGGCAAATCGTCGCTGCTGCGCATCCTCGCGGGGCTTTTGCCGCTCGCCGGCGGATGCATCCAGTATGCGGAAAATATTTCCGAACTGACGCTCGCCGAGCAGACGCACTATCTCGGGCACCGCGATCCCTTCAAGCCCGCGTTGAGCGTGCGTGAAAATCTGACTTTCTGGCAGAGCTATCTCGGCGGCGCGGCAATGGATATCGAGCAAGCCCTGATGTCGGTCGGGCTTGGCGCCATCGGCCATCTGCCCGCGGGCTTCCTGTCGGCGGGGCAGAAACGGCGGCTGTCGATTGCACGTCTTATCGCCGTCAAGCGGCCGATCTGGCTGCTCGACGAGCCCGCGACGGCACTCGATGCCGCAGGACAATCGGCCTTTATCGCCATCATGCAATCGCATCTCGACGGCGGCGGGCTGATCGCGGCCGCAACCCATGTCCCGCTCGGGATCGCCGCTCGTGAATTGCGGCTGGGAGCGCGCGCATGAACGCCTTTCTTGCGTTGATCCAGCGCGACCTGCGGATCTCATGGCGGCTCGGCGGCGGCGGCCTGCTCGGCGTGCTGTTCTTCCTCAGCGTCGTCGTACTGATGCCGTTCGCGCTCGGCCCCGACGTGCCGCTCCTGAAGCGGATCGGCCCCGCCGTGCTGTGGCTCGGCGCCATGCTCGCGAGCCTTTTAACGCTCGACCGCCTGTTCACCGCCGATCAGGATGACGGCTCGCTCGACCTGCTGCTGATGAGCGAGATGCCGCTCGAGATGAGCTGCTTCGCCAAGGGCCTCGCGCACTGGCTCGCCACCGGCCTGCCGCTGATCGTTGCCACGCCGCTGCTCGGCGTGCTGCTCAATCTCGAACCTGAAACCTCATTATTCGTGGCGCTGACGCTGCTCGCCGGCACGCCCGCGCTCACCTTCACCGGCATGATCGGCGCGGCGCTGGCCGTGACCATGCGTCGCGGCGGTCTGCTGCTCGCGGTGCTGGTGCTGCCGCTCTCGATCCCGGTGCTGATCTTCGGCGTCGCGGCCTCCAACGCCGCCATCGCGGAACAGGGCCGGTTCGGCGCACCGTTCTCCATTCTCTGCGCGCTGACGCTCGCGGGCTTCATCATCGGCCCGCTCGCGGCCGCGGCCAGCCTGCGGCAGGGGCTGGACTAGGGGCCGGATTAAATATGATTCAGCCAGCCGCCTTATCGAAGGACCGCATTGCGCGGCTACCGCCGCATCGCTAAAACGCCGCCATGTTCCTCGCCCGGCTCGCCAATCCCTCGCGTTTTATGGCCTTCACCGCCCGCGTCCTGCCATGGCTCGCGGTCGCGACCGTCCTTGTGCTGGCCCTCGGGCTCTACCAGTCATGGACCGCGCCCGACGACTACCAGCAGGGCGCGACCGTGAAGATCATGTTCATCCACGTTCCCAATGCGTGGCTGTCGATGTTCGTCTGGATGGTGATGAGCGTCTCGGCGCTCGGCACGCTGGTGTGGAAGCATCCGCTGGCCGATGTCGCCGCCAAGGCCGCGGCGCCGATCGGCGCATCCTTCACGTTTCTCGCGCTCGCGACCGGCTCGCTCTGGGGCCGCCCGATGTGGGGCACCTACTGGCAGTGGGACGCGCGGCTCACCTCCGTGCTGATCCTGTTCCTAATGTATCTCAGCCTGATCGCGCTGTGGCGCGCGGTGGAGGACCCTATCCGCGCGGCACGCGCCGCCGCCGTGCTGACGCTGGTGGGCGCGATCAATATCCCGATCATCAAGTTTTCCGTGGAGTGGTGGAATACGCTGCATCAGGGCGAATCCGTGTTCCGCATGGGCGGGCCGACGCTCGACCGCGCCTTCCTGATCCCGCTGTTCACGATGGCGATCGCCTTTACCCTGCTGTTCATCACGCTGCATCTCGCCGCGATGCGCAACGAGATCCTGCGGCGGCGGGTACGGACCCTGCAAATGATGCAGGCCGACGGACGCACATCATGAGCACACCTGGGATGAGCACACTTGGCCCCTATGCGGTTTTTATCGGGACCTCCTACGCGCTGGTCGTGCTGGTCGTCGCCGGGCTGATTGCCGCCATCGCTCTGGATTATCGGCGCCAGCAGACCGAACTGCGCCGCCTTGAAGCCAGCGGCGTGACGCGGCGATCCGGCAAGGCTTCCGAACAGACATGACACCCGAACAGAACACACCTCGCGCGCGCCGCTCCTGGCTTCTTGCCCTGCCGCTTCTGGTGTTCTGCGGACTCGCGGTGATGTTCTGGTTTGGCCTTCGCGATGGCGATCCGTCCCGCATTCCCTCGGCCCTGATCGGCCATCCCGCGCCCGTGACGCCGCTGCCGCCGGTTGCGGAATTGACCCGCGACGGCGTGTCCGTTCCCGGCCTCGATCCGGCGGCGTTCAAGCAGCAGGTGACGGTGGTGAATGTGTGGGCATCGTGGTGCGTGCCGTGCCACGACGAAGCGCCGCTGCTGATGAATCTCGCACAGGACAAGCGCATCCGTCTCGTCGGCATCAACTACAAGGACGCGCCCGACAATGCCCGCCGCTTCCTCGGCCGCTACGGCAATCCATTCATGGCGGTCGGCAGCGACGGCAACGGCCGCGCCGCGATCGACTGGGGCGTCTACGGCGTGCCGGAGACTTTCGTGATCGACCGCAAGGGCACGATCGCCTTCAAGCTGATCGGCCCGATCACACCGGACAATCTCGAAACAGTGCTCAAGCCCGAGATCGAAAAGGCGCTTCACTCCGGCGCATAAGTCCTCGGTGCGAGCATTGCGGCATCCGCGGCGCTCAGCAAAAAATTATTTTTGCGATTTATCTGCCGTTCATTTCGAGGCCACAGCGCGGCCATGAATCGTCCGCTCACTCGAAGGCGTTACCAACCCCGTCCCGGAGGACGCTTTCGATGCGATACTTCAAGTCCGTTTCCCTGACTGCCGCCATGCTCGCGCTCGGTCTTCTCACCACGCCTTCGTTCGCGCAATCCATGCAACCGGCGCCCGGCACGACGATGGCGCCGAAAACCGCGCCCGTCTCCACGCCAAAGTCGGACAAGATGGCGCCGAAGGCGGCCGCCCAGAAAGAACTCATCGACATCAACTCGGCGAGCGCCGACGAACTCAAGTCGCTGAAGGGCATCGGCGATGCCTATTCGGCGGCGATCATCAAGAACCGTCCTTACAAGGGCAAGGACGACCTCGTGCACAAGAAGGTCATTCCGGAAAAGACCTATGCCGCGATCAAGGGACATATCATCGCCAAGCAGAAATAACGGCCCCGGCCACCACTCGAAAACACAAAAGCCGCTTCCGGGCCTCCAGAAGCGGCTTTTGCTGCGAATCGAGCCTCGAATCTGGCGGGAAACCTTAAAAACGGGGTGTCATGACAGCTTGAGTCTCGACCGAACCTCGCCTAAAAGTCGGCCCGACCGACGGCCCCGCGCCGGACAATGCCGGAGAGGTGGCAGAGTGGTCGAATGCACCGCACTCGAAATGCGGCATAGGTGCAAGCCTATCGGGGGTTCGAATCCCTCCCTCTCCGCCAGCACTGTAAGAAACTCAATAAAATCAAAAGGCCGTTGATTGTCATAGGCTTTTCGCCACCCGACTGGTACACACGGGTGGTACACATGGCACTTTCGATGGCACGTCCCTGGAAGCATCCTGACAGCGGCTTTTTCTGGTTTCGAAAACGCGTCCCCGACGATCTCAAAGCTATCGTTGGCAAACGCGAAGAGCGCTTCAGTCTAGGTACGCGAGAGCCTCAGGAAGCAAAGCGTCTTCACGCGATCAAGCTCGCTGAGATTGAGGAACGCTGGGCCAATCTACGCCGCGGCAAACGCGCTCTCACCTCTGAAGAAATTGCTCATCAAGCTCATGAGATCGGCAGTGACGTTCGACGTCACTTGAGTGCCAATCCGCATCAAACACTTCTATGGGACATCGAGGTCGGTGCGAGCCTTTGGGCCAAGCCCACCATTTTTTCCCTTGATGTGATGCAGCCTCTTCCTAAAGAGCTGGCAGCGAAGATGGATCAGCGCTCGCTATGCTTCGACCTCGTTGACGAGCGCCTTAAAGCTGCTGGCCTTTCGGCAGAAGCAGGCGATCGGCAACGCATTGCTGAAGCTACCTCAATGGAATTGCAGCGGGTTGCCCAAGAGCATCACGCCTATCTTCGAGGTTTATCGCTACCCAACCCGCCATCCGCGCTCGGGATCATCTCGCCCGTTGCAGCGGCCGCCCCACTGCCCTTTGAAGAAGTTATCAAGGGCTGGCTTAGCGAAAAGAAGCCCATCAAAAAGACTGAGTATGTTTGGCGACGGGTGATGAAGGAGCTGTCCGAACATCTCGGGCATGATGATGTCCGCCGGATTCGCAGTGAAGACCTCATCAGCTGGAAAGCAGCCCTTCTTGCGAAGGGTCTCAAGGCAAAAACTATACGTGATGGAAAGCTCGCGCCTGTTCGGGCTATCCTGCAATGGGCAACAGATAACCGAAAAATTCCTGTCAATCCCGGCACCCGTGTCAACATCGACCTAAAAGCCCGCTCTTCTGAAAAGCGTCGTGGCTACAATGACGATGAAGCAAAGATCATTTTGAGCGCCGCCCGAAAAGAAAAAGAACCTTACCGACGATGGGCGCCTTGGGTTTGCGCCTACACCGGTGCACGCATTGCGGAAGTCTGTCAGCTCCGGCGCGAAGACATTCGCAAAATCGATGGAATTTATTGCATCGCTTTCGCTGCCGAGGCGGGATCGCTCAAAAACGTAAACTCTGAGCGCGTCGTTCCCATACACTCGGCTCTTAAGAGCGAAGGATTTCTAAAGTTCGTCGAGACTGTAAAAAGCGGCCCGCTGTTTTCGGACCTTCTGCCAGATCGGTTCAACAGTCGCGGTGGTACAGGCGCCAAAGCCCTGAGCAAATGGATCCGATTGCTCGGATTGACTGATAAGCGCATTTCACCAAACCATTCGTGGCGCCATAGACTCAAAACCCTGGGAAGACGGCATGGACTCGCCGGAGACATCATGGACGCCATGACGGGGCATGGACGCAAGACTGTAGCGGACACCTATGGCGAATTTCCACCGGAGGCCATGATGCGCGAGTTGTCGAAAATTCCCATCCTGCATCTTCCGAAATAGGAAGCGCATGTCGGCCTTTGACCCAAGGCGAACATTCGATGCTGTTAGTTTGTTGTGCCTTGCCGTATTTGTTGTTTTTATTCACACTCGCCCGCATAGGTAGCTCGACTAATCCTTTCGCGTTCGCCTGCCGATTTTCTTAATCAGGGACGCTCCATGACCGAGGAAGAAGTCTACGAAGCGCGCTCTCGAATATTTGGCGGTTTACCGCCGGATATCTTTCGCATTTTTTCTGGCGAGGCGCGTTGGTTCTACGCCGACCTTCTGGAGCACATAGACCGCGATGTTTTCGGAGACGTTCCAGGCGTCGTCTCTCGACAAGAGATGACTCAGGCGATTCGGGAATTTATCGACCGTCAGGGGCGCAGTGTCCAACTAGATGATGAAGCTCCGTATGCAACAGCCGAGTCCGCAGATGCCAAGGCCATCGTCGCGTACCGGCGGCTTCTCGACACGGGGTGGCTAACCGAATTTCGGGACCGTTACCGCCGGGTTGTCGATATGAATGCTAACGGACGCCTCATTCTGACAACCCTACTCGAGATAAAAGCAGGACGAACGCGCTCCTATGGCGGTGAGGTCTTGCAGGTTCTTTTGCAGCTCGAAGGAGCCGATAAAGATCCCGAGAATAGGTCCGAAGCCGTCCGCAACGCTGAGCGGTCAGCCAAGTCCTTCATGCATCACTTGCGCTCGATCTCAAGCGCAATACGGCACATTGAAGAAGAGCTGATCGGCCAGACCGATATGAGGACTCTCTTCCGGAAGTTCTTTGATGATTTCGTCGAGCATTTCTTGATCTCAGATTTCAAGCGACTGAAGAGCACAACCAATCCGTTTCGGTTCCGACGTAAGATCATCGACACAGCGGAGGGCATCCTCGCCAACGAGATAAGGATGGCTGTCCTCTCCGAAGCCTACATCAAGGAGGGGCGCGGCCAGAGTGTTGAAGACGCGTATGCGCTAATTACTCAAGAATTGCGCAATGTAATCTCGGTATTTGATCGTATCGGGGACTATCTCGAAATTATCGAAGCCACGAACCAGCGGCTTGAACGACGAATTTCCAATACTTTGCGATTCATGGATCGCATTGCGGAGACGAAGACCGAACGTGTGATCGAGGCACTATCCAGGCTCGGCGATCTGGTTGGTCCCCCCTCGCTTGAGTTATCCATCCTGCATAACCTTCTTCCAGAACAAGTGGTGATCGGCAGGGAGGACCTCTATCAGCACAAACGTGAGCGGGAAGTGGTAAAACCCCTAAAAATCCGGCGCGAAGCACCAGATCCAGCATTTCTTGCGTATCGTGCGGCGCTTGATGCCTATCGGGGCCGCACGGCAATCACGGCTGCTAAGATGGCGACCTATCTCGAAACCGCGTTTGGCGAACGACAAGAGCTGCAAGCGGCAGACATGCCTCTTTCCTCGCTAGATGATTTCTTCATTTTCGAGCGGCTCCGTACCTTGCAGCAGATCGGCGACGGTGCCCTGACGCGGCGTTACGCGATCGAAATCAAGCCCACACAATTCAAGAATGAGTGGATCTCATGTCCCGATTTTGTCGTTCGTCGTGTGGGAAAGGTAGCGTCGCATGCTGGAGCTTGACGAACTTCGCGATCTTCTTGACGGTCGGCGCGGCAATCCGCCCGTCGAGAAGGCCGATATCGAAACCGCGATTCAGGCGCTCCTTGCCCATCAGATCATTTATCCGGATACAAGCCTGCTTCGGCGAGAAATCTACGACCTCATTCGCCGTCATAACACATTTTTCGAGCGGTACTTCGGTGCGATGGGGGTCGGCATTGTTATCGAGCCGCCGACCGGAATGATCGCGCTGATCCGGGGCCAGAATCGGTACGGCTGGCAATTCTCGCGTCTCAAGAAAGACGAGACGCTTGTCCTGCTTGCGTTGCGCGTCACCTATGACGAAGGTTTGCGCGCTGGTCTTATGGACGAAATCGGTCGGGTTGAGACCAACACCGACGAAATATTCGACCGAATCCGGACGCTCGCTAAGGCTGATCCGCCCGCTGAGTCTCGACTGGAAGAAATCCTGAAGTCGTTGCGGCGACGAGGAGCTGTTCTGTTGCGTGATGCGGACCGTGTCGAGCGGCTTACCCCGGTTACGGTTCTCCCCGGCATAGGCATTCTTGTCGATGATGTCTTCGCCGCCTCTGTTGTAAAGTGGATAGAACTGGGAGCGCCTGACGAGTTCCTTACTTGGAGTGCGCGTGAACGCGACTCATCGGCCGTGCCGAACAAGGCTGGACCGTCCTCGGAACGGCAACGTCTCGATCCAGATGAGGCATCTCCTGATGTATGAGCTCACGCGCCTTTCGTTCCACAATTGGTACGTTTTCGAGGTTCTCGACCTCGATGTGCGCGGCATGATCGCTGTTATTGGACCAACGGGAGCGGGTAAGAGCGCCATCCTCGACGGCGTTCAAGTGGTCATTACAGGCAACAACGGAAATTTCATCGACCTCAATCCTTCTGCCGGCGAGAAAAGCGACCGCACGGTCCTGAGCTATTGCCTTGGCCAAGTGAGTGATTTCGATCGCGGGGCACCCAAGCGTGAGCGGTGTGAGACGATTCTTGCTCTTACGTTTCGCGATACGGTGACGAATGAGCCATTGACCATAGGCCTGCTCCTACACGCAGATCATAACGAGCGAACGGAGTCGGCGCGGGCGCTATTCATCGCGCGGGGCTACGCTTTCTCGTTTGAGGATTTTATCGAGCGCGATGAAGACGGCGACGAGTTCGTTGTGTCCCATGACGAAATCATCGAGCGGCTGAAGAAAAGTCACGGCAAAGCGCTTACGGTGCACGCCCGATCGACGCAATTCGTCGCTGAGTACCTGGCCGCGATGCGGCCGCGTTCATCACCGGATGCGCGCCTCTTTCTGCGTAGCTTTAATAATGCCGTCCTGGCTAGGGAAATCCGTGATCCAACGGATTTTGTGAGACGCTTCGTGCTTGAAGCTGACCCTCTCAATGTTGAACGCATCCGTTCGTCCATTGAGACATGGCGGTCGATGGAAAGACGCGCTGAAGAACTTGAAATGGAAATCAAGGACGTGCGCCTCGTTCGAAGTCGCTTCGCGACATGGGCGAGGCAGACGCTGCAGTCGCAAACGGAAGAATATATTGCGAGTGCCTCGGAGCGCATGCGTCTGGAGTTTGAGATCAGGGAGCTGGAGAAGGAAAAGGAGCGCGCCGACCATGAGAATGCATCGCTTAATCGGCTGATCGTCAACCACAACAGCGTCGTATCGGAGAACCGCGACCAAGTCATCCGCAAGCGGACCATGCTCGCGGGCGGTGAGGGCGCATCAAAGATTCGAGCTATCGAGGTCGAGGAACGGGTTGCAAACGACGATAAAGCTCGCTCCATTGCATCATTCGACAGCGCCATGAATGAATTTCGGCACATCTCTCAGTTTTCGGCGATACGTCAATTCGTGCCGATTGTGCATCATGGTGCCATACAGGCGGCGGCGGAGCTAGTTCGAGCTGCCAGTGAACAGACCACGGAGCGGCTTGTAGCTGAAAGCGAATCCCTGGCGGACATGGCGCGCCGCGCGTTGGCAATTCTAGTGGTCCGTGCATCGCTTGCGCAGCAACGCGATATCCGAATCGCGGAAATAGCCGAGGATCGTCAGCAATTAAATAATCTAGAGCAATCGCTTCGCGGCACGAATGACGGGCGCGCAAGCGTGCTTTCGCCCCATGTGCGGCAATTCATGCATGCTCTGGCGCTGAACGACATTCAAAGCAGCGCTCTTCCAGATGTTGTGGAGATCGCCGACGAATCGTGGGCTCTCGCCTTGGAGATGCTTCTTGGGCCGAACCGCGAGGCGTTGATCGTACCGGAGTTGCAGCTTGAAAGGGCGTTTGACTATCTATGGCGGCACCGTTCTAGCTTGCACGGTTGCCGGATCGTCAATACGCGCAAGACTCGGCGCACCTCAAACCGCTCCCTGCCGCAACGGTCGATTGCAAACGTGTTGCGGACCGACAACATCGACGCGCGTGTTTTTGTCGATACCCAAGTCGGACGCTACGTCCGCGCCGATACCGAACAGGAATTGCAGGGTTCCGATCATGCCGTTATGCGCAACGGCAAGACGACTGCCGCGCTTTCACTGCGGGTATTTAGCGATCTCAGTCCTATTCTTGGAAAGACAGCGCAAACTGCGGCGTTGGCCTCCACGCAAGCTAAATGTGCGCTCCTTCGAACCCAGATCAGCGAGAAGGAACGGGAATTGAAGATGCTCGATAGCGCAGTCACGTACCTCGCGGGACTCGAGCGCAAGGAAGACATCGTATCGCAATTGCGCGAAGCGGCAGAAAACGTCAAGCGGGCCGAAGCGCGGCGAATAGCGCTTCAGAAGGATCGGGAGCAGGTCGAGGATTCCAAGAGCCAAGCCCTTCGTCTGGAGATTGAGCGCATCGAAAAGGAGACTGCCACTTACGAGAAAGAACTAACAGAGTTGCGCGAAAAAGAACGAACAAGCAGTACGCGCTCAATTCGAGCCGGCGAGCGAATCACGGAGCGCCAGGAATCCGTCACGAAGATGTCCATCGCTGCTGAAGAAATCGAGCGAGAACAAGCCACCGATCGCATGACGCAACTGATCGCCTTCGCAGAGGCAGGCGACTTTACGATCGACGAGGCTCGAACGACACTGGGTGTGCAGGTATTTCAGAAGCGCGGTGAAGAGGTGCGATTTCTCGCGGAGCGCCGCGATCAAGCAAGGCAGGCCGCCGACGAGTATGCGCGGCTCGCGCGTGACAACGGTACGCGTGCCCTGCGCGAATTTAGTGAGTACGTCCGGAAGTATATTCAAGGCCCAAGTCCTCTCCCGGAGGATGCCGGCCATGCGGAACATTGCTTCTGGTGCGCCGCGCGGGAGATTCGGCTCGAAGAACATGAACTCCGGCCCCACCGCGAGAAGGTCATTCAGGCCCGTCATGAATTTGAGGCGGCGCTCAAGGAAGACCTGCTCGCCAAAATGTCCGACCGCTTTGAGAAGATAAAGACGCAGCTCGATATTTTGAACAAGCGGCTCGCCGCATATTCATTCGTAGGCCAGAAGTACTCTTTCAAAAGGTATATCTCTGCGGACTTTAAGCCGCTCTACGATCTCGTGAAGCGCATTATCGGAAGCCAGGACGCATCATTTGCGGCGCTAGCGGATAAGGCGAGCACGGCCGATGACGAGATGAAGCGCGCAATGGCGCAAGTGGAGGAGATTGTTACGCGCGATCAGGATACGCGTCGCCTAGAAGACTACCGGAACTATTTCGAGTTCGAACTTTTCCTAGAAAATCAAGCCGGTGAACAACAAGCGTTCTCGAAGTTGGTCGGACTTTTATCGGGAGGGCAGCGGCAGGCACCTTATTATGTAGCCATTGCCGCCAGCATGGTGTCCGTTTACTTCCCCAAAGGCGGACGCGAGGGCAGTACCGAAGGTATGGGTTTGGTTGCCTTTGACGAAGCCTTTAACAAGTTGGATATCGGTAATACGCAGAATCTCATCACACTCTATCGCGATCTCGGGCTCCAACTGGTCATCGCGGCGCCCGAGATTCACCGCGCGACGTTCCTTGAATCGGTGGACTGCATCATTTCCGTGACGCGCATGAGCGGCACGGATCGTGTTGCCGTCGATGCCGAACAGATTGGCCCGAAAGCTCAGGCCGAGATGCAGGCGGTCAATCCGGAGCATCGTGGCGTGGAATGGTTCAGGACGGAGAACGAGCAAGCGACGCAAAAGGCGGCCGAATAACGTGAGCGCAGGCAAGGCACGCGACATTCTGGACATTCTTCTCGACCGCGTGGAGCGTGTCCCAAACCGTACGCGCCAACCGGCTGAACGCGCGCCTGCCCATTTCCCTTCTGCAGCAGAGCGTGCGGCCTTCGATCGGCTT
The DNA here is from genome assembly GCF_029030725.1 of [Pseudomonas] carboxydohydrogena. Classification (NCBI taxonomy): domain Bacteria; kingdom Pseudomonadati; phylum Pseudomonadota; class Alphaproteobacteria; order Hyphomicrobiales; family Nitrobacteraceae; genus Afipia; species Afipia carboxydohydrogena. Next base: position 3,195,676 of record NZ_CP113162.1, read on the forward strand.
CTTGCGGACGCAGAACGCCAAGGTGCTATCAGCGTGGTCAAAGGCCGCGGTGATGCGCGGCACCTGACCGAACGCATCCGATTGAGAGATGCTGTCCGCCTTTACGAGTTCCTTGGAAGGATTCCAGCAGTCGAGCGTGCGAGAGCAGCGGTGTACCAACTGCAGGCGTCTGTGGTTCCAAAACACACTGACGCAGTAGAGGCGCGAGACAGTATTGTCGCCGGATGGCTGCGGGGGGAGCGGCCGTTCTCGATTAGCCTTGAGCAGACGGATCAGGCGGTAGAATTTATCACGGCTCTGGATGCCGTTCTAGCGCGTGACCCGATGGACCGACGTGATCTTCGAACCTACTCCGGGCAAACTACAGGTAATACAAAACTCCTGGAACGGTACGCATCGCGAATCGTCAATTTCCTTAAGCAGATCCGAAAACTTGATGCCGATCTGTCCGACAGTGAGGTTATGGCGAGCCTAGGCTTGGAGAAATTTTCGCAACCTGTCTTAATAGCTGGTCCCGTTCGTCTCGCGGGCGTGGATTTCGCGAACCTAGCTTACGTGGGACTTCCTCCTGAACAAGCACCGGAGATCAAACCTGCCGGAACGATCCGATCGATTCTCACGATCGAAAACCTCGCGAGCTTCAATCGGCATGTGCGAGAAGCGCTGCAGGCCAATGACGTAGCCATCTACACGGGTGGCTTCCCGTCGAGGGCAGTGGCAGCGACATTGGTAGCAATTTCAAGGTGGCCAGGAATTACGCGTATCCATCACTGGGGAGACATCGACGAAGGCGGCCTGCGTATCGCACTGCATTTGACGTCCCTTCTACCGATCCCGGTCCTGCCCCATCTCATGAATCCCGCCTTGGCGCGTATGCACGGAACCCCCGCCAAGGTTTCGCGGAAAATCGATTTGCTACCAGGACACCCGTGGCATTCGCTGGCTATTTTCTTGGGAGGGGAGGATGCTCAATTCCTTGAACAGGAAAAGACTGATCCTAAGCCCATTACTAACGTCGAATCTGGCTGATCCCCGCAGTGCGAACCCCGATGAAAGGAGTGGCGGCCCATTCTCCATTATCGCCATTGGCAGGTCGGCTGGCGGACTTGAGGCTGCCACCTAATTCCTGAAGACAATGCCGCCCGACAGCGCGCGGCTCGGCCGGTTTGTCGAGCCGAAAAATACCGTCTTCAATTAAAGCCCCGACATCAGTTGCTCCATTGCCGCGCGGTCGAGAACGACTTGGTTGGCTGAGATTTCGATCACAGCTGTGCCGGTCTCTTCGCCTTGATGAACGGTGCGTAGCAACCAGCGGATAATAAGGCGGCCGTTGGTGAGCGGGTCCAGCCGATTGCAGGTTAGAATGGTGTCGGTACTGGCGACTTCCCAACTCACCGTGCCGTTGGCTCGACTGCAGACGTCAGCTAGATGCTGGACATCGTAGCCCATCCCGCCATAGCCGGAGGGATAGGACAGTACGATTGGACTCTTGAGGAACGATTCGGGAGGCGTCTGAGCCAGAGCCGATGAACCAACGGCGACCGCAGCCCCACATCCGATCAGGAAATATCTCAGGGTCATTGATCGTCATCCTGGCTCATGAACTCTTTCAGTTCTGGCATCACGGCGAGGGTGCGGAAGGCGGTGCGATAGATGGCGCCTACGTCCTCGACCGGTCGTCCGTTCACACTGATCCCGCCCAACAGAAACCTGGTGTAGTTATTCGGGAAGGCATGGGTCGGGACGAACCGGTAGCTTAAGACATCGACTTGGCCATCCCTGTCAGGGGCCATCTTGCAGCGCAGGACCGCTTCGCGATCGCGGACGTGATACCATTTGGATTGACCGCGGCCGTAGACGCACAGCACAGCGAGGATCCGGACCTCGATGCCGACCTTGTCTTCTTTCCGTGTTTCGGGATTAAAGGCGTAAAGCTCGGCCTGGACGATGTCATTGAGGTCGAGATCGCCGGATTTAAGGCGTTGCTCATAATCCGGAAGCGGTAGGACGGATTTGACTGCGCTGGCATCTTGCATTCCGCCGGCTACAGGTGGTCTGGCCGGTAATGTAGAACGCGAGCCGACCTGGACATAGTTGCTAGTCTGAATTGCGGCACGAACATCCATTACTTGCGCACCTTGGACGGTCTCGTAGCCTCCGATAAGTAACAAGGCGATCGGCATCAATCCTCGGATAAGGAGCATCATTTCATAGGTCCCTTTGTGCAATCGGAGAGGAGTGCATCGTCCTCGCCGCAATAATCGAAAGATTGTCGGCTCCGCCCGCCTTCATTGCAGCCCCGGCTACCTTGCGAACGGCATCGGCCAGGCGACTAGCGTCGCAGGTGAGAAGATGAGCGATGGCTTCGTCATCGACCATATCGGTTAGACCGTCGCTGCAGAGCAGAAGGGTCTCACCAACGCCTAACGGCGGATGAACCGCGATGTGCGGGCTCAGCGGCAACTGGAACGGAATGCCGCCCAGGCATTGGGTGACGGCATGGGATTGCCGGTGGCCTGATGCATCCTTCGCGATGCTTGCAACATCGTCTTGGCTAAGCTGACAGAGTTCGTCCTCCGTGGACCGATAGCAGCGACTGTCACCAACATTAAAAACAAGCACGGATTGGGCAGAGAGCACCGCGCCCACCACCGCGGTCCCCATCCCCCCAGTCTCAGGGTGCTCCGCCATCACGGCATACAGCCGCGCGTTGGCTGCATCGACTGCTGCAGCGGCACTTTGAGGTTCAAGGAGGTGCTCAGCGCCCGTAATCAGATGGTCCAGCACGGTCTTGCTGGCCAGCGCCCCGTGGGTGTGTCCACCCATCCCGTCCGCGACCATTAAAAGGCAATTGTCTCCGTCGACATGACGATGATGAACATGGTCCATATCGCCGGTCAGGATTCGACCGGCGATAGCCATTGCATCCTCATTGGAGGATCGAACAAGGCCGCGGTGCGTGAAGGCCGCAACAGACCAGGACATTGCAGGGCCGCTACCGGTCGGTCCCGATCAGGATGGTGCCGATAACGAAAAGGGCGATCCAGACAAAGCCATAGTATGGGGTTTGCTTCAGTCGCTTGGCGCGCAGAAACAAATATGCGGGCGCGAGCAGAATGCCCGACACGGTCAGCCAATTGTTGGCATACCCGGCTCGTTTCAGTTGTCGTTCATCCAGCAAACAGAGCACAGCGTTGACGACCGCCGGGACAAGGAATGTCGCCAGTTTGATGTAGGTGTGGTTTTCATAAGGGAATTGGACCAGTTGAAGGTCCCGATAGGCAGCCAGAAACGTGTATGGGATCGGTGCCAGCGCGATCGTCCAGACCAAGCCGTTGTTGATCTCAGAGGATGCCACCGGTGGCGGGGCGTCTTGAAGATGAATGGCGAGATCGGTGGCCCGGAGTGGCTGCCACTCCGACATGCCTTTTTTCCACACTGGCGTATCGCCGTTGACCTTTTCGGCCCCTAGCAAATCGACCAAGGCGGTTGCTGAGAATGGCCCCTTCCGCTGCCCATTCTCCGTGAAAAACCATTCTCCGGCGGCCGTCCCGGCCCCCTGCATCGTATCGCTCACTTTAACCCCCAAATTTCAAACGGATCGACGCGGATGTCCGCGACGGGAATTCAATTAGGAAAAACACTTATTTACCGGGCAGCTGATCGACCGCCTCAAGTTTAAAATACCTAATTTATCGGTATCTGAAAAGTAGTTCTATGTCTCTAGCCCCCTCCGGGAGGCTGGATGCCAAAGACGATCACTTCACCGCTTCAAAAGAAGCTGGCCAATATGTTGGTTAGGCTTAGGAAAGAAGCTGGTTTGCGGCAGATCGACTTGGCCGAGAAGCTCGGGGTCTATCAATCTTGGGTCACTCATCTAGAATCCGGTCAACGTCGTATTGATGTCGTGGAGCTCATTGAATTAGGCCGCATCATCGGCTTTGACCCAGCTGAAGTCGTGAAGAAGCTGAATAGGCGATAGCTAAGGCGCTTCTTGGTTTTCCGCGTCTTCGCTCTGTGTCGGGGACACATGTCTAGCCCCGCAGTTCGGGCAATCGTCGTCGCAGGTAGCGGACCAGACATCCTGCCAATCGTATCCGCAGCGATAGCAAGTATAGAAATTGCGAAACAATGGCATTTGCGGCCCCGGTTAGAGAGACAGTGGTGGCCATGAGACCACCACCGCCATTCGTCTTTAGGCGGTAATACGACCCTTGAGCCTCGCCTCCTCCGCATAAGCGGAAAGCGGCTTATCGGCGACGAAGTGCAGATCGCGTTCGATCGGCAGCCCCAGCAATCCTCTGAGAGCAGCGAGCTCTGCCAGGGAAACGTAACCGAGTTCGGGCGTGCCAAGGCCAAGGTCACACAATCCGAACAAAGAATCGGGATTGTCGGGGTCCGCCTCGGTCAAGAGCCAGGTTGCGTTGCCGTCCGGCGTGAACAGCTTAACCACCGGCTCATGGTCCTTTTCGTCGGCGAGCGCATTCACCAGAAGCCTGACCCGGTCTTCGACAGACAGGAGATCCCTCTCAGCCATGAGTAGCCTCCAACGGCTCCGAAGTCTGGGCCGCGGAAGTCCGGCGCGTTGAGCGCGCACCTCGAGGCGAAGATCTTCGTTTTCCAGTTTCGGCCGGAGTGCCCTCGCTGGATGAGGTCGAATTCGAAGAAGCATCCATCTTTGGAGCGATGACTGCCAGCGCGGCATCGTAGACCCGCCGGAAATCGCAGTATCGGGTCCAGAGCTTGTCAGCGGTTTCCTGATCGCCGGCAACGTCGATAGCATCGATGAAGGATTCCAACGTGAAGTGCTGGAAACGCACCCGCGTCGGATCGCTATCATTCAGCGGGAGCAACTCGTTTTCGTAGACGCGGAACGCTGCTTGCGCGCGCCGGTTCAGGCGCGGCCCGATGGCGATGAACATGGCGCGAGGAGTAATGCGGTGACTGACAGCTAATTGCGCGGTCATGTGCAGACGCATCAGCTGCTCGAGCGGGGGCGAACGAAGGATGCCGCTGGCGGGATTTTCGTAGAGGCCGACCTCTTGCAGGGCTTCGTCGTAGCGATCCCGCCAACGGGCGCATGGCCCGGCCATGTCCTCCGAATACTTTACCTCGACATAAACAATGCCCGTCTCACCCTCGGGGGTTACAACGTGCACCGCTGCATCGAAAGCGCTGCGATCCGAAAGGAATCGTTCGTCGCGCCGGCCAGGTGAGTGTTCAAATGCGATTCGCTCGACCGAATGAACGAAGTCAGGCAGCAGCTGGCAAAACACGGACGTCGCAAGCTTCGTGTCGAGTGCGAGCGGCCCAAACGCGTTGAATACCAGCGGCATCGAGCTCAACGTGTTGGTGATCAGACGGTCTTCGTCGATCGCTGCGTCTTCTTCACGGAGCAGAAGCTCACGAAGCGCGAGCAGATGAACCTGAGGCGAGATGAAGTTAAGGCCGTCCTCGGCGGCGTCGGCGCGCAGGTAAGAGCCGAGGTGAGCGCCGCGCTCTTCGACTGCCGCGTTGGGAATGCTTTGATCGCGCATCCACAAAATCTGCAGTAGTCGTGCAGCGCGACGGAAGCGCGAGTCGATCATGCAGTGTGAGTCGTAATGCTTGGCGACGGTGTCGCTGACGAACGGAATCCTAAGAAAAGTATTTTCGCTGCGATGTTTCGTTGGATGAAATTTCGACTTGGACATTAGGAGGCGTCTCCGATGGTTGTGACCATCGAAGATTCAAGCGTACTGCCGAAATGTTTGCAGAAGGCGGGACGCTAATTAGTCAGCCGATTTTGCACATGAAGACCCTGCATGGGTTAATAGCTCTAGGCCTGCAAGATTCAATAGTGAAACCGAAATAATTGTAAGTCTGACGAAGAGAGCTACTAGCGAATTAGAGATGGGCGGCCCGCTCATTTCTTATTTAGTTGGAGTTTTCTCAATGTGTTCTGCGCCTAAAACGGTAAATAGACACCGCAAATTCAAGCCTAAAATGATCCCTGTACCAGTGTTTTGGTCAATGGATGAAGCGGCCGAACAGCGTCGTTCGTTCGATGAATGGATCAAACTTGATCCTACTCCGGTAGTTCAAGATCCCTACAACGTCGAGGAGGTGAAGGCAGCACTCGGCCAGACGCTTCTTGGCGATGTCGTTGCTCCGGGCACGGTCGAAGCCATGTGTGCTGATGGCCGCGGCCACGAGCTTTTGCCTCCGCGCCGCCGGTACATCCGCCGTGTGCTCGATAAATTCGAGGGTCCCTGTATCGAGATCGAGCCGACCATCGAAGAACTCGAGGCCATCGAGGACAAGAACGAGCTCGCCCTGATCTTGATCGCGCTGAACGTCCGATCGAACGGCGTCGAGCGCGTCGAGACGCTGATTAAGTCGACAGCTGATGCCGGTTGGTTCGGTGCCATTGTACAAGGCAACTTGCAGCTTTGGGTGGGTGGCGTGAAGCGTTACCCGAACTGGTACAAGGGTCCGCCGGCGCGCCGTCCGAAGGTCGAGGATCCCTGCAATCTGTGGGAAGCGTTCGGCATCTCGCTCTGGGATGTCACCATCTTGTCGAAGAATGGGGACATCTATGAAGTCACCTTTTAAGCACGTGCGCGGCGAGTACGCCGACAAGGACGATCTCGCCCTAGCTCTCTGCAAGGCAGGTGGTCCGGCTCTTGAAGACCTCAATGACCTTCCTCGTCTTGGTGACGGCTACAGCGCGCAGGTGATGCGTGCTGTCTGGGGCGATGATGAAGAGGACTATGAGCGAGCGGTGATGTACGAAGCCGAGCAGGAGCAAAAGCGCCGGCAACACGTGTTCCTCAGCACCGGTCTTCGCCGCGGGCGCCACCGCCCTTGCGGCGGCCATCGTCCTTGATCCGGTCATGACGTTGTTCAACGACAACCCCTTCGGGACGGCTGCGAAGCCGTCCCGTTTCATTTCGGAGGCGGAGTTTGCTGCGGTGTACGCCGCCGCGGACTTCGCCGCCGCGTTCGATCTGTGCCTCGACACGTCGGTCACGATCACGTGGCGGGACTTCGGCGTGCAGGCACCGGAGGAGGTGCAGGCGGCCTTCGAGCGTTTCGAAAAATGCCTGCGTGATTGGCTAACCCGCCGTACCGTACCCATGGCCTATATCTACTGCCACGAACGTGGAGCGCGCGTTGGCCTGCATACGCACCTGAACCTATTCGTACCCAATATCTACCGGAACGAGTTCAAGGTCTGGGCGGCCAGCTACACCCGCCGCTGCGGCCGCGGTGGCCTCATGGTGAGCACGCCGCCCATCGAGACGATGTGGCTTCACTGGTGGAAGGTAGGATACATCTGCAAAGGCTATGACCGGCAACAAGTGGTGCAGGATGCTCGCAGCTCGGTCGACGGCCGCACCGTATATCTTGGTGATCTCATACCTGTTGCTTGGCGCGACCCTGGCGTGATTGACATGAAGCAACGGGTTGGCTGTTCTCGCAGTCTCGATCGTTCGGCGCGCGCGCGCGGAATTCCCGGTGGTGTCGTCGATGTTGCCGAACGCGGCGGCGTCATTGATATTTCCGGCGTACGGCATCGCTTTCCGGCGTCACCGCGCAAGCCCTTCCGCTCCCGCTACGAAGACGGCTGCCGTGACGTCCGCAAGCTCTACGGTGACGATCTGTTCGCGCGGGTGACGGGTATCAGCACCTCCACGGCGGTGCCGGTGATGGCGGCGCCCACCGCTGTAGAAGAGGACTTGGAGTTGCCGCCGTTCTAAGAGAAACCGATCTGCCGACGAAAGGCGCCGCTCAATATTTTGGCGGCGTCTTTTTTTGTCCGGTTCTGTAGTTCGCGACGGACTTCGGGAAAACCTGGGGTTTGCTCCAAACTACAGATGGCTCTGTATAAGTCTATGAATCATTTCAGCAATACTATCGTCTCCTCTCCTAGGGAGCGCGATTTTTGCGAGGTCAGTCCCTCAGCAAAATGGATGCAGGATCAATCGCTGGAAGCGTACCTGGATCGTTGATCGCGGTGGTCAAATCGATCGCGTCGGGTGCCTGCGGGCGAGTTGGCTCGCCAGAATGAGCAGAGATACCAGTATTGCGTTGCTTCAGTTTCTCCCTAGCCGGAAAGCAGGTGGCGCGTTGGACGGTCTGCTCGGGCGTAGATCGACGCCGCGATTGTTGCCCTTCGCGGATGAGGAGGGTTCGCTCCAATGCTTCGTGCTGGCGGTTGGATAGATAGGTAGCCGTCCCATAGTCCTCGAGCTTTTGGAGAATAGAGTGGAGGAAAATGCTTTCCCAACGGGGTAAGGACGAAGCCAAGACATTTTCGATACGGTTGATCGTCCGATGTAGCCATTCGTTACTGCAGGTCATGATTGTCTCCGGCATGAGAAAATGTTCGATCTCGGATATGCAAGGCAATTGAGCTGCATCGCCACCGCATCGCTTCGATCGAAAATGGTGAGCGTTGCTGGAAGTCTGATCTGTGGCCCGAAGGGTCACAGCTTCGCCTGAGAGGCGAAGCTGTCTCGACAGAGGCGCTCGAAAACGGAGCCGCGCCGCCGGTGAGCCGTTGGATAAGCGAAACCCTGCTACGGGAAGGCCGGGGTCAGCCGGTCGACCTTTATTCGCCGCTTCATCTGACGGAGTAAATTTCCGGACACATCCGTCAATCCAGAAACTCCACCGTGGGTCGCGAAGTCACGTTGCCCACTCCTGCTTTGGACTTACGCCCTCAGCTTGTGCGATGCCCTTCGCCTCATCCGCGATCTCTTCAAAAGCCTGATTAGCCAGAAGCGCGGAGCCCATTGGGGGCTGGCTATATTCGCGCCATATAGCGCCAACTCTGTACGGGATAATCTGTTGGTGCGAAGGATCGTCAGTGTTGAGAAATTTAGCCTGCCACGGCAGCGCATTCATTCAGATGCGCTGTAATTTGCTAGGGTTGTGAGCGACGCTACCTTCTCCAGCCTACACGACCAGGAAGAGACTCAAACAATATGACTGAATCCAAGCCCACCGCGGCTATCGACCCATTTTTCGAGACAATTCACGATAGCCAATGGAACGCTTGTGTGGGCATCCAGGGCAATGAGCAAAATTATGTCGATGGCTATATCGAAGCTGCGCTTGAGCTGGCTTCGGCGGTCCTCGATAAGAAGCTCGTGGCAAGCCGCGATACGCTGGCCATGCCAATTCTTTACAACGGCCGGCACGCGCTTGAACTATCACTGAAGTTTGCGATCAACCGATTGCATGAGACCGGCATGATTGCGAGCAGGCACATTCCTGATCACGACATACTATCGCACTGGAAGCATCTGCGAGACGCCAATGCTGGCGACACCACGCTTCAGCAACTGGTTACAGATATCGAGCCTTACGTCGTCAGCCTAGCAAAGATCGACGATGATGGTCAGGAGTTGCGTTATCCAACCAATCGTGACGGTAAAAAGAGCCTCGATAAACTTGCGATCGTCAACTTGCCTCACGTTCGCAAAAGTCTCGAGACGATGAATGGCATCCTGACAAGTCTAAAGTACCGTGTCATCGCCCTCGTGGATGAGCGCCGCACCGGCAGCCACACTAAAGGCTGCTCGCGCGAGGATCTTAAGACCATCGCCGCGATGCTGGGCAATCATGACACTTGGGTCAGCGATAGCTTTAACGACAAGAAGGCTGCTGTTCGCGCAAAATTCGGGCTCAGTAGCCACAAATTCTCCGACGCAGTTAACCAGATTCGCAGCTCAAGGGCGCTTGCAACGCTGGTCGGTATCGAAACCCCGCTGACTTACTTGTCAGACGAGAAAGCGGTGTTTGCGTTTGAGCAATGGGCCAAAGCCAATCCGCCGCGCGAAGATAGCTCCGACGATCTTGGGTTCGACTATTTCGACCGCGACTGGGAGAAAATGGATGAGAACCGACGCCTCACGCAGGAGCTGATCGGCGTCATCACAGACAATCTTTCCGGCGAGGAAATATCGGACATTGAGGTCGTGTTCTACATCGGTCGCGACCGCGAATTCGGCGAATATTACGATGCCATGCTGGCAGAGGCGATAGAGAAGCATAAGCAGGCGACGTCGCGCTGGGAGGGCATCTACCACATCATGACGAAGGCCACCTTGCTCGATAACGTCATCATCGGTTTGCGGGAAGTAGGACGGCCATCGCTTGCGGCCAAGTTGCAAGCCATCCGAACCAATTGAGCGTTAGCAATCCCGCAGCTCGCTCAGCACTCCCCGCACGAGAATACAATCTAGATTGCATCCTAGTTTAATAAGATTGGAAGACTTTACTCAGCCATTGACAATCAACTGGCTTGCGCAAAACGGTCGTCGAGGGCGTATCCCGCGCCTCGTACTGTTCGGATGGGGTCTTGATCGCAATTCAGGTTCAGTAGCTTTCGAAGGCGGCCGATGTGAACATCCACCGTTCGCTCATCGATGTAGACATCCCTGCCCCAAACCCCGTCAAGCAATTGTTCTCGGCTGAATACTCGTCCTGGATGTTCCAGAAAAAATTCCAACAGGCGGTATTCCGTGGGGCCAAGATCGACAGGAGAACCTGCTCGTGCCACTCGGCGCCTCTCCCGATCCAGCTCAATATCGCCATACGAGAGGATAGTAGCCATTCGGCTTGGGCTTACGCGGCGGAGCAGCCCCCGCACCCGCGCCAGAACTTCGGGGACGGAGAATGGCTTAACGATGTAGTCATCCGCACCAGTTGCCAATCCCCGAACTCGTTCGCTCTCTTCGCCGCGAGCCGTCAACATAATGATGGGAAGGCTTTTAGTTTCGAGGTTACTGCGAAGCCGCCGGCAAAGCTCAATGCCCGAAAGCCCGGGGAGCATCCAATCGAGAATCAGAAGATCTGGCAGATATTCTTTTAGCCGCGCGTCCGCCTCATCGCCTCGGGTAGATATCTCCACATAGTATCCCTCGGCTTCGAGATTATACTTGAGCAAGGTGGTGAGAGATTCTTCGTCTTCAACGACAAGGATGCGTGCCTTCATTTAAAGCCTCTTGCCTTGTGATCAGGTCGTACCCGCAAAGTTGGTCATGTCGCCCTTCGGGCGCTTTTCGGTGATCGTTTGACCTTCCACCTGGTACACAACCGTTTCGGCGATATTGGTCGCATGATCGCCCATTCGTTCGATATTCTTGGCGCAGAACATCAGATGGATGCAGAAGGTGATGTTGCGAGGATCTTCCATCATGTAGGTCAAAAGCTCGCGAAACAGCGACGTACAGATCGCGTCGACCTCTTCGTCACCTTTCCAGACCACCATTGCGCCAGCCACGTCCTTGGACGCATAAGCGTCCAAGACCGATTTGATCTGGTCCTGGACGAGATCGGACATATGTTCGAGACCGCGCATCAGTTTCAGGGAATGGAAGTCATCCTCGCCGATAGCGTTCACACGTTTCGCGTTATTCTTGGCAAGATCGCCAATTCGTTCGAGGTCCGTCGCAACACGCATCGCGCTGATGATCTGCCTGAGGTCGATTGCCATCGGCTGACGCCTGGCAATCGTCAGAACTGACCGCTCCTCGATTTCACGCTGGAGCTGGTCGACGTCCGCATCTTTCGCGACCGTGGCGGCGGCCAGTGCCCCATCCCGATGAATCAATGCATTGACGGCGTCCACGAGTTGACGTTCGACAAGACCACCCATCTCAGACACTCGCATGGCGATCTCATGCAGGTCCTCATCGAATGCTTTGGCCGTATGTTCGAGGATCATCATTTTCTCCAAGACGATTAGCCGAAACGGCCCGTGATGTAGTCTTGCGTCCGGTGGTCCTCTGGGGCAGTGAAGATTTTCGTCGTTACCCCAAATTCAACCAACTCTCCCAAATACATGAATGCGGTGTAGTCGGAGACCCGAGCCGCCTGCTGCATGTTGTGGGTGACGATGACAATCGTGTAGTCCGACTTCAACTCGTCAATAAGCTCCTCGATTTTCGCAGTCGAAATCGGGTCAAGGGCAGAACATGGCTCGTCAAACAGGATCACTTCCGGCCTGACCGCAACGGTGCGTGCAATGCATAGACGCTGCTGCTGACCACCGGACAAGCTCAAGCCACTGGCGTGAAGCTTGTCTTTTACCTCCTCCCAAAGCGCGGCACGCCGAAGGGCTCGCTCTACCCGCTGATCGATCTCTTTCTTCGGCAGCTTTTCATAGAGGCGGATTCCGTAGGCAATGTTCTCATAAATCGACATTGGGAATGGCGTAGGTTTCTGAAATACCATTCCGATGCGGGCACGAAGAAGATTGATGTCGATCTCATCGCCCACAATGTTCACACCGTCGAAATGAACCTGCCCCTCGGCCCGTTGCCCCGGATACATATCGTACATCCGATTCAGCACGCGCAGTAATGTCGACTTTCCGCAACCAGACGGCCCAATGAAGGCTGTCGTCCTATTCTGATAAAGCGGTAACGTAATGTCCTTGAGTGCTCTGTGATCGCCGTAAAAGAAGTTTAAGTTTCTGACCGCGATTTTATCCCGCAACGGGGCGCTGGCAGCGTCAGGTTTAGCCACGACCGCAAGATGATGACTGGTACTCATGACGTCTTCCTTGTTCCAGCAAGCGAGCGGGCCAAGATGCTAAGCGCCAGCACCGATAGCGTAATGATCAACGCACCTGTCCAAGCCAAACTTTGCCATTCGTTGTAGGGACTCAGAGCGAATTGGAAGATAACGGCTGGCAGACTCGCCATCGGAGCGTTCAAATTGCTCGTGAAGAACTGATTGTTGAGAGCAGTGAAGAGCAACGGCGCTGTCTCGCCCGCTACGCGCGCGATCGCGAGCAAGATGCCTGTTATGATTCCAGCCCTCGCGGCCCGATAGCCTATCTGCCGGATCATCAATGCGCGCGGCAATCCAATCGATGCGGCGGCTTCCCGAAGCGTGTTTGGTACCAAGACCAACATATCCTCGGTGGTTCGCACGACAACTGGGACAACAAGAACAGCGAGTGCAACTGCGCCTGCGACACCTGAAAAGTGGCCCATTGGCCGCACCATGACCTCATAGATAAAGAGGCCAACAACGATGGATGGCGCACTCAGCAAGATATCATTGATGAAGCGGATCACGCTCGTCAGTTTTTCATGGCGCCCATACTCCGCCATGTAGGTTCCTGCGAGCATGCCGATCGGCGTCCCGATCAGAATGCCCAGACCGGTCATTATCAAGCTTCCCATGATCGCATTGAGCAGACCCCCGTCCGAGCCCGGCGGCGGCGTCATTTGAGTGAAGACCCGCAGGGAAAGACCGCCAAATCCCTTCCAGAGCAAAACGCCCAAAATGACAGCGAGAATGGCCATGCCAATAACGGTCGCCGAAACGGAGGCGAAAACCGCGATGCCGTTCGCGCGCCGGCGAGAAGAATATCTTGCGAGCTCCATTAGCCGACCTTTCCTTCAATTCTCATCAACAAAAAGCGCGCGAGCGCCAGAACGATGAACGTGATGACGAACAGGATGAGACCCAGCGCGATCAGAGACGACGTGTAAAGATCGCCCACCGCTTCCGTAAATTCGTTTGCGATCGTCGCGGCAATCGTTGTTCCTGGCGCGAGCAATGACGCATTAATCTTGTGCGCATTGCCGATTACGAAGGTGACTGCCATCGTCTCACCGAGAGCTCGTCCGAGCCCGAGCATCACGCCGCCGATCACACCAACACGCGTATAGGGAAGCACGACAAAGCGCATGACCTCCCAAGTACTGCACCCAAGGCCGTAGGCCGCCTCTTTGAGCACCGGCGGTACGGCGTCGAACACGTCACGCGAGATCGACGTGATAAATGGAAGAACCATGATGGCCAGAATGATACTGGCCGTGAAAATGCCAATTCCGTAAGGAGGGCCGGCGAACAGAGACGACAGGACTGGGATGTTCCTTGTCGCGGCGATCAGTGTCGGCTGAACATGATCGGCGAAGAATGGGGCCAGAACAAACAAACCCCAAATACCGTAGATAATGCTGGGAATGCCGGCCAATAATTCAATTGCGATGCCAATCGGGCGGCGAAGCCATAACGGGCATAGCTCGGTCAGAAACATTGCGATGAGCAGTCCGAACGGAACTGCGATCAACATTGCGAGAAATGACGTAACAATAGTTCCGTAGATCGGCGCAACGGCTCCGAATTTTTCGGTGACTGGATTCCAGATCTGCGTGGAGACGAAGCTGAACCCAAACTCGCGAAAGGCAGGTATTGAACCAGAGATAAGAGATATGATGACGCCGCCAAGCATCATCAGAACGAAGATGGCAGCAGAGCGCGTCAAAATTCGAAAGAACGTATCGCTCGCTTTTAATTTCTGAAGCACGCGAGCGCGTTCGGCCACGTCTTGCGATGCTTCATCTTCATGCTGCCAAGCCACATCCACCACGGACGCCTCCAGGTTAATTAGCCCGCCGAATCATCATGACTACGGCCATCGGTAAGGCGAAGGAGCGGCGATTGTCGCCGCTCCTTCGTGCTTGTCAGTTCGAGGCTGCGAAAAGCGGCTGGCCACCGCTGTCCTTGATATTGTTGGCCCAAACCTTCTTGATGCCGTTCACCACGCTCGAGGGCATCGGGACATAATCAAGGTTTTCCGCCATTGCATCGCCCTTCGGCGTGAAAGCCCAGCCGAAGAACTTCAGCGCTTCTTTGGTTGCTGCTACGTCATTCGGTTGAGTAGGGATCAGGACGAACGTCGAACCTGCAATTGGCCAGCTTTCAGCACCGGGCTGATCAGTGATCACGACGAAATAATGATCTGAATTGGCCCAGTCCGCATTCGCGGCGGCGGCCTGGAAAGCTGCCGCACTCGGCGACACGACCTTTCCGTCTTTATTGATCATGTTAACCGACGTCATCTTGTTTTGCTTGGCGTAAGCGTATTCGACGTATCCGATAGAGCCCTTGGTATTGGCAACGTTGTTTGCGACGCCTTCGTTGCCTTTCGCGCCAATGCCTACTGGCCACTCAACCGCCGTGGCAGCACCGACCTTCGACTTCCAATCGGAACTGACCTTCGCGAGGTAGTCGGTCCAGATGAAGGTCGTGCCGGATCCGTCCGAACGGTGCACGACGACGATGGCTTGGCTCGGCAGTTTCGCGGTGGGATTGAGCTTGGCGATTGCCGGATCGTCCCAGGTCTTGATGTCGCCCAGGAAGATTTTGGCAAGCGTGGCGCCGTCGAGCTTCAGTTCGCCAGGCTTGATCCCTTCAAGATTAACGACAGGAACGTCGCCGCCGCTGACGACAGGGAATTGCACGAGACCGGACTTTTGAAGGTCGGCAGGCTTCAGCGGCATGTCGGATGCGCCAAAGGTCACCGTGCGGCTCTGGATTTGCTTGATGCCACCACCAGATCCGATGGACTGATAGTTCACGCCAACGCCATTTTCCTTTTTGTAGGCATCAGCCCACTTCGCAAGGATCGGGTACACGAAGGTCGAACCGGCCCCCGAGATGTCGTTGGCAAATGCCGGAACAGCCGAAGCAACGGCGAGACCGGCAGCGACTAGCAATTTGGTGAATTTCACTGGCTCTCTCCTGTTTTGAGCGAGGCGCAGCTGTATTTGGCGCCTTCGAGCACCCCCGTTTGGGAGGGCCAACCGAGCTTCTATGGCCGTTAAATAACGGTCCCATGACAAATACGTCGATATTTATCGACATATAACGTCATATTTGTGCATTGTAGCTCATATAAGTCGAGTCGTCCCGACTTATTGACGTTTTGGCAAGTTCCATTTTTCTGATGGCTACGACGCGGAGCAAGACCCATGGCTTGGACCGAAATAAACCTCATGATCCAAATAATCGCCGGGATTTTGGGGGCTCACGCCGCCGCTACAGCCGTAAAAGACCATCATTTCGGTTTCTGGGGGCATAGCCTTGCCGGTATGATTGCCGGTGCACTCAGCGGCTACTTTTTGCAAGGAATCGTCAGCACGGTGGTGAGAGGGGATGGCGCAGTCGTTCAACCTGGAGCCGTCGACAACTTCGTTCTGCAGGCCTTAGCAGGTGCCGTCGTTGGTGCCATTGCCATGCTTCTCATCGGAATGATCAAACAAATCCGCCCTGAGAAGAGCTCCTGAGATCCAGAATACCTAGGTGGACTGGTAACGGCGGCACCAAGATCACACCTGCGGAGTTGCTTGCGCTTAAAGCGAACTTCTAACCGTGCGTCTGCACTTCTCCAGGCTCAAAAGCAAAGCCGGAGCCCCTGATCGTTCTGATCGGATGATTGCCGTCCGCATCACGCATGATCTTACGCATCTGCCCTATTTCGACATCGACATTGTTACCCGAGACCGTCGCTGCCGACCCCCAAACGGATGACTGAATGAACGCGCGGCTGATGGTTTGGCGGGGCCGCTCCATAAATATTTCCAGAATACGAAGCTGGCGCAGTGATAGATTAAGTTCGCGAGCGCCCCGCCATGCGCGCAGGGCTTCCCGATCCAGTATAAATTCTCCACATACAATGATGGGCTTCGGCAACGTCCGATTTTGAAGCACAGACATTTGCGGAGGTCCTTGCGATTAAACGGCCGACTGAGCTCGCAACGGAGAAGCGTGCAAAGGCAGAAGAAAAGTTATCGCCCAAGACATAACAAGCATCACAGCCGAGCCCAGGAGGCAGCCATTGATACCTGCAACCTGATAAAGGAGGCCCGATAGGACGATGCCGAGTAGTCGGCCAGCCGCGTTGGCCGCGTAATAAAAGCCGACATCCTCTGCGGCTTTCTCCGAACCCGCATAAGCAAGGATAAGATAAGAGTGCAGCGATGAATTGACGGCGAAGGGCAGTCCAAAGAAGGCCAATCCGGCAACTAGAACCAAGTCTGGGCGGCTTACAACATCATACTGCATGACGATCATGAGGATGATAGGAACAGCAGCCAGTATCGCGCCCCATAGACGAGCTCCAGGAACTTCCCGGCTTAGTCCATCAGTGCTGCGCGCAACGAGTGAAGGTGCGATAGCCTGAATGAAACCATAGGCAATCGTCCAGGCGGCAAGGAATCCGCCGACACTTAGGAAATTCCAGCCTCTTGCATAGAGAAAGACCGGAAGACCAACGACGAACCAGACATCGCGAGCGCCAAACATGAAGATACGCGCTGCTGCCAACAAGTTCACGCCGCGCGACTTTGCAAAAAGTTCGCGAATCGACTTCGAGGATTTGGCCTTACCGAGTTCGCGTGGCAGAGTAAGAAATCCCGCGATCATGATCAGCGCGATGAGTGCGGCCATTGCCCAAAGGGCGGCACGAAAGCCGATCACGTCAAGCAGCAGACCCCCGATAAAAAACCCCACGCCTTTCATGGCGTTCTTGGAGCCGGTGAACCAGGCCACCCACCGAAACAACTGACCGCTCCCATCGGCGGAAGTGGCCTTGATCGCCGATTTCGATGCGGTCTTTGTGACGTCCTTGGCGATACCCGCAATTCCCTGAGAGACCACCACCCACGCGACGGATAGAACGGCTCCCCATGCCGGGCTCAAGAGGGAGAGCATAATTAGACCGAAGATCTGCAAGGCCTGACCGGCTGCGAGCATCCGTGGGATACCGTACTTCGATGCAAAATAGCCGCCCGCGACATTGGCGACGATGCCGCCCGATTCATAAAGCAAGAACAAGAAGGCAAGGGTGAAAGGCGTATAGCCCAACCTGAAGAAGTGAAACAAAACCAGCATCCGCAGGGCGCCGTCCACCAAGGTGAACCCCCAATAAGAGGCCGTCACGATCAGATAATTTCTTGCCATGGTAGTCATAGGCCTGCCCTCCGCACAATGTTGGCAAGGTCGACCATGCGGCACGAATAGCCGATCTCGTTGTCGTACCAGGCATAGACTTTGAGCAGCGTCCCATCGGTGACCATCGTGCTTTGTGCATCCACGATCGAACTGCGACTATCGTTATTGTAGTCCGCCGAAACGAGAGGCCGCTTTTCGATTCCGAGAATGCCCGCGAGAACCGTTGCTTCTGCGGCTTCGAAGAGCTGGTTCACCTCAGCCACCGTCGTTTCTCGATTGAGTTCGAAAACGCAATCGGTGAGGCTCGCGTTCAGGACCGGCACACGAACGGCGTGACCGTTGAGCTTCCCTTTTAGCTCCGGATAAATGAGCGAAATTGCCGTCGCGCTACCGGTCGTTGTTGGCTGCATCGACAGCATAGCCGACCGCGCCCTTCTCAGGTCCTTGTGAGGCGCATCAACGACAACATTGGTGTTGGTCGGGTCATGGATCGTTGTGATCTGTCCATGACGAATCCCGATTGCTTCGTGGATCACTTTCACCACCGGCGCGAGGCAATTGGTTGTGCAGGAAGCAGCGGTGAGAAGGCGGTGACTTGCGGGGTCGTACAGTTTGTCGTTGACGCCAACGACGATATTGAGGGCACCCTCGTGCTTGACCGGAGCTGCGACAATTACTTTTTTGACGCCTCGGTCGAAATAACCCTGCAACTGATCAGGGCTGAGGAACTTGCCGGTACATTCGAGCACGATATCGCAGCCGATATCTCCCCACGGAACGTCAGCGGGATTCGCTTTGTCACTGAACCCAATACGCTTTGATCCTACCTCAAAGGATTGTTCGTCATTTACGCCGAATGACGTACGCCAGCGGCCATGAATGCTGTCAAACTCAAGCAAATGAGCCGTCGCAGCTATGCCGCCTTTGAGTTCGTTGACGTGAACGATGTCTAACGTGTTGTCACGATTAGGATCGTTATCTACGCGCGAAATCCCACCAAGCGCCGCTCGAAACGCCAAGCGCCCGATCCGACCCATGCCGTTAATACCAACTTTCATTATACCCTCTTATGGCGCGACGCGTGTCGTATCGCCAATCTCATCAAGACGCTTACTAAGAGCGATGCGATCAAGCGATGCGAACGGAAGATTGATAAAGATCTCTATTCGCCGCCGGAGCATCGCGTAGAGTTCGTTGAGCAACGTGGTGCGCTCGGTGTTAGAGCCGACAAATTTTGTGGGATCTGGAAGCGGCCAGGCTGCTGTGACAAATCGATCGCCGAAATCAGGACAGGCTTGACCTTCAGGCGTGTCGCAAAGCGCGATGATGAAATCCATCCGCGGCGCGTTAGGCCCCGTGAACTCATTCCACGATTTGCTACGCAAGCCCGAAACATCATGGCCAAGCGCTTTGAGCCGCTCGATCACTTCTGGAAGAGGCGATTTAACCGGCTCTGATCCAGCAGAGTAGGCACGGAATTTCCCGCCCGCCAATCGATCGAGCAACGCTTCAGCCATGATCGACCGAGCGGAGTTGTGCGTGCAGAGAAACAGGACGTTGAAGGAAGGAAGCACAATGCTCGTTTCGCCTCTTGCATCAGGCGGCACGGCATCGGGAAAATAACCGCAAAGCTCCGGTCGTCCGCCGCAACAGTCTCGGGCCATAAAGTCTATGAGCGATCGAAAAGCGCCGGCATCGGCACGATAATTCATGGAGCGCCCGTCTTTTTCGACGTTGACGAGACCCGCGCGTGCCAAAATGCTCAAATGGTTCGACATCGTATTGTGCGGAACATCGCATCTCTTGGCGATCTCGCCTGCGGATACGCTTGCCGGATGTGCAGCGAGGAGAAGTCGCATTGTTTCAAGGCGCGTCGGCTGTGCGAGCGAGCCGAAGCCTTCAATTGCGGCCTGTTCTATGATGCTCATGGGTGAAAATCCGTCATGTCCATATGTCCATACTTATGGACAAGTTATATGACACCGGCATGACGGCGCAAGGCCTGTGGCCTTTCATCAAAGGTTTTCTACGTCGCGTCTGCCAAAAAGCGGCTGCGGACTGTCACTTAGGTGTCCACCAAGCCCATCCGCTGGAGCGTAAAAAAACGCAGCCTCAATCACGCAGCCGAGTCACGATGGCACCTATTTGGGCGCTGGCGCTTATGAGACCGAAAAAGCGTTTTTGAAAGGATAGAAGTCCAAGGGTTCGCCAGCTTCGACGAAACCTGTCCCTGACTGAACCAGCGCGAAGCCGTCCGCAGCAACCAGGGGACTCAAGCTCGAAGAGCTTCCACTCCCCAGCTTATAAATAAGCGGCTCTCCCTCTTCGTTGGTCTTGCCAACCTGAACCGGGATAAATTCAGAACGGTTGAAGCGCCGCGGCAGATCTTCAGTACATCTCGCTTTCGTGCTGATGAGATGAGGCAGCTCAATTCCAAGCTTAGCGAACAGTGCGGGTCGTGCGAACAGCAGGAAATTGATCAACGCCGAGATCGGGTTGCCTGGCAGACCGACGATAGTCATCGCTCCGATACAGCCCTTGGCTATTGGCTTACCGGGCCTGATCGCGACGCTGAGACGCTGATACTCGCCGCCAGATTTTAGAATGGCCCTTTGCAAACAGTCAGTCTCGCTTCCCGAGATGCCGCCAGATGAGATGACCAGATCAACGCTCCGAGCCGCGTCTTTTAGAGCTTGCGACAATAATTCAGGATCATCAGGGCAAATCCCAAAGTCCATTATGTCGAACATTGGCGAGACCATCAGCGAGCGGAGCATCGGTCTGTTCACATCGACAATGCCATTCTGATTCAAATCCCAGCCGTTATCTGCAAGCTCATCGCCAGTGGATATGAGCCCTATACGGAGCGGTCGAACCACCTGGATTTGAGTGAGGCCAACTGCCGCGAGCATCGCAATATGTCTGGCGTCGATCATCGTGCCTTCAGGCAAAATGATCGAACCGGCGAGTATGTCCTCGCCTTGGCGCCGGATGTTTGCACCCGGACGCGGCACGCTGGAGATCAGGATCGTGTCACCGGCGAGGGTCACCTGTTCTTGGGGGATAATCGCCGCGACGTCCGGCGGCACTCGAGCGCCTGTCAAAATTCTTATTGCAGAACCGGGCGTACAATTACTGGTCGCAGAATGGCCTGCGGCGGCACGGCCTGTGAGTTGAAAGGTCCTAGGAAACGCCATCGAAAGATCTTCAAGACGAATGCCGAAACCATCCATGGCGGAGTTATCGAAACGCGGAAGGGATATGTCGGTCGTGATATCGGCAGCTGTGATTCGAGACATCGCCTGGTTGAGGCAAATGGAGACAGTGCCAGCGATCGGCTGCACATCATTCAGGAAAATCTCTTGTGCCTGCTGAAGGGGCAATAGCGATTGCCCCTTCGTGCAGTCATTCATGTCCTGCTGAATTAAACTCTGATGAACATTCATGCGCCCCTCAATCGAAAAGGGGATTCTTCATGGAATCCCCTGCTCGCAATCAAGTTACATACTCGCTCGACTTGAAGGACAAATGCTTCACTCCTTCCGGAGCATCAGCGATCTTACGAATGTTGCCCCATGTCTGCTTGTAGTTCGGGACGATCAGCTCATTCACCCCTTTGGAGACCACATTGCCTTGCACGCCCGTCGGATAGCCGAACAGCATGAAAGCCTGTTTCCGCTTTGCGGTCGGTGTCGGGAGTGTCATCGCCTGCGTTGAGCCATTGTCGTTATAGATCTCAACCAGGTCACCCTCTTTCAGGCCAAGCTCGGTCATGTCAGACGGGTTCATCTCGATAAACGGATAGGGCCACCGGTCCATGACAAGTTCATTGTCAACGTCCAGATAAGCACTCTGCCACACGAGATTGGTACGGCCATTGTTGATCAGGAAGCGGAATTTTTCCTTCTCGGCTTGTTTGCCTGGAGCCTGAAGTCCCCGCCATGCAGACGCCGCAAACGAAGCTTTGCCGTCCTTGGAGTTGAATTTTCCATCCGCATAGAGACGCTTGGTGCCAACAATTTTCTGCTGATCACTGCTTGCAGCAGGAGAAGCGCCGGTTGAGGTGCCGCCTGCGACAGCTCCTGCCGCTTCCAATCCCGTCGCGGGCTCCTGAAAACCGTTGGTTCCCATGGCACGCAGACGCGCATACGTGACAAACTCACCGCCCTTTTCATGCTTGGCATAGCCATCCATGAATGCGTCTTCTTCCGTTTTCCAATCGAAGCCTTTGAATTTATCGGCAACGTCCTTTTTGCCGATTTCACGAAACACCCGCTCAAGATTGTTGGCGAGGCGTGCGGCAATGAGACAATCAGGCATCGATTGCCCTGGCGGGTCCATGTACCGCTCTGTCAGGCGCATGCGCCGTTCGCCATTCATCGATGTCAGATTCATTTCACCGGACGTCGCCGCAGGAAGAACGACGTGGCATGCTTCACCGATCTTGGTTGGCACAATATCGATGTTCACGGCAAATAGGCCGCCTTTTGCGATTGCATCGGTGATGGCTTTAACCATCGCGTTGCGATCGCCGTACGGAACCGCATTCATGGCGTCTTTAACGATGTCGGTTCTCTTCTTGTAGACCTTCTTGAACTCCATTGCATTCAGGGTGGTCTTGTAGTGGTCACATCCCCAGATGTGATGAACCGCTCCTTTTCCCCCGATGAGCAATTGATCGACATAAGCGGCAGGCTTACCGACGTGTGCATCAGACGGCCGCGAATAGCCTTCCTGATGTCCACCCATGCGAACACAACCGCCACCAGGCCGTCCGATATTACCGGTGGCAAGAGCAACATTCACGAGCGCCTGGTTGGTTCTGTAGTTGTCGTTCCCCCAGATCAGGCCCTTCTCGTAGGCAAACATCGCACGCCGGCGTGCGCCGCCCGCTTTGGGTTCGGCAATCCAAGTGATCGCCTTGACGATATCGGCTTCGCTAAGTCCTGTGACCTTGGCCGCATCGGCGACCGAAACTTTATTGGCGGCCACCGCCTTATCGAAGTCCTTGGTGCTGGCTTGAATGAACGATTTATCAATCCAGCCCTTGTCGGCAGCGTATGTAAACCAGGCGTTGAAGAGAATGAGATCCGTGCCGGAATTCAATGCAAGGTGAAGGACATTGTCCTTCCCGGCTTCGACTTCACAGGCATTGACGGTGACCGTACGCCTCGGATCAACAATAACGATGCGCGCGCGATCCACCGGCTCGTTACCGAATTCGGCTTTCTTCTTGTCGGATGTCGAACCTCGTAAATTCGGTATCCAATGATTGAGAAAGTAATTGGTTTGGGTCTCTAGGGCGTTCGTGCCGACGGCAACGATAGTGTCGGCCAATTCGGCATCTTCGTAACAATTGTTAAGTTCGCCGATGCCCATATCACGCGTTCCATGAACCTCGGAATTGTAGGCGGGGCGATTATGGATACGGATATTCTTGATCTTCATCGCACCGAAATAGAGCTTGCCCGTGCCCCAGGTGTTTTCATAGCCGCCACCGGCACCACCATGGTCATAGGCTGAGACGAAAAGTGCATCTTCGCCCTGTTTGGCGATCACGGCCGCGGTTACCCTGGCAACCAAATCAAGCGCGTCATCCCAGCTTGTCGGCTGCATTTGCCCATAGCGCCATACGAGAGGATCTGTTAGCCGCTGAAGCTGCGTGTTGCGCTGGCGCGAGTAACTCATCTCAGCGATCCGGGCGCCCCTTGGCGATCCAAGACCCGAGTTGACCACGCAGTTTTTGTCGGGCTTGACGACCAGGTGCACATCGTGGCCGTTCTGCTTCACGATGTTGTACATCGAAGGCGCATACCAATTGCCTGTGTCCGATTCCTGCTGCTTGGAAAGGTCGACTCCAAATTTATTCTGATTTGGCGCAGTCCCACCTTCATAGCGGGCATCCCAAGTATAAGCCTTGTAGCCGCATCCGACGATGCAGTAGTGGCAGACGACGTTGTGCTCTTTTGCGTCCGCAGGAATGATCGGAAGATGACCGATTTGGCGCTTGTACGTCATGTTCTTTCTCCTCACAAAACGTTCGAGAGACGGCCGTAGAGCAGTTCATCTACGCCCTCGGCGTAGATGTCGCCCTTCTCGTCGATACGAAGCGTGTATTGCGGGAGGTTCTGCGTCGCCTGCCCCCAAATTTGCTGACCACCTTTCTCGCAATCGAACCGCGAGTAATGGCCGGGGCAGTTCATCGTCTTGTCGGAGGCGACATAATTCAGCGGGAAGCCCTTATGCGGGCAGACTGTCGTAAATCCAACGATATCGCCGTCGGCACCAACACCACCCACAACTCGTTGCCCGAGCTTGATCAAGACACCTGGCGCATCATCATCCGGGTAGTTGACGGCAAGCGGCTCATTCACTTTCAGATCGGCGACATTGCCGAGTCTGCTTTTTGGGTAACGAATTAATGTCGAGGGTGCTTGGTCAGCTTTTGCTTCAGTCGATAAAACTGAAACGGCGGCGGCGGCCGCGGTCATTGCGCCCGCACTGCTCAGAAAATGACGGCGGCCAGCATCGACCAACTTGTCGCAACTTTTCATGATGATCTCCCCAGATCATTGCTTGTTTTGTCCCATCGGACGGGGAGCACCTTGCAGGGATCGCGCCAATCAACCTTGGCGTTGAAACACTTGAACTTTCGGGTGCGCAACGGTCGCAGGTAGCCAGCACATGTTCGGGCTTCCGAACATGTTGCAGTGCCGTTGGTTCAGGAATGCGAACGATAGTGTGCTGCTTGCTGGAGCAGCCTCCAATCGTAATTCGTCTACGTCTCACGGCGCCTTAAGGAGGCTCCGGTCACATCAATCGGTCATTGAGTCATGCCCGGGTCATCGGTACTTAAGCCAAGCCGCCGCATTTTTTCCCAAAGAGTGGTTCGACCAATCCCCAGAATCTTCGATGCCGTCCCGATTTCACCGTTCGCGGTTTGAAGGACGCGAAGAATGTGACGCCGCTCTGCGTCTTGCCTGACGTCTTCCAGGGATTCCAGATTCTCGCGTGAGGCGCTTCGTTCCGTCGCAGGAAACAAATCGCCGGGCATAATCCATTCATCCAGACCAAGCGCAACGGCGCGCTCGACCCTATTTCTGAGTTCACGAACGTTTCCAGGCCATGGGTAATGTAAGGCGGATTGTTCCGCGAGCGCGCTAAATCGTCTGATGTCGCGGCTTGCCGTTGCCGAGAACTCATTCAGGAATTTGTTCATCAGCCAAGGAATGTCATCGCGGCGCGCGCGAAGGGAAGGGACATCGATCGTGACCACATTGATTCGGTAATAGAGATCCTCACGAAAGCGCCCCTTTTGAACAAGCTCGAACAAGTTCTGGTTGGTAGCCGCAATCAATCGGCCACTGAAAGGCAGAGCGGCCTCGCCCCCTACCCGGTTGAATTTTCGTTCCTCAAGTAGTCGCAGCAGCTTCGCCTGAAGCTCAAGCCGCATATCGCCGATCTCATCCAAGAATAAGATTCCGGCGCCGCTTCGTTCGGCATATCCAACGTGCCGCTGCGCTGCTCCGGTGAAAGCTCCTTTTTCATGGCCAAAAAGTTCGCTTTCCATCAATTCAGAAGGAATGGCAGCACAATTGACCGCAATGAATGGCTGCTCACTACGCGGCGACGTTGCATGCAGGAAACGAGCAGCAACCTCTTTACCGCTACCTGTTTCTCCCGTGAGCAGGACAGTGGATGGTAGAGGAGCTAGCCGTTCGATTAAGTGAGCAAGATCTTTAGCAGGCTGGGAATATCCAAGCGCCTCGGAGACAATCGAAGATTGCTGAGGTCTAAAAATCTCGGCGAGGCGTGTCAGAAACCGGTCCATATCGAATGGCTTCGTCACATAATCCCGTGCTCCAGCACGCATCAGCCTGACGGCTTGGTCGATATCTCCCTGCCCCGTAATGAACATGAAGGGAGCCGCATTGCCGCTTCGGGTCGCTTCAGTGAAAAATTGCTCACCGTTCATGTCAGGAAGCCGAATATCGCAGACTATGGCGTCGAAGCGACTGCTTTCGATTTCTTTGACCGCGGTTTCGCCGTCCTGCCACCATTTGACACCGATGCCATCCAGCGTCAGCCGTTGGATCAGGCTTTCACCCATGACTGGATCGTCCTCTACCAGTCCAACTAATCGTTGTTCACGCGGCACTGGCCAACTCCGGTCTTGTAAGAGGGATATGAATGAGAATTTCCGTGCCTGGCTCCGCCGGCCGGATGCTAATGCGCCCGCCCAGTTGAACGACAAGCCTACTCGTTGTCCAAAGACCGAGTCCCCCTTCGGACCGGGGCGGAGTGAGGTTAGTTGCTGTGAGAACCTCAGCGGCCCAGTCTGGCAAACCTGGGCCGCAGTCCTTTACGACTATTTCGAGCTGCTCATCGCTGCTTGTCGTGAGCGTGATGGTCGCGCCATCAGGTGAGGCAGCTATCGCGTTAAGGAGTAAATTCAAAATCGCCTGTCTGATCGGCGTCGCCGGAACAGGCATCTTCTCGACAAGACCGTTGATCATCTCGATCCGTATGGACCGGCGCTTCGCTTCCGGCGCGACGAGAAGTTTAAGATCATCGATGTCACTCGGCTCCAGCGGCCTTGATTGATTGTCGGAGCGGTAGACCGTCAGCGTTGTCCTCACGGTATCTTTGATGCCATTTAGGCCACGCTCAAGCAGAGCCAACGAACGCTCCCGGACATGTTCAATAGCGCCGTGGCTCTTGAGTGTGGAAAGAGCATTGAAAAGGCCGCCGAGCGGATTGTTGATCTCGTGAGCCAGCGACGAAGCCAAACGTCCCAGACTGCCAAGACGTTTTTCTTCAGCCAACCGTATCGCAAGCTCTTCACGATCTCGCATCGACCGGACCAACGCGTTGTAGGACCTGAAGAGACGACGGAATTCGCCGGACGTCTTTGACAAGTCTGAGGACGGTATAAAATCAGCATGGCCGTCCTGAGCTGCGCCAAGATGATCCGTGAGCACCCTGACCGGTGACATCATCCGCATCACTAAAAACCAACCTGCCAACGCAAGCGTGAGCGTAAGGACGCCATTGCTGATCGTTAAGGCCCACAGAACATCCCGCCGTTCAGCGGCAAGATGGCGTGTGTCGAATGTTGCAAAAATGATCCCGGCCGTTCGACCTGGATACGAAAGCACACGCATCGCGCTCGCGGTGTTCGCGCCTGCCTCGAAGCTGAATTTGCTAGCGGGCAAGGTTGCGGTGATTTGTGAGCCGATGGGATGGATGCGAGGATCTGACGCAGCGATCACGTATCTATCTGCATTGGTGACGATCGTCTCGGTAGCGCGCAGGCCGCGGTTTATCGTTTTGGCTCTGTCGATAGCGTCGTAAACTTCCCAATTATCTTCGCGCAAAAGCGCAGGCGTAATTGAGGACGATAGACCGTCCAGATAACTTTGTGAAAGGTCGGACAGGAAACGAGTCTGTGTTTCTTCGAGACGACGCAGAACCTGCTCCGAAACGATCACACCGACCGTAATCATCAGGGCCGCAACGGCAAGCGGGACTTTAACTGTAACGGGCCATTTCCCGAGGCGGGTCATCGATATTATCCCGCTGCTGCAACCAAGGCCGCTTTCGCCGCGATGGTTTCGTAAAGGCTTGGCTGCTCGCTAGCGAAGCCATCGAGCTGGAGCATGGCCAGAACCGCCCGCCCTTCTTCGGTTTTATGGATATCGAGAAGAGCGGCTTTTAGTAGCGAAAATTTCTGGCTGTCCGGTGGGTTCTTCCGTGCGGCAATAGGGGGAAAGCCCAGCCATTCAGACGCTGAAAGAACGCGCGTACCTGACACGAGCGCAGGTTCGAGGTTTGCAACCACATCGTAGACGTAGCCATCCACCGACCCTGACTGAGCAAGACCGGACGCGACCGCACGAATGACATTGCGATGCCCATAGGTGAAGATAGATCTGCGGAAGAAGTTCTCCGGCCTTACATCCATCGCCGCGAGTTGGGCCCGGGTAACAAGAAAGCCGGAATTCGAATCCGGATCTGAGAAAGCGTGAATATCTCCCCGCAGATCTGCCAGCGTTTGAGCGTCTCGCGCTTTGTCGACGATGAGATAGGATTGATACAGTGGCTTCTGATGCCAGAGCGCCACAGCAACGAGCTGTAGTTCACGGTGATGCGCAACGTAGGGATAACCGCAAATCCACGCAGCATCCAACTGACCAGAAATCAGCATAGCCGTGATTTCTTGATAGGTGCGCCGCTCGACCAGATTTACCGGAAGGCCGGTTGTAAGTTGAAGATAGGATTGCAGCCGACCAAGAAGCTCCAGGTCCGACGTCAAAAAAACGGGTGTAAGGCCGAAATGGATCGCCCTTTCCGATGCCGGTTCGGATGAGGCATGAGCGTGCTTCGAAAGCAGCAGCGCCACTCCACTCCCTAAGACCGCACGACGCGATAACTCAGCCCTGGACGCCATTCGACCTCTCCAGACATATGGACAAGTCTAGCGGCATTTAAAATCGTTATAAAGCTCACCCTTGAAAGTTGCAGCGCACAATCCCGATGGGACCGCTCCAGATTTTGTCCGAGTGAGCGAAGGAACTCGTCGCTTCAGCGATGCTTCCAGACCTTCACTGCAGACAGAAGCAAAATAACGGCAAGAAGCGGAAGCAACACATGACTAGGTATCAAGCCAAGTAAACGGCCACCGATAAAGCTGCCTGCGATAGACCCTAATGCCATAAAAGCGACGAACCCTAGATTTGCGCCAAGAATGCTGAAACTACGATCCTGGCTATAGCGCGCGAATCCGACGAGCATTGTCGGCAGGCTGACGGCCAGCGACAGGCTCCCTGCAAGCTTGATGTCAGCGCCAAATAATAAGACGAGCGTCGGAATGAGCAGCTCACCGCCAGCTACACCCATCAAGGCCGCAACGACGCCAATAAAAAAACCTGCCACGATCCCAGCCACAACTTGCAGTGGACCGTGAAGCAATGCAGCCCCTCCGGTTACGTTATGACCAAGAAGAAGGATCAGAGCGATAAGGACCAGCAAGCCCGCGATGATGCGATACAGTGTCTGGGATTTAAGCTGAATAGCCCATCCCGCCCCAAACCACGCTCCAATCAAACTTCCCGCGAGCAAGTTCACGACGACAAGCCAGTTGTCGGCTATTGCCGACAACGGAATCGTAGCCGCACGCGAAGGGAGAGCCGAGGCAACAACGACTAGGCTCATGGCTTTATTGAGAATAATGGCGGCAAGCGGCGCAAAATTGAACCAGCCAATTAAAATAGGCAGGCGAAATTCAGCGCCGCCAAGGCCTATAAGGCCACCCAGCGCACCGATGAGCGCGCCAAATCCAAACGCTGCAGCTTTATTCGGCTGGTTGGTTGTCGATGTTTCAATGCTCACGCGCGAACCTCGCGCGCTTGATTAATGAAGGCGTTCGCCAACCGCTTAGCAGCTGGGATTTCCAACATGGACTCGCCGATGAAAAAGGGGATAGCACAAAGAATGTTGAGCATTGGGCACAGGAAAGCTGGCGCTATGAGCGCGTTTGCTTAAAACCCGTTTCCCGTCGTGCCGGTCGCTTCACGTGGCTGCTTACGGCAAACCCGTGGGGCACCTTTTAATACCAAGTTTTATCTTTCAGGAAAATGCCGAATTTAGATCACCGGTGAATCATGACGCTTGAGCGGCATCTTATTTAGCAAGACCAATTGGGTCTACTGAGCAAGCAGTGAAGGTCATTCGATAATCTCGCCGTCCTCTTTCACGAACCTGCGAACAGGATGATCGAGCAAGGCGAGGACCGTTTCCGAAGGACGGCAAAGCTTCGTACCCTTGGAAGTTATAACAATCGGCCGGTTGATAAGAATCGGATGAGCCAACATGAAGTCCAGCAATTCGTCATCAGACCATTTTGGATCATCTAGCCCGAGCTCCTTGTAAGGAGTACCTTTTTCTCTCAGCAGACCTCGGACGGGCATCCCCAATGCGGCAATCAGTTCTTTCAGTCGCTCACGTGGTGGCGGGGTCTTTAAATATTCGATCACGACCGGTTCTTCGCCACTCTGTTTGATCATCGCAAGCGTATTGCGCGACGTCCCACAGGCAGGGTTATGGTAGATTGTCACGGTCATGACCGAATTTCAGCGGACTCGCGGGATACTCCCGCCTCGTACCATCCTCGCGTGGCCTTTACGATCCGCACGACCGAAAGCATCACAGGCACCTCAACCAGTACGCCAACAACGGTCGCCAGTGCCGCGCCGGAATTCAAGCCGAATAGGCTGATGGCGGCAGCAACTGCGAGCTCGAAGAAATTACTAGCACCAATCAGAGCCGCAGGGGCGGCTACACACCAGGCCACACCGAAGCGACGGCTTAGCCAATACGCGATGCCTGCATTGAGATAGACCTGGATCAAGATCGGCACTGCGAGAATCGCGATCACGATAGGCTGCCGCAGGATTTGTTCACCTTGAAAGCCGAACAGCAGCACCAAGGTTGCCAGAAGAGCGATGAGCGAGACCGGCTGAAGCCGCGCCAAAGTCCGCTCAAAGAGTCCATTGCCCGCCCGGATCATGGAGCCTCGCCAAAGCTGGGCAACCACGACGGGGACGACGATGTAAAGCACCACGGACAACAATAAGGTGGCCCATGGCACTGTTATGGAAGCAACACCGAGCAACAGGCCAACGAGCGGCGCAAACAAGAACACCATAAGGACGTCGTTGAGCGCGACCTGACTGAGTGTGTAGTGAGGCTCGCCTTCGCAGAGATTCGACCATACAAAGACCATCGCAGTGCACGGTGCTGCCGCCAGCAGAATAAGTCCGGCAATGTAGGACGGGATTTGCGCTGAGGGCAGCATCGGAGCAAAGACGTGCCCGATGAAAAAGCTGCCGAGCAGAGCCATCGAGAAGGGCTTCACTGCCCAATTGACGAACAGTGTCACACCGACGCCGCGCCAATGTTCACGAACGCTTCCCAGCGCTCCGAAATCGATCTTGAGCAGCATCGGCACGATCATAAGCCAGATCAGCACTGCTACAGGAAGATTGACGTTAGCAATTTCGGCAGATGCAACGGTCGCGAAGAAGCCCGGCATCACATGGCCTAGAGCCACGCCCGCGACAATGCAGAGTGCGACCCAGAGTGTCAGATAGCGTTCGAAAGTATTCATCATTGCACCGGGTTAAATTGAACGGCGTCCCGACGATCAGGCGCGGGACTTTTCCTTTTTTGACTTTGTGGTGTCGCAAGCTTTGAGGCTGCTGAGAACTGGCGCACAGATATCCGGCCTGCCGCCGCAGCAGTCCTGCAGCAGAAACAGAGCGATGGACTGAAATGTCTGAAGATTGGCGCGATAGACGATCGTTCGGCTGCGGCGCTCGGATGTCACCAGGTCAGCCCGCGCAAGAACAGAAAGATGCGCCGAAAGCGTATTCTGAGGCACTTCCAGAATCCTGGCGAGGTCACCCGCAGGCAGACCATCTGGTTCCTGCTTCACCAAAATTTTGAAGGCCGCGAGACGCGTATTTTGCGCAAGCGCGGCCATCGCGAGGATGGCGAGTTCATTATCCATAAATCCAGATATATGGATATATTGTACCCTTGTCAACTGACTCTGAAAGCTCAATTCACGACATTTCAATTATTATAGAACTGTTGTTGACACTGCCCTCTCGTGTGTCATGATGCCACCCATGAAGATCGATGATGCAGCTGCCCGGCTTGAGGCTTTGGGCAACACAACCCGGTTGAAGATCTACCGAGCCCTCATTCGTGCGGGCCATGCCGGCATGCCGGCCGGGAAGCTGAGTGAGAAGCTTAAGGTAGCGGCATCTACAATGTCGTATCACCTCAAAGAGCTCATGATGGTGGGATTGGTTACGCAAAGGCGCGCAGGGAAGACCCTATTCTGCCATGCAGAATATGACACCATGCAAGGTTTGGTGGACTTCCTTGTTGCGGAATGCTGCGTCGAGGAAGGTTGCGCGGATACAAAATCGGCAGCGTAGTTTTGCCTTAGCGAATTATTCGATATTTCTCGAAGTATAGGAGATTTTCGTGAGCAAGAATGTCGTCGTTATCGGAGCGGGTCCTGTAGGCCTTGCCGCGGCTTCTCACCTTTTAGAGCGCGGTCTCAATCCTACGGTTCTTGAAGCGGGACCAGCAGTTGGCCACGCCGTTCGACAATGGAAGCACGTCCAGCTGTTCTCGCCCTGGGAATACAACGTCGATAAGGCCGCAGGACGCTTGTTGTCTTCAACGGGATGGAATTCACCTGCCCCGCATGTCTATCCGACGGGCCAAGAGCTACTTGAGCAATACCTCCAACCTCTGGCAACCCGTACCGTTTTAAAGGACATCATCCGCACGGCGAGCCGCGTCGTGGCCATCAGTCGTCTCGGTTACGATAAGGCAAAAACAAAGGGCCGAGAGAGTGCGCCGTTTGAAATTCGATATCAGAATGGCAAGGGCCCCGAAACATTACGCGCCGATGCCATTATCGACACCTCGGGAACGTGGTCGACGCCCAATCCTGCCGGTGCAAATGGCCTTCCCGCTATCGGAGAGTCCGGCCTGGCTAATCGCATAGCCTATGCAATGCCAGATATTCGCGGCACTCACCGGTCACGCTATGCAGGCAAGACGGTAGCCGTGCTGGGAGCCGGTCATTCTGCCATCGGCACGTTGATGGAACTGGCCCATCTTCAGGATGATGCGCCCGGCACTGAGATTCTTTGGCTGTTGCGAGGCTCGAATCCATCGAAGGCTTTTGGCGGCGGCGCGAACGATAAACTTGCCGCGCGGGGGGAACTAGGATCTGCCTTTGCGGCGATTGTTGCAGCAGGCAAAGTCCGCGTTGAGCCGGGCTTTAGTGTGAGCCACATTACGGCTGCCAACGAACGGCTTCGTATTGGCGCGGGATCAGCCTGTTGCGGGCGCCATGTCGTTGCCGACGAATTGATTGTCGCGACTGGCTTCCGCCCCGATCTCTCATTTCTTAGCGAACTGCGACTTGGCTTGGATCCAGCAATCGACGCGCCGGTGGCATTGGCCCCTTTGATAGATCCGAACGAGCACAGTTGTGGCACGGTACGTCCTCACGGCGCGCGGGAGTTGGCCCAGCCCGAGCCAGGGCTCTATCTGGCTGGCATGAAATCCTACGGTCGCGCCCCGACGTTTTTGATGATCACCGGCTACGAACAGGTGCGGTCGATTGCCGCCGACATCGCCGGGGACAAGGAGGCTGCCGCCCGCGTTGAATTGGAATTGCCGGAAACCGGCGTTTGCACACGGGGCGGTGTAGAGAGCGGTTCGGCTGCCGGGTGCTGCGGTGGCCCGGCGCCGGTTGGTGCGGATGCTTGTTGCAGCGACGATGCAATAGCCAAAGAAGCAGGCAAATCCGGATGCGGCTGCGCTTAAGGCCATGGTGACGAAGGATCGCCAGCTTCCGGTCATTCTCGTGCTTGGGACGACGCAGACGTTGGCCTGGGCATCGAGCTACTATCTACCGGCAATACTGGCCGATCCGATTGCCAACGATCTTGGGATTTCCAGCAATTGGTTCTTCGCAGCGTTCTCGGCGTCGCTTGTTATCTCAGGATTGCTCGGACCTCACATCGGGCGCCAAATTGATCTCGTTGGAGGCCGCCGCGTTTTATGCGCATCCAACGTAATCTTGGCAGCAGGATTAGCCCTGCTGGGAGTTTCCACATCGATCTGGATGATGCTGGGGGCTTGGCTGCTGCTCGGTGTCGGCATGGGACTTGGCCTCTACGATGCCGCATTCGCAGCTCTCGGACGCACCTACGGCGACGACGCACGAAGGGCGATCACGGGTATTACGCTGCTCGCCGGTTTTGCAAGCACGATCGGGTGGCCTTTAAGCTCCTTAGGCCTTGAACATTTTGGTTGGCGGCAAACCTGCTTTGCATGGGCTGCGGCGCATATCGTGATCGGCTTGCCGCTCAATCTGCTGCTACCTAAGACCGAATGCTCAAAGCATGAACACACAAACGGGATAACTCCGCATATCATCATCGATCGAACGATGGTGCTATTGGCCTTCGCTTTTGCTGCAGCCTGGACCGTGACGGCGGCGATGGCTGCCCATCTACCTCGGATCGTCGAATCTCTCGGCGCGACACCCGCCCAGGCCGTATTCGCAGGAGCAATGATTGGGCCTGCTCAGGTTGCAGCCCGAATTGCAGAAGCTGGCTTGCTCAAAAAGTACCATCCCTTGATCTCGACCAGATTAGCTTGCATCAGCCATCCCATCGGAGCCTGCCTTATCGGACTGCTCGGTGGTAGCGGGGCAGCTCTGTTTGCATTGTTGCATGGTGCCGGGAACGGAATCCTAACAATTGCCCGAGGCACCCTTCCCCTCGCGATTTTCGGCCCCGAAAATTATGGCTATCGTCTGGGTATCCTAGGTGCACCATCCCGCATTTGTCAGGCGCTCGCCCCGTTGGGATTTGGACTTCTCATCGACCTTTTTGGCGGCAAGGTTTTGATTATATCTTCATTGCTGAGTATCGCCGCATTGATGGCTTTGCTCATGCTTTCAGGCATGTCTCAGCACGTGGAAGACGACACGAACCAACATGTAAGCAAGGAATGTCCTCCCCCCGTGCAAGATATCGTTTGAATACTATCGGAGCCAAGATGTCCGCTATGCTAGTGGGCGCTAAAGGACAGACTCTCGATCACCCGACATTCACTCACGTGCCCGCACCCGCATTCATCAACCATACGCTGCAACTCAGCGCGAAGCGTGACGAGATCCATGATGCGTTGCTCTATCTCGGCGATGTGACGCCGCGCTATTTCATCAATCTGCGTGCAAGACTCGTTTGGCTTCGCGCTCAATGCCAAAAGTTCGCGGATCGCATCAACCTCGAATCCCAGATCGCGAGCGTGCCGGATAAACTTTAGCCGCGTAACATGTTCCGTGTTGTATCGGCGCTGCTGACCTCCGGTGCGTGGCGGGAGGGGCATCAATTCGATCTGCTCGTAGTAACGAATCGTCGGAACCTTGACCCCAGTGCGCCGCGCCAGTTCCCCGATTGAAATATCCATCGCCATAAACCCCTTGAACCTCTAGTCACTATAGAGATTACGGTGCTTCGCGAAAGGGAGACCCTGCATGGCAGACAATTGCCGCAATCACGAAACGAAGACCTGCTGCACGCCACCTCCGTTATTGCCACCGACAACAGCTGACGTGCTTGGGGCGCAAGATTGCTGCTGTTCTGGGGGAGTGCCGACCTTTGACGGCATGGATCCACGCTATAAGCAGATTCTCTGGATCGTTATCGGCCTCAACGGCGCAATGTTCTTGGCCGAGATGATTGCTGGTCAGCTTGCTGGATCGCAAGCATTGCAGGCAGATGCCCTCGATTTCCTTGGCGATACCATCACGTATGGGCTAAGCCTCGCCGTCATCGGCACATCGTTGCGTACACGAGCGACAGCCGCCCTGTTCAAGGGGCTTTCTCTGAGCGTAATGGGCGCTTGGGTGATCGGCTCGACAATTTACCGAACATTCGTGCTCGGTGTGCCGAGTGCCGAAGTAATGGGCATCATCGGCTTTATGGCTCTTGCCGCCAACCTTGCATCGGTTGGCCTCCTGATGCCTTACAAAGATGGTGATGCAAATGTGCGGTCGGTATGGCTCTGCTCCCGTAATGACGCCATCGGCAACGTGGCTGTGGTGTTCGCCGCGTTGGGCGTCTGGGGAACGACGACACCCTGGCCCGATCTGATCGTCGCTGCCGTCATGGCAGGAATTTTCCTGACCTCCGCTATTCAAATCCTGCAGCAGGCATGGAGCGAGTATTCAAAAAATCCGCTGCCGTCTTGAGTGCCAATCGAAACAGCTGGACTAATTCATCTTCCGCACATGTCCCAGACTACTAGGGTGCCGCCCTATATCACGGCTTCGTCAGCCCTAGAGGCTTTTCATTGGACGCCTCCTGTGAGATTTTACCCTCGTGAAACGTCAGGGAACCATAAATCGGTTGCTCGCGATCGCTATGATCGTGGGGCTTACTATGGCTCCGTTCTCCCGACCCGTTATGGCTGCGGCACCGCCCGACGCCTCAATGGCGGCGATGGCTGATCACGCATCCGCACCATCAGTGACGGATGACGCGGCTATTGATATGTCCGCAACGGACATGTCTCAAGATATGCCGTGCTGTCCATCAAAGGCTCCCTCCCCGGCTGGTTGTGACAAGTGCGTCTTCATGGCTGCCTGTGCGGCGAAGTGCTTTAGCGGCATATCTGCTTCGTTTTTCCAGCCATTTTTAGCTACTTCCGTACGGGTTGCTCTGCTGCGGAATGAATCCTGGCCCGATAGCCTCGCTCATCCACCTCCTCACCAACCTCCTCGAAGCTTGATCTGATCGGCGCTTTCCGCGCCGTGCTGCCGCGTGACTTGTTCACGCGGATCGACGCATGCCGTTCGCGGCAATCTTGATCATTCGAGGAATTTTAAAATGAAGAAGCTCTATTCACCGCGCGTCCTTCGGGCGGCGTTCGTTACACTTGCCGTGGCCGGTTCAATCACCGCAGCACGGGCGGACATCAAAAACTATGAATTCCAGCTCGTTGGACAGACCATTCATGCCGGTCCGGATCAGACCATCACAGTAAGGCTGGTCAATAAGACGACGGGCAAAGCTGTGCCCGACGCTGTGATCATCGCAACCCGGCTCGACATGGCTCCCGAGGGCATGCAGGAGATGGCTACAAAAGTCGTGGCTGTGCCCGGAGCCGAGGCTGGCACCTACAAGTTCAAAGCAACCTTCGGAATGGCGGGTCGCTGGCAGCTCTCGCTTGGTGCAAAGGTGCAAGGCGAGACAGGGACGGTTGAAAACAAGCTCGTCATCACGGCTCAAAAATGAGGACCGCCAGCGTAGTTGTCGCTGCCGCCGCCGCTTTTGCGGCGGTGGGTGGCGGTCTTATTGTCAATTCCAGCCCGGCAAAACTCACGAGACTTGCAATCATTGCCCCTGCCGCCGCCCAACCCAACGACGCAGCGGTCTATTACAGGGACCCTGACGGCAAACCGTTCTACTCGTCGGTGCCAAAGAAGACGGCAGACGGACGTGATTATGTGGCCGTTCCTTCGGCTGACGACGTCAATTTCGACAAACCTCCAGCAGCCGAGCACACATCCACGACGGCGGCGGACCGCCGGATCAAATACTACCGCAATCCGATGGGATTGCCTGACACATCGCCTACGCCCAAGAAGGACTCGATGGGGATGGATTACATCCCTGTGTACGAAGGTGAAGATACCGACGATGGATCGGTGAAGCTCTCGCCCGAGAAGATCCAGCGCACCGGCGTTCAATCAGAGCCCGCGATACCTCGCGTCATTCGAACTCTCGTTCGAGCGCCAGGCACAATCCAACTCGATGAGCGCCGGATTTCGGTGATCTCGATGCGATCGGAAAGCTGGATTCAGAAGGTCGCCAACGTCACCACAGGTACGAAAGTCACCAAGGGCGAGCCGCTCATGGAGATTTACAGCCCAGCGGTGGCATCAGCAGCGGCAGAATATCTTTCGACAATCAATTCTCCAGTGACCAGTGGGAATGAGCGTTACGGACGAGGGTCGCGCCAGCGGTTAATGAACCTTGACGTCCCGGACGCTGCAATTACCGCCATTGAAAAAAGCCGGACCGTTCCAATCGCCGTTGAGTGGTCCGCTCCGCGCGACGGCATTGTGCTTGAGCGTAACGCTGTCGAGGGCATGCGCGCGCAGCCCGGCGACGTTTTATTTCGGGTGGCAGATGTTTCGGTCGTGTGGGCAATGATTGATGTTGCCGAACGCGATCTGGGCGCAATAGCGGTGGGCCAGCCGGTCATCGTACGAGCCCGCAGCTTTCCGGGACGGCAATTCAAAGGAACGATCAGCGTCATCTATCCGCAGGTTAATCGCGATACACGGACGGCGCGGGTCCGCGTTGAATTGGCAAACCCGGACTATGCGCTCCTTCCCGATATGTATGTCGATGCGAATATCGATATCGGCAGTCCGCAGCCCGTGCTTGCCGTTCCCGAAAATGCCGTTCTTGATACCGGTAGCCGACAGGCCGTACTTATCGACAAAGGACAAGGCCGATTTGAACCGCGCGATGTCAAGCTCGGTCATCGTGGCAATGGTTACATCGAAATCCGCGAGGGTGTCAGCAAGGGCGAGCGGGTTGTTGTCTCTGCCAATTTCCTGATCGACGCCGAAAGCAATTTGAAGGCCGCCCTCAAGGGTTTTTCTGATGCGGGAGGGCAGCCATGATTGCCCGTGTTATCAGTTGGTCGGCCCGTAACCTGTTGCTGGTTTTGTTTGGTACAGGATTTGCGGCCGCCGCTGGCTTCTACGCACTGCTTCATCTTCCGCTTGATGCGATCCCAGACCTCTCCGACACGCAGGTGATCGTCTACACCGAGTATCCCGGCCAAGCGCCTCAGGTGATCGAGGATCAGGTCACTTACCCGCTGACGACGGCGATGCTCACCGTGCCACGCTCGAAAGTCGTGCGTGGGTTCTCATTCTTTGGCGTCTCTTTCGTCTACGTCATTTTCGAGGACGGCACCGACATCTATTGGGCACGATCGCGCGTGTTGGAATCTCTCAATAGCGCCGCCGCGCGACTGCCCACCGGGATAACGCCGACGATCGGTCCAGATGCCACCGGCGTTGGTTGGGTCTATCAATACGCTGTGATGTCGAAGGAGTTGAATCTTGCGGACACGCGCACCATCCAGGATTGGAATTTGAAATTTGCGCTGGCGAAGGCCCAAGGCGTGGCGGAAGTGGCCAGCGTCGGCGGGTTTGTCAAGCAATACAACGTCATTCTTGATCCGCAGCGCATGCGTGACCTTGGCATCACCATGCAGAAGATGCGCGACGCTATCCGTGCCAGCAATGCCGATGTCGGTGGCAGGACGGTGGAGCTCTCAGAATTCGAATACGTCATCCGCGGCAAGGGGTATCTGAAGAATATCAATGACCTCGGCAATATTGTGCTTAAGACAAACAATGGCACGCCGGTTTTGCTGCGCGATGTTGCTCGCGTCGAACTCGGACCCGACGAGCGCCGCGGCATTACCGAGCTCAATGGTGAGGGAGAAGTCACAAGCGGCATCGTGTTGCAACGTTTTGGTGCCAACGCGCTCGACGTCATCGATAACGTCAAGAAGCGGTT
Organism: [Pseudomonas] carboxydohydrogena; assembly: GCF_029030725.1. Classification (NCBI taxonomy): domain Bacteria; kingdom Pseudomonadati; phylum Pseudomonadota; class Alphaproteobacteria; order Hyphomicrobiales; family Nitrobacteraceae; genus Afipia; species Afipia carboxydohydrogena. The sequence continues at coordinate 3,234,636 of NZ_CP113162.1, forward strand.
CAAGGAAATTGCCAGCAGTCTGCCAAAATCGGTCGAGATTGTTCCAGTTTATGACCGCTCCAATCTGATCAATGCAGCCATAGCCACCCTCAAGCATACGTTGCTCGAGGAAAGTGCCATCGTCGCGCTGGTTTGCATCATCTTCCTGCTGCATGTCCGCAGCGCACTGGTCGCGATCCTCATGCTGCCGGTCGGAGTGCTGATGGCGTTCAGCGCGATGAAGCTGCTCGGGATCGGCTCAAACATAATGAGTCTCGGCGGTATCGCGATTGCGATCGGTGCCATGGTCGATGCGGCCATTGTCATGATCGAGAATGCGCATAAGCATCTGGAACGGGCCCAACCTGGGCAGTCGAGAATCGACATACTGATCGCGGCGGCGTCGGAGGTCGGCCCCGCGCTGTTCTTCAGCTTGCTGATTATCACTGTGTCGTTCATGCCGATCTTCACGCTGGAGGCACAGGAAGGGCGGATGTTCAGTCCGCTGGCCTTCACCAAGACATTTTCAATGGCTGCTGCAGCTTTGTTGTCGGTGACGCTGGTCCCGGCGCTGATGATCATCTTCGTGCGCGGCAAAATCGTTCCGGAACACAAAAATCCGATCAACCGCTTCCTGATCTGGATCTATCGCCCCGTCATCAAAGCGGTGATGCGCGCCAAAGGGTTGGTGATCGTGCTGTCATTGGCGGTTCTGGCAGTGACGATCTGGCCCGCGCGGCAGCTCGGCACTGAATTTATGCCAAACCTCAACGAAGGCACACTGCTCTTTATGCCGACGACACTGCCAGGCATTTCCGTCACCAAAGCGGGTGAGCTACTGCAGATGCAAGACAGGATCATCCGGTCGTTTCCAGAGGTTGCGTCCGTTTACGGCAAAGCTGGCCGCGCTTCGACGGCGACCGATCCCGCGCCGCCGGAAATGTTCGAGACCATCATCAACCTGAAGCCAAAGGAGGAGTGGCGTCCCGGCGTGACGATCGACAGTCTGATTGCGGAGATGGACAAGGCACTGCAGTTTCCGGGCGTCTCGAACGCCTGGACCATGCCGATCAAAGCGCGCATCGACATGCTGTCGACCGGCATCCGAACGCCAGTTGGCGTCAAAGTGATGGGACCCGATCTCGTCGAAATCGACAAGCTCGCAAAGAAAATCGAGCAGGTGTTAAAGGCTGTCCCCGGCACCTCTTCGGCTTATGCGGAACGCGCGATAGGCGGTTACTATCTCGACATTACGCCCGATCGCGCCGCCTTGGCGCGCTATGGCATCATGGTGCAGGACGTCCAGGATGTGATCGCGACCGCACTCGGCGGCCAAACTGTGACGACGACAGTGGAAGGTAGAGAGCGCTTCAGTGTGAATATGCGCTATCCGCGGGATATGCGCGACAATCCGCAAGCCATCGCGAATGATGTCCTCGTGCCGATGCCGGCCGGTGGCGGGGTGCCACTTGGCGAGGTTGCGAAGATCGAGCTGGCGAGGGGGCCGACCTCGATTCGCACCGAAAACGGACAGTTGGCTACATACATCTATGTCGATATTCGCGATCGTGATCTCGGCGGTTACGTTGCAGATGCCCAGCAGGCGGTGCAGGCCAGCATCAAGTTTCCACCGGGCTATTATGTGGTGTGGAGCGGCCAGTACGAATATCTCGAGCGCGCTGCGGCTCGCCTCAAGATCGTCGTGCCCGTGACGCTGATGATTATCTTCTTGCTTCTGTACCTTAACTTCCGCTCCATCACAGAAACCATGATCGTGATGCTGTCGCTGCCATTCGCACTGGTAGGCGGGCTCTGGCTGATGTGGTGGCTCGGCTTTAATCTGTCCGTTGCAGTGGTCGTCGGCTTCATCGCTCTTGCTGGTGTCGCCGCCGAAACCGGTGTCGTTATGCTGATCTACCTCAATCAAGCGCTCCTCGAGATACAAGCGAAGTGCAAGATGGAAGGTCGTGCTCTATCACGGGACGATCTTCATGATGCGATCATGGAGGGCGCAGTTGAGCGTGTCCGGCCCAAGATCATGACGGTGGTCGCCATCATGGCAGGGCTTTTGCCGATCATGTGGAGCTCAGGTACAGGATCAGAGATTATGCAGCGGATCGCTGTGCCGATGATTGGAGGCATGATCTCTTCCACCCTTCTGACCCTCATAGTCATTCCGGCGATCTTTGGATTGATTAAGGGAATTGGTTTGAAGGATGCAGGCGGCTAAATGAGCCGTCGCTCGAAGGCTTTAAAATTCACGGAAAGCGGGCGAAAGCGATCGACTTCAGGGCACAATATTGGTACACATGGAGGCGTCGGGATTTCAATAAATGCCTGATTTTATTGGTTTCTTGGTGAATTCAGGGCAATCCCTCCCTCTCCGCCATACTGCCCTCAGATTCCTTCCTCGAAAGCCGGCAAGGGCCTCTCTGTCAGCAGAGAACAAGGTCAAGTCACCGGCTTTGCGGGCGTGACCGTCATTTCTCCTTGATCAACGCAATCGCATCCCGAAAATTGCGATGCTCGGCCGTCTGAAGCCATTCGAAGACGACCATCTCCGTCGTGACGATCTCCGCGCCATGACGTTCCATGCGCCGGATCGCGGTTTCCTTGTCTTCCGGGCTGCGTGAGCCCAGCGCATCGCGCACGACATAAGTCTTCCGGGAAGCGTTCAACAGGCCGAGCACCGTTTGCTGGACGCAGACATGCGCCTCGCACCCGGCAACGACGACATGCGCATCGGCGGGAATGCGGTCGAGAAAACCGTTTTCCCGGCACGCGTCGAAGAACTGCTTGTGAACCAACGGGCCTTTCTCCACGGGCAATTCCTTGACGGTCGGACCGAGGCCCTTGGCGTTCTGCTCGGTGAACATGAAGGGGATGCCGGCCAGTCCCGCCATTTCGATCAGCCTGTTCGCATTCCGGATCGCAACCGCACCTGCATCGATCGCGGGCATCAGGCGCGACTGGAAATCGACGACGAGCAAAAGTGAACGCCTGGGATCAATCGTGAGCATCGTTCTAGCCTTCGGAGAGGTGGGTGATCCGGTCCTTGACGTACGCTTCCATCCGGTCCGCGGCGGATGCGCCGAACATGCGAATGCGCCCGGTGTGAAGCAGCAAAAGCAACCCGGTGGCGTGCGCGAAGCAATCGACCATGAGAAGATTGGCCTTCTGCCGCGAGGCGCCGAGTTCGAGCGCCGCATCGGCGATGGGACGCAGCGCGGCTTCGAGCGTCGCGTTCAGGGTCTCGTCGCGCGCGCGCCCGAGCCCGGCTGGTTTCATGCCGCCCCGGAACAGGTAGAAGCCAAGATCGAGATCCCGTGGATTCTCCGTATAGAACCGGAAGAAGCCCATCGCCGCCGCCTTCAGCCTCTGCGCGGCAGTTCGCGTCTGCGCGACCGCCGCGTGAACCGCCGCACCAAGCGACGCAAGCGAGGCCTTCAGCACCTCCGCATAGATATCTTCCTTGGATTCGAAGTAAAAATAGAGCGCGGCAGGCGTGTAGCCGGCCCTGACCGCGATCGCCCTGAGGCTCGCGCCCTCAAGCCCCTCCTCGGCGAAAATCTGCTTCGCCGCATCGAGAATGAGTTCGCGCTTGTGTTCGCTGACCGCCTCGCGCCGGCTCTGCCGCTTTTGCACTACGTGGGTCCCTCGAATCCAGCTTGACAGTAATTCTAACAGCGTTAGATTTTTTAACACTGTTCAATAACTGAGACAAGTGGGAGAGGCGCCATGTTGATGTCGGCGGACGGCTACCGGGAATCGCTTCGCGCCTACAAGCCGCGGGTCTTCATCAACGGACAGGCCGTGGAAAGCGTGGCCGACGAACCGCTGCTCGCGCCCGGCATCGCGGGCGTGGGCGTCACCTACGATTTCGCGCTGCGCGAGGAGCACGCGCCGGTCATGACGGCGCGGCAGGCGACCTCCGGAAAGATCGTCAACCGGATGCTCCACATCGACGAGACGTCGCAGGACCTGCTGTACAAGCTCGAAGCCGTGCGCCTCGTCTGCAAGACATCCGGCTGCGCCCAGCGCTATCTCGCGCACGATGCCTTCAACGGCCTGTATCAATCCACGGCTCTGACGGATGCGCGCCACGGCACCGATTACAGCGAGCGCTTCCTCGCCTACCTTCACGAGGCTCAGGAGAAGGACCTCACGCTTGGCATCGCGATGACCGACGCCAAGGGCGACCGATCGAAACGGCCGGGACAGCAGGTCAACCCGGACGTCTATGTGCACATCAAGGAACGGCGCAAGGACGGCATCGTCATCCGCGGCACCAAGGCGATCGTCACCGGCGCGCCCTATATGCACGAATTTCTCGTGATGCCATGCCGCACGCATGCGCCGGAGGACAAGGATTGCGCGGTGTGCTGCGCCGTTCCTTGCGATGCGCCCGGCGTGACCATCATCGCGCGTCCCGCGGGCCGCCCCGGCGAAGCTTCCGCCAAATTTTCCGGCAAATACGGCCAGTCGGTCGGCGTCGTGATCTTCGACGACGTCTTCGTGCCGCACGAGCGCGTCTTCCTTGCGGGCGAGACCGAGGAAGGCGGCTTCCTCACGACGTCCTATGCCACGCACCACCGCCATTCCTGCATCGGCGCCCGCGCGGGGTTCGGCGATCTCCTGATCGGCGCCGGAGCGCTGATGATCGAGGCCAACGGGCTCGATGTCGAGCGCCATGCCCACATCCGTGAAGCGATGGTCGAACTCATCACCATCACGGAAGGCTTCTACGCCTGCGGCGTCGCTTCGTCGGTTTACTGCACGAAGGACCCCGCCGGATCGGTGATGCCGGATGCGGTGTTCTCCAACATCGGCAAACTGCTGCTCGCCACCAAGATTTATGACATGCACCGGGTCGCCCATTATGTCTCGGGCGGCCTGATCGTCGCGCTGCCGGGGCCCGATGAAGACCACAACCCGGAAACCAAGGCTTCGCTCGCCGCCGTCATGGGCGGCAGGCCCGATATTCCCGCCGAACAGCGGGCCGAGGTCGCGCGCTTCATCGAGGACCTGACGGTTTCACACGAAGCGGGCTGGTACTCGGTGATCTCGCTGCACGGCGGCGGCTCGCCGGAAGCGATGAAGCGCGAAATCTGGCGCAATTATCCGGTGATGGAAAAGGTCGAACTGGTGGAGAGCCTGCTCGATCGCGGCGTTCTCGACGAAGGCCGCCGTGTCTCCAGGCAACCCGGCCGCTGCTGCGCCACGGGTTGTGAGGTGCCCGAGCCGCCTCAGGCCGTTAAGGCGCCAGTTCTCGGGAACGCGGCGGAATAGTGCGTCAGGCGGTCGCGCTTACTCTTCGTTGAAGGCCACAGGCCGCTGTCATTGTTTCTGGATGGAGACGTTCATTCCACTCAGGTCGAAGTCGAACTGCAACCCGAGCTGCTTGCCCTCCAGGGTCAGAACGACGCCCTTTGCGTTGCGCATTTGAATAACCCGCACGCCCCGAACCACCGCCACACCCGCGCCGAGCGCCGTGTAGACGCCTTCGATGTCGGTTGGCTGGCGCATGTTGCGGGCGGTGCCGACGAAATCCGTCGAGGAGCCGCCGAACGTCAGCCCCGCGCTGATTCCCCCGACATGGAACGGATAGATCTGGTCGCGAAATTCCAGAATGCCGCTGCCCGTCTGCGCGCCAACGAACCACCCGGCCTTGAAGAACTTGAAGCGAACCGATCCTGTTTCCGCGTAGCTGGGCGACGATATTGCCGCGAACAAGACGGCCAGCATCGCCACCAACAAGGCGGACCGAGATCCGACCAATTTACCGATTCGGGCGCCGATCCATCCCCCAGCAAACGTGTGGCCGTCGTTCAGCATCGTGTCCCACCCAAATCGATAAAGCCATAAGCGGCGGCGCTCAGGATAAGCTGAGAGCCCAAGCTTTGGAAAGCCCCTCGCAAAACTATCAAGGGCCGGGACGAAATGTGGCCGCGATCGCCCTGCCGCGCATACAGATTATATCAAATATGACGAGATGGCCTCGCGGCCTCATCCTGCTGGAGACGGAAGAAGGCGGCATAGCGCCCGCCCTTACGAAGAAGGTCGCCATGAACGCCGGATTCGACGATCTCGCCATCCTCCACCACTAAAATCTGATCGGCATGCATGATCGTGTGAAGGCGGTGCGCAATGACGATTGTCGTGCGATCCCTGCATAAACGCGCGATCGCCTCCTGCACGAACTTTTCCGATTCCGAATCGAGGGCCGCCGTTGCTTCATCGAGCAGAATGATCGGAGCATCCTTGATCAGGGCTCGGGCGATCGCGACCCGCTGGCGCTGCCCCCCGGACAATTGAGTGCCATGTTCCCCAACCGGGGTGTCGTAGCCTTGAGGAAAACCAACGATGAAATCGTGCGCAAAGGCGGCACGGGCCGCCGCAACGATCTCTTCCTCGGTCGCATGAAGTTTGCCGAACGCGATATTCTCACGGATGGAGCCACGGAAGAGATAGACATCCTGCCCGACATAAGCCGTCTGCCGGCGCAGCGAGACACGCGAGCAATCCGAGATCTGCTGGCCGTCGATCACCACCGCTCCTTCCCCGACCTCGTAAAATCGCAGGAGAAGCGACAGGATCGTTGACTTTCCGCCGCCGGAAGGGCCAACCAGCGCCGTCACCTTGCCGGGGGGGCCGATGAAATTCATCGACTTGAGTACGGGCTGCTCGGGACGATAGGCAAACGTCACGTCGCGAAATTCGACCTGCGCATGCGTGAGTTTCAAGGCCGGCTTGTTGCTGTCATCCGGCTCGGAAGCCGGACTATCGACGATTTCAAGCAGCATACGCGCGCCGATCAGCATGCCGCTTAGATCGATATTGACCCGCGCCAGACGCTTCGCAGGTTCATAGGCAAGCAGAAACGCCGTGATGAACGATACGAACTGCCCAGGCGCCGCATTGGTCCCGATGACGCGATAGCCGCCATACATCAACGCACCGGCGATGGCGATACCGCCCAGCATTTCCATCAGGGGGGCGGAGCGATTGGAAACGACAGCCATCTTGTTGGCATGGGCCTCGACTTCAGCAACGCTCCGATCGACGCGCGCCTGCATCGTGCCTTCGAGCGTGAATGCCTTGACCGTGCGTATCCCCTGCAAGGATTCCTGCACGGCTTCCATAATCGTCGCGGCGCTGAGGAACTGGCTTGCGGCAAGGCTTTTCACCCTGCGCACGATCTTGCGCACGAACAGAAACATCGGCGGCGCGACGACCAGACTGAGCAAAGACAATAACGGATCCTGCGATACCATCACGGCAACAAGGCCGACCAGGGTCAGGAAGTCCTTGCCGACGGTGGTCATAATCAGCGACAGCACCTGGGTGATCGAGGCCGCGCCTGCGGACAGACGATTCAAATAGTCGGACGAATGCGATTGCGCGTAAAAACCGATGCTTTCCTGCATCATTTTCGCAAAGAGCCTGCGCTGGTTGTTGGCGAGGATGGCATTGCTGATCCGCGACAACATGACAGCCTGAAAATAGGTGGCCACGCCTTTGGCGGTAAAGAGTCCGACGATCATCATCGACACGATCATGATGCCGTTGATGCTGCGATAGACATAGGCCTGATTGATGACTTTGCCGAACAGATATGCAGACCCGGCGCTGGCGGCGGCCCCGATAGCCATCAGAAAAAACACGATCAGATAACGCCGCCAGTAAAGTGCGCCCTGTTCCGCAACCAGCCTCTTGATAAGCTGAAACGAACCGTAGGGATCGTCGGTGATCTTCCGGGAAGGCGAAGGCATATATTATCCAGGCGGCAAACAGTCCGCGCCTGATTGCCCACTATGAACTCCATTTTCAAGTCGAAAACCAAACCCTTGAAGCTCAAAGGCCGGTTTCCCCGAAAGCAGGAGCGATCCTAATTCAGGGAGGCCGACCTGTTCCTTTCTATTGCGGCATCCTATGATGGCGATGCCATCAAAGAGATGTGATCCCAAAAGCCAGAGCATGATGCTTTTTTCTCATTCCCGCTTTCAATATCAGCCGAGTTCCGAGCCTCTCGTTTTGGCGCTTTCATCGGATATCGAACTTGGCGAGATTCGCATCAGGCCCTTTCTTGCAGCCCTACTTGCGCGCGGTGTGATCGCGGGCTTCCAGATGGCCGACCGCAAAATGCATTCGCTGGGATGGCACAAGGATTTTTCCTTTAGCCACATCTGGTGCCACCGCAACGTATCGACGGCGCAATATCGATTTTTGCGAAAAAACCAGAATGTTCCGGTCGTCTACGACCTCGACGATCTGATGACCGCCACGCCGGACTTCGTCAAAGCGAGACCGCGCAACGTCGCGCGCATTCGCTGGTGCCTTGAACATGCGCAAACGGTGACAACCTCGACCGATGTCCTGCGAGGCCATTTGCTTCAGCAGATCCCTTCGCCAAAATCGGTCATCACCCTCAAGAACGGATATTCCGGTCACGCAACGCCAATCCCTCTGCCAATCACGCCACAGAAGCGAATTGTATGGACCTCGGGTGACCACCCCTTCGTGACGCGCGATAATCCGGAATTCACAGCCCGGCTCGCGGACATCGCGAACCGCCATGGCTATGAAATGGTCATCATCGGACGCTTCGACCCGGCTCTTGGCAAGCTCTTCAAATTGTCCCGATACATCCAGCGACTCGACTTCAACTCTTATCGGGAAATTCTGCCATATTTCGCGGGCGCCATCGGGCTGGCCCCGTTGCCGTCGGGGCTTTCGCCGCACAACCAGCAATTCTTCGATGCGAAGTCCGATATCAAGCTGCTCGACTATCTTGCCAGCGGGCTCGTGCCGGTCTGCACCAGCACACCGCCCTACACCCGGTCCGAGCTCTATATTCCGGAACTCGCCGCTGAAAACCCGGATGCCCTTCTCGACAGACTGGAAAGCTGCATCGTCAGCCACGCGAGCTGGATCGAGCGGATAGATGATAAATTCTATGCAACCGATGTCATGACGCAGCGGCAGTTCGGACCGCTGTCGCGAGCTTTGGACAGCATCTTTCCCGCGCGATCAGAATCAATCGGATAATGGCTTCGCCGGCGGCCATGCCGTTTCTTCGATCGTCATGGGAGGGCGGGCCAACCCCGGCAACGCTCCGAATATCCGCTCCAGCGCATGCTGAAGGGTGCCATCGGTTTGCCCGGACTCCACGGGGAAGTCATCCTGAGAAAGATTCAACGGCTTCAACAGATCAAGCAATTCACGACGAATCCAGAACATCGTTCCCGCGAAAAAGTCAGGCTTGAAACGATCTTCCGGACAACCCAGCCGTTTTATAAGCTCGAGCGTCAGCTTTTCGTTTTGCGGCCATGTTTCCGGAAAATTTCCTCGAAAATGGGATGAGCCAACCAGACCCAATTCGGGCTGGCTTACAAACCTCCGGAGAATGGCCCCGACCAGTTCTTCCGAGCCGACCAGATCATTCAAAAGCAACCGGCGCCAAACATCACCGAAAACCGCTTGCGGTCCCAGTGACATTGTTTTCTTCCCGTGCAGCTTGCAGATCAGTTCGAAACCGTCGAGATGACCCTCTCGCAAGAGCTGAATGAAAGGCCCGACGTCGCGGCCGCGATTGGGATAGACCAGCACCTTGGCATCGCGGAACTGCCCGGAAATCCGCTCGACCAAAACAGGATTTGGCTCGGTCAATGTCACGACCAAATTAAATGGAATCGTCAGACGCCGAAGCCGCGTCTCGAAATCCGGCCAAACATCGCAATAATGCAAATGGACGACAATTCCGGTCGCGATGTTGCCATCTGGTTGCAGCGTCTTCGAGAAGACAGGATGCTCAACGACTTCGTATCCCAGCGTCCGCTGTAAAGCGGGGCTAGAGACTCCAACCCTCCAATGCGCAAGGGTCCTCATAGCGCGCGACATTTCAAGACCCTTAACTCCATATGCATGGAAAAGGGGGAGTATCGTCAAACCATCATCCGCATAGCGATTGAAGCGATGAAACCGGAAAAGCCGTAGCGCCTTTAAAAAATCCCCCGGATGAGTCCTCCTGAAAGAGGTCAGTTCGGCTTCCTGATCCAGAACGTACAAATCCGTGTCCCGCCCGGAAGACTTCATGAGGTATTCTGTTTCGGGAAGAGCGGGAATGAATAACGGATGCGAGGCGGTATCCGTCTTCCAAACCCGGATAAACGGTTGCGAATCCACCTTGCGCGACAACCGCAAATAATAAAACCGGTCCTTCGAAAGGCTCAGCTTGCGCCACGCGGTCCCCGAACTCGTCATCACTTTCTCCAACGACCCGTGAAGACCGGTCATATCAATTTCAACCACTGGCGATATGCCGCGAATGCCACCCGCTGGATTCCCGCAACACTCAGATCGTCAAATGGGGAGCCATCAGATCCCCGATGATGATAGGCCGGAGCGGCATGATCGCCCACTCAATTAAGAGTGGCGGGCTTCCGGTCTGCTGCGCGGGTCCCCACTAATACCTTGTAGATTAAGGATAAATCATCACCTATTATATGTCCCGCCGCCAAATGGTAGAAGGCCAGCCAGCCTCCTGAACGCAAGACCGCGAATGAACCAAACCTCTATTCATACTGCCTCCTATCAGCAAGCGATCCTGCCGATAGTTGTCGATCTCGATCACACCTATCTTAAGGTCGATTCATTATATGAATTGTTCGCGACCGCTCTCTTTTCCAAACCCGTCCAGACGCTTCGATCCTTATTCCAGCTGACGCGCGGAATAGCCGCCTTCAAATGCAGGCTCGTGGAAATCGCCAAGCTGGACTCGGCATCTCTGCCGGTTCATCGCGAACTGATCTCCTATCTCGAAGAACAATCTGCGCTGGGCCGCGACATTCACCTCGCCACGGCTGCACACATTTCGATCGCCCGCAATGTCGCGTCCGAGAAAACATTATTCAAATCCATATACGGTACCGGCCCCGACATGAATCTGAAAGGCGCAGCCAAGGCCCGACAGTTGATGGAGGCCTTTCCTGATGGCTTCGTCTATGCGGGCGACAGCACTTCCGATATCCCGGTCTGGCGGGAGGCCCGCGCTGCTATCGTCGTTGCCCCCAATCGAAAGCTGGCCAACCATCTTCAGGCCTCGGGAATCCGTATCGAGCAGAGCTTCATCGAAGCGCCGTCCCTGCTTTCATCATGGTGGCGGGCGTTCCGGCCTCATCAATGGGCAAAGAACCTCCTTATCTTCGTGCCCCTCATTCTCGGCGCGCCGGAAGTCACCTTAACGGGCCTGCTCACGACCTTCGTCTTCATGCTGCTGCTGTGCGGGGTTGCCTCCCTCACCTATGTCGTGAACGACATCGCCGATGTCACATCGGATCGCAAACACTGGTCGAAACGGCGCCGTCCTTTTGCGAGCGGCGCGATTCCAATTCGCGACGGATTGATCGTTGCAAGTTTCGGATTGCCCATTCTCCTTCTGACCGGCTTGTTGATCTCCCCGCCGGCCGCCTTGTGCCTGATTTGTTATACGGCGATCACGCTCGGTTATTCGTTTGGCTGGAAACGCGTTCCGCTGTTCGACACTTTCCTGATAGCCCTGCTCTTCACCATCCGGGTTCTCATGGGGACCATAACCGCGTCCCTCATCACCTCCGTTTGGCTGTTGGTCTTCTCGATGTTTTTCTTCTTCTCCATGGCTCTGGCCAAGCGCCATACGGAAATCCTCCGGGCCGCCGAGCACGGGCTCGATCACATCAATGGCAGGGGATATCGAACCGACGACGCCGTCCTGACGCTTGTCATGGGTCTCAGCTCATCGATGGCCGCCATCGTCCTCGTCGTGATTTATATGGTCGAGGAGGTCTTCACACGCAGGATGATCTACGCCGAGCCGATCTGGTTATGGATCACGCCGATGGCCATCTTTCTGTTTGTGTGCCGAATATGGATATTATCGCATCGCGGGCGCATGACGGACGATCCCGTTGCATTCGCCTTGCGTGATCGAATCTGCCTCGCTCTCGGCGCGTGCGTGGTCGCCGCAATCGCATTGGCGATTTCATGAGCTTCGTGCGCCGCGCCGATATTGTTTCGTGGGGCCGCACCCCCCGGATAGAGGCGCGCGTGGCATCTCCGTCGTTCAGGGACGAGCTCGGCAGCCTTGTCCGCGAAGGCAATCAGGATTCCCATCGCACCATGGCATTCGGCCTGCGCCGATCCTACGGGGACAGTTGCCTCAACGAACATGGGTCCATGATCGATATGACCGGAGTGAACCGGTTCATTCATTTCGATCGCCAGACCGGCCGCCTCGTTGCGGAAGCGGGTGCAAGTTTCGACGACATCCTGAAATTGATTGTCCCGGCCGGCTTTTTTCTTCCCGTCACGCCCGGCACAAAATTTGTCACGCTCGGCGGCGCCATCGCCAACGACGTTCACGGGAAAAATCATCACAGCGCGGGGACCATCGGGCGCTGGGTGCGCCAACTTCAGCTTTTGCGAAGCGACGGCACCCTACATGCCCTGACCCCGGATGATCCGACAGGGCTGTTCGACGCAACCATCGGGGGCCTCGGTTTGACAGGCCTGATCGTCTCGGCCGAGCTGGAGCTTATTCCCATCGCCAGCACCGATCTGGATACAGAGGTCATTCGGTTCGGAAGCGTCGGAGAGTTTCTGAAATTGTCCGCCGAAAGCGAGCATGCCTATACGTACACCGTGGCCTGGGTGGATTGTCTGGGAATGCGGGGCCGCATCGGGCAAGGTATTTTCACGCGCGCGCGGCACAGCGACATCGGGCCGCTGAAAGTCCATGCTCCGGGCCGCCTGACGATACCCGTGGAAGCTCCGGGTTTTTGTCTCAACCGCTATTCGCTATTCGCATTCAACACCGCCTACCGCTTTGCGGCCGGCTTGAAGCATCGGAAAACGACTCATTATGAACCGTTTTTCTATCCGCTCGATGCGATCGGACAATGGAACCTGCTTTATGGGCGCAAGGGCTTCTTTCAGTACCAGTGCGTGGTGCCATCCTCCGAAGCCGAATCGGCCCTGACCGAGATGTTGCAGGCGATTGCGGCAAGCGGCGAAGGATCCTTTCTGTCCGTCCTCAAGACATTTGGAAACGTGGCATCCCCCGGCTTGCTGTCTTTTCCCATGGAGGGCGCAACCCTGGCGATGGATTTCCCAAATCGGGCAACGACGTCCACCCTCTTCAACAGATTGGACGATATCGTTCGAAGCGCGGGCGGAAGACTCTACCCGGCCAAGGATGGCCGGATTTCCGCGGACATGTATAAGACGGGATATCCGAATCTGGAGCGATTCACATCGCACATGGATCCCGGTTTTTCGTCCTCGTTCAGCCGCCGGGTGGGCCTCTGATATGTCTCCTTCAATCAAAGTTCTCATTCTGGGCGCGGCATCCGGTATCGCCGAAGCGACGGCGCGGCTGTATGCGAAGGAAGGAGCAATTATTGGCCTGGCGGGCCGGAATAGCGGGCGGCTCAATCAAATCGCCGACGACCTCAAAACACGAGGCGCGGGACGCGTCGAGATATTCGAAGCGGACTTTCTGACAGCCGATCCAGCCTCGACACTGGCACACGCCAGAGAGACGCTGGGCGGACTGGATCACATCCTGCTCGCCTACGGTGTGCTCGGAGACCAATCCGGAGCCGAACAATCTCCTGAAGCAGCCCGCAGCATTATCGACGTCAATTTCACATCCGCCGCGGCATGGTCCCTCGCCGCCGCCTCGCTGCTGGAGCGGCAGGGTAAGGGCTCTCTCGTCGTCCTTGGCTCGGTGGCCGGCGATCGCGGCCGCCGCTCGAATTACATATATGGAGCGGCCAAGGGCGGCCTCGGCATTCTCCTTCAAGGCATCAGCCATCGTTTTGCCGGCAAGGGACCACGCGCAGTCATCGTCAAGCCGGGACCGACCGACACGGCCATGACGAAGGCCATGACCAAGGGAGGCCCGCTTTGGGCGTCTCCGGATGCTGTCGCTAAAATCGTGCGAAGGGCTGCCGACCATGGAGGGCCCGTTGTTTATGCGCCGGCGCGCTGGCGGTTGATCATGCTGATCATCCGCGCCGTTCCGTCCGCCATCTTCAACAAGATAAACTTCTGATGCGCAAGATCATAGTGACTGGCGCGGCTGGCCTTGTCGGGCAGAATCTCGTCGCGCGCCTGAAATCGCGCGCGGATATCGAACTTATCGGCATCGACAAGCATGCCGAAAATTCGCGCCTGTTCCGCGAAATCCATCCCTCTGTCCAATTGATGGAAGCCGACCTGTCGCAGGCAGGCCCCTGGCAGGAATGTTTCGCAGGCGCCGACACGGTCGTCGTCAATCAGGCGCAAATCGGCGGCCTTCAATACGGCGAATTCGAATCGAACAATATTCTGGCGACCAGAAACATTCTCGACGCAGCCAGCAAGCATGACGTCGGCTATTTCATCGGCATATCGTCGTCAGTCGTCAATTCGCAGGCTTCCGATTTTTATACGCGATCGAAAACCCTTCAGGAAGCAATCTACGCCGAAAGCGCGATCCCTCATGTCATTCTTCGTCCGACCCTGATGTTCGGCTGGTTCGACCGCAAGCATCTCGGCTGGCTGCGCCGCTTCATGGACCGCGTTCCCCTGTTTCCGATTCCGGGAAACGGGCAATTCATTCGTCAGCCTCTTTATGTCGGCGACTTTGTTTCGATTATCGTATCCTCGATCATGAGCCGGAAGACCGGCACCTTCGACATATCGGGCCTCGAGCAAATCTCCTACGACGATCTCATCAGGACAATCCATGACGTCGTGAAGCCAAAAGCCCGGATCGTTCACATCCCATACCGGCTCTTCTGGATCCTGCTGTGGCTCTATGCCCGCCTTGACAGGAATCCGCCCTTCACCACGAAACAACTGGAAGCGCTGGTCATTCCCGAAACCTTTCCCGTGACCGATTGGCCGGCGCAATTTACTGTAACTCCGACGCCGTTGCGGGATGCTCTTGCTCACACCTTCCTCGACCCCGAGCATTCGCCCATCACTCTGTCGTTCTAGGTGACGTATGAGCCATATTGTCGTGCTGGGCGCGGGCCCGATGGGATTGGCGGCAGCCCAGCGGGCCGTCACGCTCGGGCATCAGGTCGATTTGCTGGAAGCCGGCAGCGAAGTCGGAGGCATGGCCGCTCACTTCGACTTTTCCGGCGTTTCAATCGAGCGATTCTACCATTTCATCTGCAAATCGGATCAACCGACGTTCGACCTGATGAAAGAACTCGGCATCTTCGACAAGATGCGCTGGGTCAACACATCCATGGCTTATTACACCCATGGCAAGGTTCACAAATGGGGCGATCCCGTATCGTTGCTGCGATACCCCCACCTTACCCTCATCGAGAAACTGCGCACCGGATGGCAGATGTTCCTGACGACGAAATCCAGGAATTTTGCCGCGATCGAACATCTGACCTCGCGAGAATGGATCGAGCACGGCTCCGGCAAATCGGTTTACGCCAAACTCTGGAAACGGCTTCAGGAGCTGAAGTTCTATGAGATGGCCGATGAAGTTTCCGCATCATGGATAGCCACTCGCATCAAGCGCATCGGGAATTCCAGAAAATCCATCTTTCAGGAACAACTCGGATACATTGATGGCGGATCGAAAACGCTGATGGATGAAATCGCCAATGACATTCAACGCAAGGGCGGGCGAATCCATCTTCGGGCTCAAGCCGAGCGCGTTCACATCGAAGACGGCCGCGTCACAGGCGTTCTCGCTGCGGGCACAAATTATCCAGCGGACGCAGTCATCTCCACGATACCGATCCCCCTCATCAACGACATTATCCCCGACCTGCCTCGGGATTTGCAGGACAGATACGCATCCATCCGCAACATCGGAGCCATTTGCGTTCTATTCAAACTGAGAAAGTCGGTCACGCCGCACTTCTGGCTCAACATCGTCGATGAGAGCATGGACATTCCCGGCCTGATCGAGTTCTCCAACCTGCGGCCGGTTGGTTCAACGATCATCTATGCGCCCTATTACATGCCGACCACGCAGCCCAAGTGGAAATGGGGAGACCGTCAATTCATCGACCAGGTGAAGAGTTACATCAAACGCATCAATCCCTCGATCACCGATGACGATATTCTGGATACGAAAGTCGCGCGCCTGCGCTACGCGCAGCCGATTTGCGAGCCCTATTTCCTCAACAAGATTCCGCCGGTCCAAACACCCGTTTGCGGCCTGCAAATCGCGGATACCTGCTTCTACTATCCGGAGGATCGAGGCGTGGCCGAAAGCATCAGGCTCGGGCGCCGGATGGCCGAATCCGTGCTCCCTTCCTGACGTGGAATCCCGATCGGCAGCTCCGCGATAAGGTTTGATGGCGAGCGCAGACTCTCTACGAGACATGAAGACACATCATCTGCTACAGAAATGCGCAGCTGGCAGCACCTTGAGGCATGCCGCATGGGTGTTAAGCTATCGTATCCCCGGCACAAGAAGTCATTCTTGCAGGCCAGCATGACGGCCGCCGCCATCAGCCACAATCGAGACCAATAGACCGCTCCATGAACGACCTGGCCAGCATTTACAAAGCGCGATTCGCCAACACGGGACTCGAAAAACGAACCCGCGTATGGAACGTGCTTTGCAGCCAGTTCTTCCAGAGTTACGTCCCGCGGTCTTCTTCAATCCTTGATCTTGCATGCGGCTACGGCGAGTTCATCAATAACATCGAAGCCTCGAAAAAATATGCCGTAGACCTCAATCCGGATGCGCCGAAATTTCTCGGACCGGACATAGGCTTTCGGCTCACCCCCGCCCACGACCTGTCTCACTTCGCGGATGATAGCCTGGACCGCGTCTTTACCTCGAACTTCCTCGAACATCTTCCCGACAAGGCTGCGTGTGACGCCGTGCTTCGGGAGGTCCGGCGCGTTTTAAAACCCGGTGGACAGTTCATGATTCTTGGGCCCAATATTCGCTATGCGTATCGCGAGTATTGGGATTATTACGATCATTATTTGCCGCTATCCCACCTGTCGTTAGCCGAAGGCCTGATGTTGGCAGGCTACAGGCCGAAGACCGTACTTGATCGCTTTCTGCCATACACAATGAATAACGCCGCGCCGACGGCAGACTGGATTATCCATTTGTATCTTCGGCTGCCATTTGCGTGGAAAATATTCGGCAAGCAATTCTTTGTAGTTGCGGAAAAATGACGAGCTCGGCTGCCACCCCGGTGATACCGTGAGATATCAATTCGCCCGCTTCATACTTGTTGGAGCCATCGCCGCGGCAGCCAATATCGGAAGCCGCGTCTTTTTTTCTCAATTCATCAGCTTCAAATACGCGATCGTGCTGGCCTATTTTGTCGGCATGACGATGGCGTTCTCCTTGTCCCGTCATTTCGTATTTGAGGGCTCCGATAGCCGGATTGAGGGCCAGATCGCGCGCTTTGGCATCGTCAATCTCGTCGCGCTTGTGCAAATCTGGATCATCAGCATCGGCCTTGCCGATTATGTGTTTCCGCTCATCGGATTCACATGGCGCCCTGAATTCGTCGCTCACACCATCGGAGTTCTCAGCCCCGTGGTGACAAGTTATCTGGGCCACAAACATTTTACGTTTCGAAAATCATTCGGCAGGAACGCATGACTGAAATCGCCGCATCCAAACCATGGCATGATGGGCGTTTTGCAAAAATTCTTCTGCTCGCCATAGCCCCCATCGCGGCACTGGCATCGACCAAACCGACGAACTTTAATATGCCCGGCCTCGGCCTCGATCCATCCTGGACCGCCGCGGCGCTTTATGCGACTCGCCAGAAATTATCCTTTGGTTCGGAATTCGTATTCACGTCCGGGCCGCTTTCGCCACTCTACACGCGATTATTTCCTCTCGACGCCGCGCCATTGGTGCTTGTCATCAGCCTCCTGTGGGCTGCGGTTTTTGCGCGGCTGCTTTATCAAACAGCTCTCGGCTTTCAAAACACAAACGGGCGGCTTTTCTATCTGTATATTCTCCTGCTCGGACTCGCTGCACCGGTTATGCTTTCTGACGGAGTCACGCTGTTTGTAATGTACGGCGCCAGTGTTCTTTATCTCCGGAAGAAAATTGGACCTGCATCCCTCACGCTTGCCATTTGCGTCACGGCGGCATTCTGTGCAGCGAAATTCTCTTTCCTCGTCTTTGCATTACCCGCCTGCCTTATTCTTGATGCAGCTTCCCTGCCGAGGAAAGAACCTCCCTACAAATCGGGACTGCTTCTCCTGAGCATGTTCGCGCTGTTCGTCGCTTGCGGCCAATCGCCCTTCTCTTTTCCCGGCTACGTCAAAGCTTCCCTTGAGGTCGCGGCCGGCTATTCGCCAGCGATGAGTATCGGAACAAGGGGCGTCGAACTTCTACTTTGGCTCATTACCGCAACGGGCCTCATATATCTTTCACTCAGAAACGAACTGACGATACAAGCGATCCTCGAGTGCCTTCTCCTGTGCGGTTATCTACTCGTCCTGCTCAAGGCCGGGTTCGTCCGCAACGACGGCCATACCCTGATCGCATGGACTGGAATATTTCTCGCAATTCCGCTGATCCTCTCTGCGGCGCAAGAAACGTCGCTTCACCGCGGGCGAATAGCTTTTTCGATGATGCTATGCGTCTTTTTTCTTTTCAAAATTAGCGGCGTTAGTCTGCGAACATTCGATCCATTTCGGCCTGTAAAAGATGCAGCATCGCAAAGCGCCGCCGTCTTCAGGATAGCTCTGCATCCACGGGCCTGGGTGGATGGAATGACAAACAGCTTTCGACAGGCCGAGCGAACGAACGCTCACGAATCCTCCCTTCCATCCGTCAACGGCCCGGTGGACATAATCCCCTCCCGTCAGAGCGAGGTTATTGCAAAAAAACTCGACTACCGCCCGCGCCCCACGGTGCAGGAGTATTCGACCTATTCCGCCAGCCTCATCCGGAGGAACCGCGAATTTTACGAATCCACGCGCGCACCGGAATTTATTCTGTTCGCTCCGGGCTCGATTGATGGCCGGCATCCCGCCTCAGCGGAAGGCGCATTGTGGCCGCTCTTTTTACGAAACTATGAACTTGTCGCCAGCACGGAGGATATCGTCACACTTCAAAAACGAAATGCCAGCCTGAAAGAAATTCTGCAAAAGCCGATTTTAATACAATCGACGATAGAGAAGCCCGTAAGTGTACCCGCTTCTCCTTCTGCCCTCTTCGTCAAAATCAATGTAGAATATTCCCTGGTTGGCAAGATCCTCGCGATCCTGTTCAAGCCGCCACTCGTGCGCCTGAAGGTTATTTATCAAGACGGAGGGTCTCAAGGCTATCGCCTGATCCCGGAAATGGCGCGGCAAGGCGCCGTTCTGGTCCCTACTGTTACGACGGCGGAGGATTTCCGCAAGTTTTGTACAAATTCGCATCTCGACGAGTTGAAGCGCCCAAAGACTCTCCAACTCGACATTGGAAAGATCGGGCGCTGGGCCTATCAAAATACTGTTTCGTTTTCTTTTGCAGGGCTTGATCTGGATTCAATTTCAAACGCTAGCGAAACGCATCCCAAGTGACACCGAAAATCTTTTCTGAACAAATTTCCGATCGAGGCGTTTGGGCATTCCCGCTTCTATTCGTCATCCTTGCCTTTGTAAAAGCCCCTACGCTTTTTATCGATCCGCGGTTTTGGGCAGAGGAAGGATCAAGGTTTTTCCAGCCATTTTGGACAAAGCATTTTATTGAATGCATCCTGACGATCTACATCGGCAGTTATCAATTCCTGACAAACCTATCCGTCTTTTTGGCAACGCTGCTACCGCTCAAATACGCGCCCGCGGTCACAACCTATTTAGCCTTGGCACTTCATTCACTTGTCGCATTCCAAATCGGCCTTTTCGCAAAGGAGCATGGCATACGGCTTGGTGTTGGCTTTTTGCTGATAATCGCATGGGCCTTCCTCCCGGCGACCTACGAAGTCTGGCTCACCTCCACCAACCTTCAGTGGCTAACCGGCGTATCCATGTTGCTCGTGCTCTGCATGCCAAGCTCGGCACTCGATCGGGGGCGACCGACGTATCTTATCTGGACAGCGCTATGCGCCGTATCCGGCGTACCCGCCACAATATTGGCGCCGCTCTTCGTTGGAAGATCTCTGGTCGAAAAAAACAAAACACTATTGTGGATCGGCCTGCTTCTTACAGCAGGCGCGCTCCTTCAACTGACGATCATCACCCACAGCACGATAACCGGCAGAAGCTTCGATTTCGATGTTGTTGGGCTGTCTATGTCTATCGCACTCCAGACGATTCTGGTCTCATTTTTGGGTATTTCCGCGACAGACAGCCTTGCCAATAATATCAAATCGGCACTCCCCGACATTGCGGTCGTGACGTATCCAATCTTTCTCGCCGCAATTCTTATCGGCGCAACAGCTTTCTATCTCGCATGGAGAAGCCCGCATCGATCGATCGCGGCTTATATCGCAGCCGCTGCCATTGTTGTTTCCGTCGTACAGGTTTTCGGAGCCCTTGGAAATTCATGGATCATGGTTTCGGGCATGGGCGGAGCCCGGTATTTCCTGCTTGGCCAAATCGCGCTCAGTCTCTTGCTCGCACTCGGAACGACGTCCCCAAATCTTCACCTGAAGCGACTGGCTACAATTTTACTTGTTGCGATGTGCCTGGTCCATGTGACCGAGAGAATCGCGAAATCAAAATCGTTCCGTTCAGCTCTCACTGGACCATCCTGGCAACAGCAAATCGACCACTGTCCGTCTGATCATGCCTGCCGTATCGATATCTGGCCAAGAGGCTGGCACATAGACATCATGACCTGATGCAATGACAAATGCCCGCATGATATGGCCGACCACCGGCGGGCACCGCTCAACATTTTATAGACGCTGAAACAGATCAGGCTCAGGTTCATTTTCTCAGGAATGAAGATTTACGCCTGATGACGAAAGTCCGAATTCTGTCCGCCGCCATGGGAAAGCAACACGTGGAGGAAACGCCAATTCTATCTTTGGCTGTTCCAGCGACAGACTGGGGTGATGAAACGGATCACGCTCAAGAATTCCTCCCCACTGCTTTTGCATATATTCAATCTCGCCTTGGAAGCGTTTGAGATCTTCGCCTGAGAGAGCCAGGCCCCGGCTTTTTGACTCATGATGAGTCAGAACCGCGAATGGACTAAAGATGATGCGATACCCTGCCTGACGAATTCGAATACACAGATCGACATCATTAAATGCCACTTGCAAGTCCGCCTCGTTGAATCCCCCGAGTTCGTCAAATACGGATTTCCTGATCGCCATGCAGGCAGCGGTAACGCACGAAACATCTCGCGCGATGCCCAACGCTCCGGCATATCCGGCAGCCTTTTCCCGCTCCGACACATAGATATGCCCTGCAACCCCCCCGATCCCCAGAACAACACCCGCATGCTGAATGGTACGATCGGGATACAGAAGCTTGGCGCCTACCACAGCAACATCGGGTTGCAGCAGGCAACGCACCATCTCCTTCAACCACGCGGGATCGATGATTTCAGTATCGTTATTGAGAAGCAGCAGGATATCGCCTGCCGCTCTCGCAGCCGCCCGATTATTGATGCGGGAATAATTGAAGGGTCCGGGGCAATCGACCACGACGATCCCCGAACGTCTGGCTTCCTCGAGGAATGTTAAAGTTTCCGTTTCAATGCTTCCATTATCCACCAGAATGATTTCCACATCTGGATAGTCAGTCCGGCGAAACCCGTCGATACAGATCTTCAGGAGATTGGCGCGATCGCGAGTCGGAATAATGACGCTTACTTTGGGCCAGCGGGCCGGATCGTTTCGGATAACGCGATGATAATTGTTGGCAGCCGTCGCAACTGTGACTGCCTGGCCTGCGGCTTCAAAATGTTCAGCAAGCACCTTGCGCGCCGAGGCCGTCGCTCTCTCAAGTTGCGTCGATGAGAACGTCCCAGCGTTTCCATAGATTCTCCAATGATACAGAATATGGGGCACGTGTATGACCGGCTCTTTCGTGGCTGAAACCGCACGCAGCACAAGGTCATAATCCTGACTGCCTTCCGCCCCGTATCGCAAGCCGCCCAGACTGCGCACCATCGAGGCACGAATGACCGTGAGATGGTTCAGGTAATTCTGCCCGTACAACCGCTCGGGATTCCAATCCGGCTTGAAGAAATGGCCATAACGCCTCCCGTTCTGGTCGAGCTTGTCTTCGTCAGAATAGAAGATGTCCGAGTCGGGATGGCGATTGATGTAACCGGCCATCGTCGCAAGCGCGTGGGCCGATAGAACATCATCGTGATCGAGAAAAACAATATAGTCGCCACCGGCAAGCTCGAGCGCCGAATTGGTGGCCGCACTGATGCCGCCGTTCTCCTCCCGCAACGCGACTTTTATTCTGCCATCTTCCACCGACAGGTTTTCCAGACATTCGCGAACGTGCGGTTGCGGCGAAGCATCGTCCGCAAGGCATAATTCCCAGTCCTGATAAATCTGGTTTTTAACCGATGAGACCATTTCCGCGAGAATATGCCGCGGGGTGTTATAGACAGGCACAACGATAGAGAACTTGGGTTTGATTTTCAGTTCCGAGACAAACTGGGAGATTTGTGCATCTTCCCCCGCGTACAGCGTATCGTAACGATCGATCCACTCGTAATACATCAAGCGCTCTACGAAGCCCTCCTTCATCTTCAATAATCGAGAGATGAGTGAGAAAAATCCGGATAGCCCGCTTTTCGAAAACCGCTCGCGATGCCGAAATGCAACGCGCCATAATGCTTCAAGCCGATACAATCGACGAGCCCTTACCCTGAGACTCGATCCGTGGGATAGATCCCCTTCACTCCGTACGATCAGGCCGACGCCATTTATTCGGCCGGTCATCCGCAAGACTTCGCGGATCGTTCCAGATTTTCCGGGAATGATCTGGACTTTCGACTCCAGATGTCCACCGGATCGCTGCACGAGAAAATAGCGGCGCTGCCCTTCTCCATGCTTCCGCGCACTGTCGACGACCTGAATTTCCACCCAACCGCGCCAGCCTCCCCGCGGAGGCTGAAGGTCAAATCGCTGGACAGGCCCGTCATAGGTGAATGTGCTTGTGATTCCTGAAACGCGGCCACCGATCCTTTGAATGACTCGTAAAAAGCCCATTATCGTCTCGCGAGAAGGCAGATAGAAATGACGAATTGTACCGCACGCTTAAAACGCTCGGGAGTTATTTCAAAAACACGTATGCACTTCAGGTTGTGGCATCGATCAATCCTACTAGCGCATATTTATCAGCGTCACCGGATCAAAGTGATTGCCGGTAGCCCCGAGGAGGCGATTTGCCCATCGAGACCAAACGCACCCGATTAACCTGACGGCACCCGGATAAAGGAAGATGTTGCCGATGGTTTCGGCGTGTCTAACCATTTCATATCCTGTATAAACCTCGCCTTCAGGAACAGGTCCTTCTGATTGGTCGCGCCGCCATCTCATTGATTTCAATAGAAAATTACATCGAATGACCGCACTCTCCTCCTCTCCCATCCTCGTCACCGGCGGCGCGGGATTTATCGGCTCGAACTTCATCCGGGTCTGGCTGGGGCGCGAGACCGCGCCAATCGTTAATCTCGACAAGCTGACATACGCGGGCAATCTCGAAAACTTCAGCGATCTCACCAGTCAGCAACTCGAGTTCGTTCACGGCGACATCGGAGATGTCGCGCTGCTGAAGAAGCTGCTCGCGCGTGTGCGCCCTCGCGCCATCGTCAATTTCGCGGCCGAGTCCCATGTCGATCGCTCCATCCACGGTCCCGGCGATTTCATCGCAACCAATGTCGTCGGCACGTTTCATTTGCTGGAGTGCGCGAGAGAATATTGGTCGCATCTGGGCAAAGCCGAGCAGGACGCATTCCGCTTCCTCCATGTCTCGACGGACGAGGTCTACGGCACCCTGTCCGCGGACGATCCGGCCTTCTCCGAAACCAATGCCTATCTGCCGAACAGCCCTTACGCGGCATCGAAAGCCGCGTCGGATCATCTCGTCCGCGCCTGGTATCACACCTACGGGCTTCCGGTTATCACCACGAACTGCTCGAACAATTACGGCCCGTATCAGTTTCCTGAAAAGCTGATCCCGCTGATGATCCATAACGCCATCACCGGTAAGCCGCTGCCTGTCTATGGCGACGGACTTCAGATCCGGGACTGGCTCCATGTCGAGGATCACTGCGAAGCCATCCGGCGCGTTCTCGCCGCAGGCCAGCTCGGCGAGACTTACAACATCGGCGGCAACAGCGAGAAAGCCAACATCGACGTGGTTCATACGCTTTGCGGCATTCTGGACGCCGAGCATCCCCGCTCCGATGGTCAGTCCTATACAACCCAGATTGCATTCGTGAAGGACAGGCCCGGACACGATCGCCGCTATGCCATCGACGCCACGCGGATCAAAAATGAACTCGGCTGGACACCGAAGGAGACCTTCGAATCCGGCCTGCTCAAAACCGTCCGCTGGTATCTTGCCAATTCAACCTGGACCGACCGCGTGATTTCCGGCGCATACCGCGACTGGATTCAGAAGAATTATTCGGCACGGTGACAGCTTTGCGTATTCTGCTGCTGGGCAAAGACGGTCAGGTCGGCACATCTTTGCAACCCCGGTTGGCAAAGCTCGGAGACGTTGCCGCGCACAACCGCACAACGTGCGATCTCGGCGACGCAGACCAACTGCGGAACGTCATCCGCGCAACCCGCCCCGACCTGATCGTCAATGCCGTAGCCTACACCGCCGTCGACAAGGCCGAGACGGACGCAGCCCTTTGCCACAGGATCAATGCCGAAGCGCCCGGCATTCTCGCCGAGGAAGCCAAGGCTCTGGGTGCATGGCTGATCCATTATTCAACGGATTACGTTTTCGACGGAAGCAAAACGGCAGCCTATGCCGAGAACGATCCCCCCTCTCCGCTCAGCGTCTATGGCCGCTCGAAACTCGCCGGCGATGACGCCATCGCATCGGCCCTGCCGGACCATTCCATTCTGCGCGTTAGCTGGGTCTATGGCGTGACGGGCCGGAATTTCGCAAAGACCATCCTGAAGCTCGCCTCGGAGCGAGACGAATTGCGCATCGTCGCCGACCAATTCGGCGCCCCGACATCGGCTGAGCTGATTGCGGAGACCACGGCCGAGATCATCGCGCGCTATCTTGCCTCACCCCATCGCGGAAATGCCGCGCTCGCTCGCGGGATTTTCAACCTTGCCCCTTCGGGACGCACGTCGTGGCATCACTATGCCGTCGAACTCGTTCGCGAGGCAGAACGGCAAGGCTGGCCGCTCAAACTCTCCGAGGACAGGATCATCCCCATTTCAACGGAGGACTATCCGACGCCCGCCGCGCGCCCCCGGAATTCGCTTCTCGACACGACAAAGCTGCGCCATCTGCTTGGCTACGACCTTCCCCAATGGCAAACTCCGCTGCGGGAATTCATTGCCCAATTACATGACGTGAACAGACAGGCTTGATATGGCTTTTGACCGCACGCGAAAGGGTATCGTTCTGGCCGGCGGCTCGGGCACCCGCCTGCACCCGGCGACGATCGCCGTCAGCAAGCAACTCCTGCCGGTCTTCGACAAGCCGATGATCTATTACCCGCTGACCGTGCTGATGCTGGCGGGCATTCGTGAAATCCTGATCATCTCCACGCCGCAAGACACACCACGCTTCATGCAGCTTCTGGGCGACGGCTCGAAATGGGGCATGCGGCTCGAATATGCCGTTCAGGAACGGCCGGAAGGGCTGGCCCAAGCGCTGACGATTGCCGCTCCCTTCGTCGGTCAGGATGATGTCACGCTCGTCCTCGGCGACAATATTTTTTACGGGCATGGACTGCCGGACTTGCTGGACTCGGCCTCCAGCCACAAAAACGGGGCGACCGTTTTCGCCTATCGCGTCCACGATCCGGAGCGTTATGGCGTGGTCGAGTTCGACAAGAACCATCGCGCGCTGTCGATCGAGGAAAAACCGCAAAAACCAAAATCCTCTTACGCCGTCACCGGCCTGTATTTCTACGACAACGAGGCCATTGCTCATGCGCGCGCGATCAAGCCCTCGGCGCGCGGCGAACTGGAAATCACCGACGTCAACCGGCGCTACCTTGAAGCAGGCCTTTTGAACGTCGAGATTCTCGGCCGCGGGTTCGCATGGCTCGATACCGGCACGCACGAATCCCTTTTGGAGGCGAGCCAGTTCGTCGCCACGCTGGAGCATCGTCAGGGGGTGAAGGTCGCCTGTCCCGAGGAAATCGCTTTCAATCATAAATGGATCGATGCGGCCCAGCTCGATGTTCTCGCCACCGCACTCGGCAAGACCGGCTATGGCCAGTACTTGAAAAATCTGCTGCGCGAGGAGACCCCCTCATGAAAGTGACGGCGACCGCGCTGGACGGCGTCATGGTGGTTGAACCATCCCTTTTTTCCGACGCCCGCGGATATTTCTTCGAGAGTTTCAATCATCAGCGTTTTCGCGAATCTGTCGCGGATGTGCCATTCGTTCAGGACAATCAGTCGTTCTCGAAAAAAGGTGTCGTGCGCGGCCTGCATTACCAGATCGCGCCGAAGGCGCAGGGCAAGCTGGTGCGGGTGCTTGCAGGAGAGATTTTCGATGTCGTCGTCGACATCCGGCGCAATTCGCCCCGGTTCGGACAATGGACCGGAATCGTTCTCAGCGCGGATAACAAAAAGCAGCTCTGGATTCCGGAGGGCTTCGCCCACGGCTTTCAGGTTCTGAGCGAGACGGCCGAAGTCATTTACAAAACGACGGACTACTGGTCCGCCGAGCACGAACGCGCGATCCGCTGGAACGATCCGGCCGTCGGCATCGATTGGCCGCTGAAAATAAACCCGATCATTTCCGGCAAGGACAATGACGCGCCCCTCCTGAGCGCGGCAACCCTTGTATAAGACGGCATCACACTTCAATCGTTGAAGTAGCGGCCTTCCTTCACCTCCGCGACATAACCCGCGCGGATCGCAAAGTCCCCGAAATGCTCGCCTTCCTTGCGCTCGCGCGCGAAGTGGCCGAGCACCTTGTCGAGCGCTTCCAGAATGGCGGACTCGCCGACATTCTCCAGATACATCTTGTTAAGGCGCTGGCCATGAAAGCCGCCGCCGAGATAAAGATTGTATTTGCCCGGCGCGCGGCCGGTCAGCGCGATCTCGGCAACATAGGGCCGCGCGCAGCCATTCGGGCACCCCGTCATGCGGATGGTGATCGGCTCATCCTTGAGACCGTGCGCGCCCAGCAAAATTTCGATCTTGGTAATAAGGTCGGGCAGATAGCGTTCGCTCTCGGCCATCGCAAGGCCGCAGGTCGGCAATGCCACGCACGCCATCGAATTCAGCCGCAGACCGCTGCGGGTCTCGAACTCGTCGAGCCCGTACTGCTTCATCACGGCCTCGATCGCGGGCCGGTCCTCCGGCGCGATATCGGAGATGGTGAGGTTCTGGTTCGGCGTCAGGCGGAAATGGCCCTTGTGGATGCGGGCAACCTCGCGCAGGCCATCCATCAGCGGGCGGCCGGGCTGATTGATGATGCGGCCGTTCTGGATGAACAACGTGCAATGCAGGCGGCCGTCCTCGCCCTTGATCCAGCCGAGCGGATCGCCGTTCGAGGTGAAGGTGTAGGGCTTTGCGGGAGCCAGATCGAATCCGGCGCGGCGTTCGATCTCGGCCTTGATCCAGTCGAGGCCCTTGTCGTCGATGGTGTATTTGAAACGCGCGTGCAGGCGATCGGTGCGGTCGCCGTAATCGCGCTGCACCGACATCACCGCATCGACAACGGTGAACAGATTTTTTGTCTCGACATAACCGATCACGCTGGCGAGGCGCGGATAGGTCTTCGGCGCCTGATCGGTGCGGCCGAGGCCGCCGCCGATGGCGACGTTGAAGCCTTTCAGCTTGCCGCGCTCGACGATGGCGATGAGGCCCAGATCCTGCGAATAGACATCGATGTCGTTGCTCGGCGGAATCGCAAAGCCGATCTTGAACTTGCGGGGCATGTAGGTGCGCCCGTAGAACGGCTCCTCGCTGCCGTCCGGCACCTTCTTGATGGTGGAAGGATCGCGCTCCTCCTCGTACCAGATCTCGCGATAGGCACCGGTGCGATGCAACGCACGCTCGCTCGCCTGCGTGGCGAGCGCATAGACCTCGGCATGCGCCTTCGAGACCAGCGGATTGACGGTTGCCATTACGCCGCGGGTGTCGTCGCCGCAGGCCGCCTTGGTGTCGAGCAGCACCTCGCGCAGCCCCTGCAACGCCGGGCGCAAATTGTGCTTGAACACATGGTGCAACTGGAAGGTCTGCCGCGTGGTCAGGCGCACGGTGTCGCCGCCATAGGCGCGGCCGAGTTCGTCGAGCTTGAGCCACTGGCTCGGGCTGCAAACGCCGCCGGGCAGCCGCACGCGCGCCATGAAGGCATAGGCTGGCTCCAGCTTCTGACGTCGGCGTTCGTCGCGAATATCGCGGTCATCCTGCTGATAGATGCCGTGAAACTTCATCAGCTTGTTGTCGCTCGGATCGACCGACAGCGTGATCGGGTCCGCCAGACTCCTGGCGATGGTGCCGCGCAACTGGTCGCTATTGGCCTTCAGCGTCTCGTCCGGCCCGAGCTTGTCGAGCGGTTGCGACCGATCGCGGCTGCGATCAACTTCAACTTTCACATCCATCACGCGCACCCTCAGTAAACGTCGAGCAGGTAGCGGCGGTCGCGCTGCAACTCGTTCAGATATTCGTTCGCCGCCTCATGGCTCAATCCGCTATGCGCCTCGATTACGCCGGCGAGCGCCTTGTGCACGTCCGGGGCCATATGCGTGGCATCGCCGCAGACATAGATCCGCGCGCCATCTTCAAGCCACGCATAAATATCGCGACCCTGCTCACGCAGGCGGTCCTGCACATAGACCTTGTTCGCGCCGTCGCGCGAGAAGGCGACATCCATCCGGCTCAGCGCGCCGCTCTTGAGCAGCGCCTGCCACTCGACCTGATAGAGGAAATCGCTGCGGAAATTTCGTTCCCCGAAGAACAGCCACGACCGGCCCGATGCGCCCTCCGCCTCGCGCTGCTGCATGAAGGCGCGATAGGGCGCGACGCCCGTGCCCGCGCCGATCATGATGATCGGCACATCGTTGGCGGGAAGATGGAAGTGCGCGCTCGGCTGGACATAGACCGGAAGCGTGGCGTCCTCGCCCGTCAGGGAGGCGAGATAGCCGGAGGCGACGCCCGCGCGCGGCACGTCATGAAGGTTGTAGCGCACGGTGCTGACCGTGAGATGCACTTCCTCCGGCGTCGCCGCGAGGCTCGATGCGATGGAATAAAGCCGCGGCTGCAACGGCCGCAGGCCCGCCAGAAGCGTCGCAGGCTCGATGCCGGATGCCGGGAAGCGGTTCACGATGTCGAGGATATGATGGTTGTGCAGGAACGCGGTGCGCGCCGCGCCCTCCTCCGGGCTGCGCAGCCGCTCCAGTTCCGAAGAACCGGTGACGGATGCCCAGTGATCGAGGAAACGCGGCGTCGCGGCGGTGACCTCAAAAGCGCCGCCGAGCGCTTCATGCAGCGGCAGGGTCTCTTGCTTCACCGTCACGGGAGCGTCGGCTTGCAGCTTCAGTTTTTCGATCAGAGACGCGACCAGCGCCGGATCGTTGCGCGGCACGATGCCGAGCGCATCGCCCGGCTGATAGGTCAGCCCGGAATCCGCCAGCGACAATTCGATATGCCGCGTTTCCTTGCTCGAACCACGGCCCGTCAGTACGATGTTGTCGATCACGCTCGCCGCATACGGGTTCTTCTTGTCGAAGGCAGCCGTTTGCGCGGGAGTAACGGCTGACGAGGCGGCCACCGGCGCAGCGGCCGAAGCCTGCCCAACCGGCGCGAGGGCGCGCAGCACATTCGCGTGCCAAGCCGAAGCAGGCTCCTCATAATCGACGTCGCAATCGACGCGGGCGGCGATGCGCTGCGCGCCAAGTTCCTCAAGGCGGCGGTCGATGCGCTTGCCGGCCTCGCAATATTTCTCGTAAGTCGAATCGCCGAGCGCCAGCACCGCGAAGCGCAGCTGCGGCAGCTTCGGCGCCTTGCGGCTTTCCAGGAACTCGAAGAACCCGACGCTGGCCTGCGGCGGATCACCCTCGCCATGGGTCGAGGTGATGACGACGAGATCCTGCTCGTCCTTCAGGCCGCGGACCTTGTAGTCGGCCATGCTGACGGCGGTCGCGTGGATGCCCTGCGCCGTGGCGTCCTGCGCGAACGCCTTGGCGAGCGCCGCGCTGTTGCCGGTTTCGCTGGCATAAAGGACGGTCAGGGTCCGGCTGGCGGCGGCGGGCGCGGCCGTCTCGACCGCCACCGGCACGCGCTCGGCCAAAGCCGTGGCGGAGCCAGCTCTCAGGCGGAAAGAATCGCTGACCCCGGAAAAGTAGCCGCTGATCCAGGTCGCCTGCTCCGGCGACAGGGTGGTCGCCAGCGAACTGATCTGCTGCCACTGGTCTTGGGAAAGGGCCGGGCCGGGGAATGGTTTTGTCATTGCAACCTTGCTCTCGATGCAGCGCGAACCCGCCGGTCCGCGGAGGCGTCCTCCGTCTCGAAACATCACCGCAAGAGCCATCGCCTGCGCGCCGTTTCGGCCAAGGACAACGCCTTTGTGCTACGTCATATGGGCGTATGCAAACGCGATACGAGCCGCTCGTGACATCTGGAAAAATCAAGTTATGCCTGCGAGAGAAGGCTCTTTTGCAAGGGCATGAGCGAGGAAAATGTCCGTGCTGCGTCCCGGACCGCAGCGAGAATATCCTTCTGCCGGAACCCGGCATTTACCCTCTCGCACCATCGAAAAAATATTTTCGTGACCCCGCAAAACAGAGGACCGGCTCCCCGGTTTCCGGAATTTTCGTGCCGTCCGGCATCACCGCCCGGCCCCCGCAACCCGGCATTTGAGGGGCGGCCGGGGAAAATAACCCGATGCATGCCCGCAGGCGGGTTCGGCAGCCCCGTCCCGCGTCCCGCCAGTAACCATCCGGGCGGTTTTCCGGCCCCGGGACTGCGGAAAAGACTGGAACGAACGAGGCTTGCCGATGTTAGTGAGGCGGACGCGGCTTCACGGAAAGCCCCGTTTTTTCGAGGGGTCATGGAATTTTCTGACCGTTACGCCGCATCCCTGACAGACGATGGCCGTTACCGCCTGCTGGTCGAAGCAGTGACGGACTACGCCATCTATATGCTCGACCCCCACGGCATCATCACAAGCTGGAATCCCGGCGCTGAGCGCTTCAAGGGATACACGGCGAGCGAAATCATCGGTCACCATTTCTCCCGCTTCTATCCCGAATCCGATCGCGCCGACGGCATGCCCGAACGAGCGCTGGAGACGGCACGGAAAGAAGGCAAGTTCGAGAGCGAAGGCTGGCGTGTCCGCAAGGACGGCACGAAATTCTGGGCCTACGTCATCATCGATCCGATCCGCGCTCCGGACGGCAGCATCGTTGGCTACGCCAAGATCACGCGGGATCTCACCGAGCGGCGCAACGCGCAGCTCAATCTCGATCAGCACCGCGAGGCGCTGCTGCATTCGCAGAAAATGGAAGCCATCGGCCAGCTTACTGGCGGCATCGCACACGATTTCAACAATCTGCTGATGGCGGTGATGGGCAGCCTCGAATTGATGCGCAAGCGGCTGCCGGACGACCCCAAATTGCACTCTTTGCTTGAGAACGCGATGCAGGGCGCCCGCCGCGGCTCGACGCTGACGCAGCGTATGCTCGCTTTCGCCCGCAGGCAGGACCTCGTGCAGACCGCGGTCGATATTCCCACTTTGATCCGCGGCATGACCGAACTGCTGCAACGATCGCTCGGCCCGACCATCGATATCCAGACGCAATTTCCGCTGGTCATCGCTCCGGCCCTGACAGACGCCAATCAACTTGAGATGGCGCTGCTCAATCTCGCCGTGAACGCCCGCGACGCCATGCCTGACGGCGGCCAGATCGTGATCGCCGCGCGCGAGGAAAGCGTGTCGGAGCAAAACAGACTGGCCCTCGCACCGGGGCCATACATCTGCCTCAGCGTCGAGGACGGCGGCACCGGCATGGACACCGACACGTTGCGCCGCGCGGCCGAGCCGTTCTTCACCACCAAGGGGCCCGGCAAGGGCACCGGCCTCGGCCTGTCGATGGTGCACGGCCTGACCGAACAATGCGGCGGCCGCTTCGTGCTCCAGAGCGCCGCCGGCAAGGGTACCACCGCCGAACTGTGGCTGCCGGTCGCCAAACCGAAATTGTCGGCCACACCGCCCGCCTTGCAGATTGTCCTGCCTGCTCCCGATCAGAAATCGCTGGTCGTGCTTGCGGTCGATGACGACATGCTGGTGCTGACCAACACCATCGCGATGCTGGAAGACCTCGGCCATGTCGGGCTGGCAGCCTCGTCGGCGAAGGAAGCGCTCGCCATCCTGCAAACCCACAACGACATCGATCTCGTCATCACAGATCAGGCGATGCCACACACGACCGGGCTGCAACTCATCACCGACATCAAGACACAATGGCCCGATCTTCCCGTGATCCTCGCCACCGGCTACGCCGAACTCGAGCGCGGCGCCGGCGACAATGTGACGAAATTGCCGAAGCCTTTCACCCAGGCCGAGCTTGGCCGTGAAATCATGGATGCGCGCGGCCTCGCCCAGCGCAAGAAAGCCGGACGGGTTCTGAAATTCCGGCAAGGTGCCGCATCCTGATTGACCGGCGGCAATTCCCGCTTGCCTTCAGGCGCGGAAATGCAACAATCGCAGCATGATGAAAGTCATTTTCCGCTTGAGGTCAGTAATGGCCGCGTCCTGCATCGCCCTCGCGACAGGCGCCGCATTGTCCTCATCCGCGATGGCGCGGGACAGCGCACGGCCCCCGTTCACCTCGACGCTGTCGAACACCACGCCGCTTGCCTCCGGGATGGATGCCGAGAGCGTGGGGGCGGCCCTCGGCGCGCCGTTGACTTATGTGAGCGGATCGCCGGGCAACGAGACCTTCGCCGTCGTCCGCATGGTCAACGGCAATGGCTTTCTGTTCCGCAAGGACCCGCTTTATCTGCAATTCCGCCATGGCCGCCTCACCGGATGGAAAGGCGACTGGAGCCGTGGCTGGCTGAGTGAATCGCCGTTCTTCTAGAACCAGCGCTCGCCGACGAGAACGGTGTCGCCGGGCTTGAGTGTGGTCGCAAGCGGCACGGTGGTGGTCACGGGACCCGCCGGATAGGTGCGCGTCAGCTTGACGTCCTGCCGCTGCGCGCGCGGCGTGAAGCCACCCGCGATCGCCACCGCGCTTTCCGCCGTCATGTTCGGCACGTAAGGATACTGGCCCGGCGCCGTGACCTCGCCGAGGATAAAGAACGGCCGGTAGGCCTCGATCTCCACCGCCACATAAGGCTCGCGGATATAGCCGTGCTTCAGCCGCGCGGTGATCACGCCCGCGAGTTCGGCCGGCGATAATCCCTTCGCACGCACGCCGCCGATCAGCGGCATCGTGATGGAGCCCCCCGCATCGACCGCGTAGGTGTTGGTCAGTCCTTCCTGACCGAACACGACAATGCGCAGCTTGTCGCCGGCGTCCAGCCGGTAAGGGCCTTCCGTCGCGGCATAGGCATTGGCGACATTCGCAGGGATCGCCGCGTTCGCAGGCGCGGCCACGGGCGCACAGCGCGCCGTCGTGCAAGGTGCGGTCTTGTAGATCAGCGCATCGAGATCGGCGCGCGGCGCAACGGCAGGCGGCGCGGAGGCGCGCATGCAGCCCGACATCGCGAGCGCAATCAGGGTGACGGCAATCAGTGACACGCGAGACGGGCGCACCAAACGCTCCGGGCTTGCCCTTTCTCAAGAAAGGGGTTTGCCCCGGTGTGCAGCACTTATGGTTAACAAAGGGTCAATGGCACGGGACAGGCGCTGTCCCTGCCGGGACAGCGCCTTTTCATTCAGGCGTTGACGCCGGTGCCGATCTGGCAGGACACGCCGGTGCCGCCAAGGCCGCAATAGCCGCCCGGATTCTTGGCGAGGTATTGCTGATGGTAGTCCTCGGCGAAATAGAAATGCTCCAGCGGCGCGACCTCGGTGGAGATCGCGGTATAGCCCTGCTCCGAAAGCGCCTTCTCGTAGGCCGCTTTCGAGGCCAGCGCGGCTTTCATCTGCGCCTCGCTCGTCGTGTAGATCGCCGAGCGATACTGGGTGCCGATATCATTGCCCTGACGCATGCCCTGCGTCGGGTCGTGGCTTTCCCAGAACGTCTTCAGCAGCGTCTCGTAGGAGATTTTCGCCGGATCGAACACCACGAGCACCGCTTCGGTGTGTCCGGTCATGCCGCTACAGGCTTCCTCATAAGTCGGATTGGGCGTCGTGCCGCCGGCATAGCCGGCCGCGGTGACATACACCGCATCGCCGAGCTGCCAGAACTTGCGTTCCGCGCCCCAGAAGCAGCCGAGCCCGAACACCGCGGTTTGCAGCCCTGCGGGATACGGCCCTTTCAGCGCATGACCGCTGACGAAATGGGTCCGCGCGGTCGGGATCGGGTCGGGCCGTCCGGGCAGCGCCTCGGCGGCGGCCGGAACGGTGAGCGGCTTGCGGGCAAAGAACATGGCGGTCTCCTGCGCTGTGACGAGGATATAGGTATTACGCAGGCGGCCGCGAAAGGTTACGCCCGCTCAGTCCCGCCCGTAGCCGATCAACGGCTTGGCCGGGCGGCACAGCACCAGAAGCGCGATGCCGAGGACGCCCAGCACCACGCAGGCCGGCTGGTGCAGCACGACCTTCACGACATGGTCCCACAGGAACATCGAGGTCTCCTCGACCTTCGCCTGAAAGACCCGCTGGCTCGCCTGATGGATGTCGTTCCAGAAGTCGCCGAGGCGGGTCAGACGCAGGGTCTGGTCGGCGATCGAGCGCGCGCCGTCGTAAACCATGAAGATGAAAGCCCCCGCCAGCAGCAGCAGGCCAATGAGGCGAAACAGACCGCGGATCATGAGCCCCCCTTGCCAACGAAGCGGCAATACCGGGCAAAGCCGTAAAATTCAACCGAATCCGCCCGATTTCCCTCGAATCCGGACCGTTCCCGGGCCGGGGAAGTCGTTGACGGTGGAAAGCCGCCCCCTTATAAGGAGGCCCAATTGGCGGCGGAGAAATCCGGCCGCCGCTGTTCTTTGAGGCGCGCCCTCATTCTCTGACAGGCGCAGGCTTCCGGGACGCGGAACATCATCATTATCGCATCGGCCGTGTGGCCGAGCACGACCAGCCCGGCCTCTTAAACGGAGCGCCGCCGAAGGACGCAAAGAGACCATGGCCAATACCACTTCCGCCAAGAAGGCGACCCGCAAGATTGCCCGCCGCACTGCGATCAATAAATCTCGCCGCACCCAGATGCGCGGATCGGTTCGTTCGGTCGAGGCTGCGATCGAGAAGGGCGACCGCGCGGCTGCCGTTGAAGCGATGAAGCAGGCCGAGCCGCAGTTGATGCGCGCTGCTCAGCGCAACATCATTCACAAGAACAATGCGAGCCGGAAGGTGTCGCGCCTCACCGCGCAGATCGCCAAACTCGCCAAGTAACCTGTCAGATCCATCATCCCTGCCTCCGCAGGACGTATCGAAGGCCCGGTAATGCCGGGCCTTTTGTTTTTGGGATCGCACCGCACAATGCGCGCATGACCATTCCTGTGCGGCGGCACGTCACATCGCGCACACGATGTTTGCAAAAAAGCAATCACTCACACGCCGCTCTCGCGCCCTGCATCGCGCGTCCGCGCGGTTTCGCGCTGTCAATAGCCGCGTCGCATGCGCGCATCGGCGCACTCAAAGCTACCCTGTTGCGATGAACAGAAATTAGCGCGACTCGATAATCACTTATCGGCATAGCGCGCCAGACCACTTTGAAAGCGCCGCACCGCTCCGGTGAATCGTAAATGATTTATGAATTTATTTTGGCGTATCGAAGTTTTGTGACAATGCCAGGCGCTCACGAATCTGTCCGGAGATTCAAAAAGTTGGCGATGCGCTTCGCGGCCCGCGCCAACACCGCGCCATGAGGGCGCAAATTTTTTCGTCACGCGCCAAAAATCATTCCATTGCGGGAAGTTTAGCCTCGTGTATTTCTTAAGCCGTCGCGGCGCCCCGCGGCTGATCGGATCGAACGGCCCTTGGTGAAACAAGGCGCCCTTGATCGAAAAGCCAAGGGCGAACGTGCAAATCAAAGTGCAGGTTTAGCGACGCTTCCTCAGCGATGATGGAGAAGGACACTCACACGGTTTGTGAGAATGGCTTGCTATGTCGGAATTCGTCTTCCCCGTCCGGGTCACGGGCACGGGAGAAAAGCCGGAACGCAGCGCAGCCCCCTTCATTGGCGCCGGGGAATGTAGAGGAACGGTACGGGCAGACGGGTCACAAGACGGCGAGGGCGTTGGGCGCCAGGCAGCCGCGATTTAAAAACTGGAACGACTTAAAGCTCGCTGCGGCCCCGTAGCGAGAGGGGGGAGCATTATGCCTTTCGAGACGTGTTTCGACATTCTCGGCCTTCACTCCGCAACGGCAGACTCCGCAACTCACGCCGGTCCGGCTGAAAGGCATCCCCCGTGCGCCCTGCGCCATCGCGTGTTGCGGCCTCCCAGTACGCATCCAAGTCCACGCTAACCCTTTCGCTCTCGTCTCAAAACCAGTGATCGCCGCCGGCGCGTTCGCGCCGAACGGGAAGCTGTCTGCGACGGGATGCGGAGGGAGACATATTGACCGCCAAACCAACCAGAAACTTCAAACCAGAAAAGCAAACGAA